>NZ_JAPDPH010000003.1 GCF_026013475.1 Micromonospora yasonensis | reverse complement strand
CCGTCCACCTCAGCGTCCGGCCGGTGCGGCCGCCGGTCTCCCGGGCGGTCCGGCGGCCGGCACCGACGCGGTGGCCTCCTCGGCGACCGCCGCACCGCTGAACTGCGACCGGTAGAGCCGGGCGTACGCGCCGTCGGCGGCGAGCAGTTCCTCGTGGGTTCCCTGCTCGACGATCCGACCCTGCTCCATCATCAGGATCAGGTCGGCGTCGCGGATGGTGGAGAGCCGGTGCGCGATGACGAAGCTGGTCCGGTCCGAGCGCAGCGCGGCCATCGCCCGCTGCAGCAGCACCTCGGTCCGGGTGTCCACCGAGCTGGTCGCCTCGTCGAGGATCAGCAGCGAAGGCTCGGCCAGGAACGCCCGGGCGATGGTGATGAGCTGCTTCTCGCCGGCGCTGACGTTGCTGCCCTCCTCGTCGATCACGGTGTCGTAGCCGTCCGGGAGGCTGCGCACGAAGCGGTCCACGAAGGTGGCCCGGGCCGCCGTGAGGATCTCCTCCTCGGTGGCGTCCGGCCGCCCGTACGCGATGTTGTCCCGGATGGTGCCGCCGAAGAGCCAGGTGTCCTGGAGCACCATGCCGATTCGGCTGCGCAGCTCGTCCCGGCGCATCGAGCTGATGTCCACCCCGTCGAGGGTGATCCGGCCGGCGTCCAGCTCGTAGAACCGCATGATCAGGTTGACCAGGGTGGTCTTACCGGCGCCGGTCGGACCGACGATGGCCACGGTGTGTCCGGGCTCGGCGGCCAGCGACAGGTCGTCGATCAGCGGCTTGTCCGGGTCGTACCGGAAGGAGACGTGTTCGAACTCGACCCGGCCGGGGACCTTGGGCGGAGCGGGCCGCTCCGGGGTCTGCTCCTCGGCGTCGAGCACCTCGAAGACCCGTTCGGCGGAGGCCACCCCCGACTGGAGCAGGTTCGCCATCGAGGCGATCTGGGTGAGCGGCTGGGTGAACTGCCGCGAGTACTGGATGAACGCCTGCACGTCGCCGAGGGTCATCGTGCCGGAGGCCACCCGCAGCCCGCCGACCACGGCGATCGCGACGTAGCTGAGGTTCCCGACGAACATCATCGCCGGCATGATGATCCCGGAGATGAACTGGGCCCCGAAGCTGGCCCGGAACAGCTCGTCGTTCTTGGCCGCGAAGTCGGCCTGCACCTCGCGCTGCCGGCCGAAGACCTTGACCAGCTCGTGGCCGGTGTACGCCTCCTCGATCAAGCCGTTCAGCTCACCGGTGTGCCGCCACTGGGCGATGAACCTGCGCTGCGACCGCTTGGCGATCTGCTGGGTGACGACCACGGACAGCGGCACCGCCACCAGGGCGACCAGGGCCAGCAGCGGCGAGATCCAGAGCATCATGCCCAGCACGCCGACCACGGTCAGCAGCGCGGTGAGCAGCTGGCTGAGCGTCTGCGACAGGGTCTGCGAGATGTTGTCGATGTCGTTGGTGACCCGGCTGAGCAGCTCGCCCCGCGGCTGCCGGTCGAAGTAGGGCAGCGGCAGCCGGTTGAGCTTCTCCTCCACGTCGGCGCGCAGCTTCAGCACCGTTCGCTGCACCACCCCGTTGAGCAGCCAGCCCTGCCACCACATCAGCAGGCTGGCACCCAGGTAGAGGGCGAGCGCCAACGCGAGCGTGCGGCCCAGCGCGGTGAAGTCGATGCCCGCCCCGGGCACCACGTGCATCCGGGCCAGCATGTCGGCGTAGTTGTCGTTGCCGGCGGCCCGGGCCGCGGCCACGGCCTGCTCGGTGGTGGTGCCGGCCGGGATCGGCCGGCCGATCACGCCGGCGAAGATGAGGTCGGTGGCGTGGCCGAGGATCTTCGGACCGACCACACTCGCCCCGACGCTCGCCACCGCCAGGGTGACGATCGCGGCCAGGTGCAGCCGGTGCGGCCGCAGGCGGCCCAGCAGCCGCCGCGCGGACGGCCCGAAGTTCATCGACTTCTCCGCCGGCATGGCGGCGCCCATCCACGGTGGACCGCTGCCGCGCCGTCCGGCCACGGGCAGCCGGCTCGGCGTCGGCGCCTCGGTGGTGGCCTTCGGTGCGGTGGCCGGCTTCTGCCCCGGTACCGCCGTCATGCGGTCACCTCCGCGGTCTGCTGGGACGCCACGATCTCGGCGTACGTCGGGCAGGTCTTGAGCAGGTCCTCGTGTCGTCCCATGCCGACGACGCCCCCGTCCTCGAGCACGATGATCTGATCGGCGTCGACGATCGTGGAGACCCGCTGTGCCACGATCACCACCACCGCGTCCGCGGTGACCGGCTTCAGCGCGGCCCGCAGCCGGGCGTCCGTGCCGAGGTCGAGCGCGGAGAACGAGTCGTCGAAGAGGTAGATCTCCGGCTTGCGGACCAGCGCCCGGGCGATGGCCAGGCGTTGCCGCTGGCCGCCGGAGACGTTCGTGCCACCCTGCGCGATCGGCGCGTTCAGCCCGCCCGGCATCTCGGCGACGAAGTCCCGGGCCTGGGCGATCTCCAGCGCCGCCCAGAGTTCGGCGTCGGTCGCGTCGGGGTTGCCGTACCGGAGGTTGCTGGCCACCGTGCCGCTGAACAGGTACGGCCGCTGCGGCACCAGCCCGATCCGGCGCCATATCTCGTCCGGTTCCAGCAGCCGTACGTCCACCCCGTCGATCAGCACCGCGCCGTCGGTCGGGTCGACCAGCCGGGGGATCAGCGTGAGCAGGGTGGTCTTGCCGGCGCCGGTGGACCCGATGATGGCGGTGGTCCGGCCCGGGCTGGCCTGGAACGTGATGTCGTGCAGCACCGGCGCGCTCGCTCCGGGGTACTGGAAGGCGACACCGCGCAACTCCAGTTCGGCGCGCCTGGTCGTGACGATCATCGGCTCGGCCGGCGGCACCACTGACGACTCGGTGTCCAGCACCTCGATGATCCGCTCGGAGCACACCGCCGCGCGCGGCACCATCATCAGCATGAAGGTGGCCATCATGACCGCCATCAGGATCTGCATCAGGTACTGCAGGAACGCGGTCAGCGCGCCGACCTGGATCTGGTTGGCGTCCACCCGTTCCGCGCCGAACCAGAGCACCGCGACGCTGGAGACGTTCAGCACCAGCATGACCACCGGGAAGATCAGCGCCTGGAGGCGGCCGACCCGCAGGGCCGTCGCGGTGAGGTCGGCGTTGGCGGCGCCGAACCGCTTCGTCTCGTACGGCTCGCGGACGAAGGCCCGGACCACCCGGATGCCGGTGATCTGCTCGCGCAGCACCCGGTTGACCGTGTCGATCCGGGTCTGCATGAGCCGGAAGCCGGGCACCATCCGGCGGGTGATCAGACCCAGTGCCACCGCCAGGACCGGCACGCACACCAGCATCAGCCAGGAGAGTCCCACGTCCTCCTGCAGCGCCATCACCACGCCGCCGACGCTCATGATCGGCGCGGCGACCAGCATGGTGCAGCTCATCAGCACCAGCATCTGGACCTGCTGCACGTCGTTGGTGTTCCGGGTGATCAGCGAGGGTGCCCCGAACCGGGCCACCTCGCGGGCCGAGAAGCGGTTGACGTGGCGGAAGATGCCGGCCCGGACGTCGCGGCCGAATCCCATCGCGGTCTTCGCGCCGAGGTAGACGGCGGCGATCGAGCAGGCGATCTGGAGCAGGCTGACGAGCAGCATCCAGCCGCCCGTATGCAGGATCTGGTCGGTGTCGCCGAGGGCCACGCCCCGGTCGATGATGTCGGCGTTGAGGCTCGGCAGGTAGAGCGACGCCATCGTGCCCACGAACTGGAACGCCACGACCGCGGCCAGCAGCCGCCGGTACGGACGCAGGTGGGTACGGAGCAGGCGGATCAGCACGGACGGCTCCCCGAAGGCTTTTCGGTGTCGGACTCGCTGTCCGGGTTCAACCGGTGAAGGTCGCCGCCGGACATGGTCGTGATGATTTCGATGAGGAACTGCCGGATCACCTCTTTTTTCGCCGGATCGGCGTCGACCGAGGTGAGCGGGCGGTCGCTGTGGATCAGGTCGATGATGGCGAGGGCGTGCTCCCGGCCCTTGTCGGTCAGGGTGAGCTGGACGCTGCGGCGGTCGTTCGGGTCCCGCTGGCGGGTGACGAAGCCGTCGCGTTCGAGCGTGTCGACGACGCCGGTGAGTGTGGCGGGCCGGACGAAGCACCGTTCGGCCATTTCCCGGTGGCTGGTGTCGCCGCCGCGGAGCAGGATGAGCAGCACCCGCATGCCGGCCGAGGTGAGTGCGTGGTGCTCGGCGAGGTAGCGCCCCCAGTGCTGTTCGACGATGTGGCCTGCGATCGAGATCAAGCGGCCGAGCGGCGCCTGCCGCAGGGCATCTGGGAAGGTGACGAGCGGTCCCATCTTCACAGCCGTCAGATTAGCGCCCAGATCGTCAGGGCCCAAACTAATTTCGGAATCCTGACATCTTGTCAGTGGAAAGATATGCTGCGGCGGTGACCACGACGCGCGGCTACCACCACGGGGACCTCCGCCGGGCATTGCTGGAGGCGGCGGTCCAGGCGATCGGCGAGTCCGGCCCGGCCGCGCTCAGCCTCCGGGACCTGGCCCGCCGAGCCGGCGTATCGCACGCCGCCCCGGCCCACCACTTCGGCGACAAGGCCGGCCTGCTCACCGCCCTGGCCGTCGAGGGCTTCGACCTCCTCGCCGCCGCGCTCGACCGGGCCGACGGCGACCTGCTCGCGGCCGGGGTGGCGTACGTCCGCTTCGCCGTCGGGCACCGCGCGCACTTCGAGGTGATGTTCTCGCCCGGGCTCTACCACGGCGACGACCCGGCGGTGCTGGCCGCCCGGTCCCGGGCCTGGGCGCCGCTGCGCAGCGGCATCGCCGCCCTGCCCGGCGGGTCCGAACGGGACGCGCTCGCCGCCTGGTCGATCGTGCACGGCTTCGCCACGCTCTGGCTGGCCGGCGCGCTGCCACCCGGCATCGACCCGGATCCGGAGGTAGCCGCCCGCTCGGTCATCCGGCGGCTCTTCGAGCCGGGGGAGTGAGTAAGGAGGGGCCCCCTGTTAACGCCTGGTGCATAACAGGGGGCCCCTCCTAACCGGTCACCAACTGGTGGGCAGGGGCATGCCCTCGGTGTAGCCGGCGGCGCTCTGCACTCCGACCAGTGCCCGCTCGTGGAACTCGTCCAGGCTGCGTGCGCCGGCGTAGGTGAAGGCGCTGCGCACCCCGGAGATGATCTCGTCGATCAGGTCCTCCACCCCGGGACGGATCGGGTCCAGGTACATCCGCGCCGAGGAGATGCCCTCCTCGAAGATCGCCTTCCGGGCCCGGTCGAACGCGCTGTCCTCGGCCGTACGGGCGCTGACCGCCCGGGCCGACGCCATGCCGAAGCTCTCCTTGTACCGCCGCCCGTCCGGCTCCGTGTAGAGGTCGCCGGGGGACTCGTACGTGCCGGCGAACCAGGAGCCGATCATCACGTTCGAGGCGCCGGCGGCGAGGGCCAGCGCCACGTCGCGCGGGTGCCGTACGCCGCCGTCGGCCCAGACGTGCCGGCCCAGCGCTCTGGCCGCCGCGGCGCAGTCGAGCACCGCGGAGAACTGCGGGCGGCCGACGCCGGTCATCATTCGGGTGGTGCACATGGCGCCCGGCCCGACGCCGACCTTGACGATGTCGGCCCCCGCCTCGACCAGGTCCCGCACGCCTTCGGCGGTGACCACGTTGCCCGCCGCGACCGGGACCGTCGGGTCGAGCTTGCGCACCGCTCGCAGCGCGGAGATCATCCGCTCCTGGTGGCCGTGCGCGGTGTCCACCACCAACGTGTCCACCCCGGCGTCGAGCAGGGCGGCGGCCTTGCCGGTCACGTCACCGTTGATGCCCACCGCCGCGGCGATCCGCAGCCGGTTCCGGTCGTCCACCGCCGGCTTGTAGAGGGTGGCGCGCAGCGCGCCCTGCCGGGTCAGCACGCCGACCAACCGCCCCTCGGCGTCCACCACCGGGGCGAGCCGGCG
The DNA here is from genome assembly GCF_026013475.1 of Micromonospora yasonensis. Lineage (GTDB taxonomy): Bacteria > Actinomycetota > Actinomycetes > Mycobacteriales > Micromonosporaceae > Micromonospora > Micromonospora yasonensis. Next base: position 96,682 of record NZ_JAPDPH010000003.1, on the reverse strand, counting down.
CCGGCCCGCGGAGAGCCGGTCGAAGCCGGTACGCGGGTCCGCGTCCGCCGGCACCGTGTGCAGTTCGGTCGACATGACGTGCCGGAGCTGGGCGAAGCGGTCCACCCCCACGGTGTCCGCCTCGGTCACCACGCCGAGTGGCCGGCCGGCCTCGTCCACCACCATCACCGCGCCGTGCGAGCGCTTGGGCAGCAGGTGGATCGCGTCGCCGACGGTGTCCGTCGGGCCGAGGGTGATCGCGGTGTCGTGCACCAGGTGCCGCTGCTTGACCCAGGCGACGACGTTGGCCACCACCTCGATCGGGATGTCCTGCGGGATCACCGCGATGCCGCCGCGCCGGGCCACCGTCTCGGCCATCCGCCGGCCGGAGACCGCCGTCATGTTCGCCACCACCAGCGGGATGGTGGTGCCCGTGCCGTCGGCCGTGGCCAGGTCGACGTCGAGCCGGGAGCCCACCTCGGAGCGGTTGGGCGCCATGAAGACGTCGTTGTAGGTCAGGTCGTGCGCGGGAACCGCGCCATGAAGGAACCGCACCGGAACATCATTCCTGCTCCCGCCCGGTCCTGCCGCCGCTGGTGGCCCAAACCACCCCTCGCCGCCCGGGCCGGGCGCCGACGAGCCGCGTCCGAAGAGCGCAACTTCCCGGAAGTTGCTCTCTTCCGACGCCGGGAGGCAGCACCTTCCCCGAAACTGCGCGGATCTTGACGCGGACGCGACAGGGGGGCCGGGCGTCGACCGACGTGGTGGAGTACGGGTCGCTCGGGGTCAGGCGATGGTGCAGATCGCCGCGCCGGCGGTGATCACCCCGCCGACCTCGGCGGAGAGGCCGCTCACGGTGCCCGCCTTGTGCGCGTGCAGCGGCTGCTCCATCTTCATCGCCTCGAGGACGACGACCAGGTCGCCCTCGGCGACGGTGTCCCCGTCCGCCACGGCGATCTTGACGATGGTGCCCTGCATCGGGGAGGTGAGCGTGTCGCCGCTGACCGCCGCGCCGGCCTTGGCGCCGCCGCCCCGGCGGGCCGGCTTCTTCGCGGCGGGCGCGGCGGTCGCCGTACCCGCGCCCAGGCCGGCGGGCAGAACCACCTCCAGCCGCTTGCCACCCACCTCGACCACGACGGTCTCGCGCTCGGCTGGGCCCTCGACGGCGCCGGGCGCGGCGGTGAAGGCCGGCACGGTGTTGTCGAACTCGGTCTCGATCCAGCGGGTGTGCACGGTGAACGGCTCGGCGGTGAACGCCTCGTCCCGGACCACCAGGCGGTGGAAGGGCAGCGCGGTGGCCATGCCGTCCACGACCATCTCGTCCAGCGCCCGGCGGGCCCGCTCCAGCGCCTCGGTACGCGTCTCGCCGGTGATGATCACCTTGGCCAGGAGCGAGTCGAAGTTGCCGCCGATCACGTCGCCGGCCGAGATGCCGGCGTCGACCCGGACGCCGGGGCCGGCCGGCAGCCGCAGCGCGGTGATGGTGCCCGGGGCGGGCAGGAAGTTGCGGCCCGGGTCCTCGCCGTTGATCCGGAACTCGATCGCGTGCCCGCGCGGCGTCGGGTCCTCGGTGAAGCGCAGCTTCTCGCCGTCGGCGATCCGGAACTGCTCGCGGACCAGGTCGATGCCGGCGGTCTCCTCGGTCACCGGGTGCTCGACCTGGAGCCGGGTGTTGACCTCCAGGAAGGAGATGGTGCCGTCCGCGCCGACCAGGTATTCCACCGTGCCGGCGCCGTGGTAGCCGGCCTCCCGGCAGATGGCCTTGGCGCTGTCGTGGATCTGCCGGCGCTGGGCCTCGGTGAGGAACGGCGCCGGGGCCTCCTCGACCAGCTTCTGGTGGCGGCGCTGCAGCGAGCAGTCCCGGGTGCCCACGACGATCACGTTGCCGTGCTGGTCGGCCAGGACCTGGGCCTCGACGTGGCGGGGCTGGTCCAGGTAGCGCTCGACGAAGCACTCGCCCCGGCCGAACGCGGCGACCGCCTCGCGGGTGGCCGACTCGAACAGGTGCGGGATCTCCTCCATGGTGCGGGCCACCTTGAGGCCGCGCCCGCCGCCGCCGAAGGCCGCCTTGATGGCGACCGGCAGGCCGTGGTCGACCGCGAAGGCCATCACCTCGTCGGCGTTGCCGACCGGGTCCGGGGTGCCGGGGACCAGGGGCGCGCCGGCGCGCTGGGCGATGTGCCGGGCGGTCACCTTGTCGCCGAGGTCGCGGATCGCCTGCGGGGTCGGGCCGATCCAGGTCAGCCCGGCGTCGATGACCGCCTGGGCGAAGTCGGCGTTCTCGGAGAGGAAACCGTAGCCGGGGTGCACGGCGTCCGCGCCCGCCTTCGCGGCGACGTCGATCAGCTTGTCGATGCGCAGGTAGCTGTCCGCAGCGGTGTCCCCGCCCAGGGCGTACGCCTCGTCGGCGAGGGTGGCGTGCAGGGCGTCCCGGTCGGAGTCCGCGTAGACCGCGACGCTCGCCAGCCCGGCGTCGCGGCAGGCGCGGATGACGCGGACGGCGATCTCGCCGCGGTTGGCGATGAGTACCTTGCGCACCTTGGTGCTCCTCCCCGGAGGTCGATGCCGGGAGTGTATCGGCCGCTCTCCCGACCCTAACGATCGCTCAGTGTGGGATGTGGCACTGTCGCGTCGCGGCTTAGTCAAACTTGTTTATTACGCTTGTCCGGTGTCGGCAACTCGGATGATGATTCTCGGCCTGGTTCGGTGGATGGAGCCGGTGCACGGCTACGACGTACGCCGTGAGCTGCTGAGTTGGAGCGCGGACAAGTGGGCCAACGTGCAACCGGGCTCGATCTATCACGCGCTGCGCAAGCTGACCGACGAGGGGCTGCTGCGCACCGTCTCCGTCGAGCAGGTCGGCGCGCGCCCCGCCCGCACCACGTACGAGGTGACCGCGAAGGGCGAGGAGGAGTTCGAGACCCTGCTGCGGGCGCAGTGGTGGCAGCTCAACGAGACGGCGGACCCGTTCGTGGCCGCCTTCTCCTTCCTGCCCGCCATGCCGCGCGACGAGGCGGCGGCGGCCCTGCGCAACCGGGCCAACCTGATCCGGGCCGGGATCGAGTCGATGCGTGCCTCGCTGGACTCGGACTGGGTGCGCAACCGCAAGCCCGTGCACGTCGGGTGGATGTTCGAGCTCTGGCTGGCCCGGGCCGAGGCGGACATGGCCTGGTGCCTGCGGATCGCCGAGCGGGTGGAGTCGGGAGTGTCATACCTGCCCGCTGAGATGGAGCGGGCCGACGGGTGGACGGGGTGGCGGGACGGCGCCCCGCCCGACGGCGAAGACGCGGATTAATCAACATTGACCATAAGAGCTATATCGCGATAGTCTCTCCGCGAACCGCGCGGGAGAGGTGTGCCCCCGTCGCGGACGATCGGCGGCCGGTCACGTCCGGCCCGGACGACCAGGAGCAGACATGATCGAGACCAGAGGGCTGCGGAAGTCGTTCCGCTCCCGGGCAGGTCGCGAGACGAAGACCGTGGACGCGGTCCGGGGTGTCAACCTCGAGGTCGCCGAGGGGGAGATCTTCGGGTTCCTCGGCCCCAACGGCGCCGGCAAGACGACCACCCTGCGGATGCTCGCCACGCTCATCGAGCCGGACGGCGGCGAGGCCACCATCGCCGGGGCCGACCTGCGCAAGGACCCGGCCGAGGTGCGCCGCCGGATCGGGTACGTGGCCCAGGGCGGCAGCACCTGGGACGAGTCCACCGCCCGCGAGGAGTTGGTGCTCCAGGCCCGCCTCTACGGCATCTCGAAGGCCGAGGCGCACCAGCGCGCCGTCCGGGCCCTGGAGGCCTTCCAGCTCAGCGAGTACGCCGACCGCAAGTGCAAGACCTACTCCGGCGGCCAGCGGCGCCGGGTCGAGATCGCGCTCGGCATCATCCACGAGCCGAAGATCGTCTTCCTGGACGAGCCGACCACCGGTCTCGACCCGCAGAGCCGGGCGCACATGTGGGACGAGATCCGCCGGCTGCGGGCCGAGGGGATGACCGTCTTCATCACCACGCACTACCTCGACGAGGCCGACGCGCTCTGCGACCGGATCGCGATCATGGATCACGGCGAGGTGGTCGCGGAGGGCACCCCGGCCGAGCTGAAGCGGGAGATCTCCGGCGAGGTGGTGCTGGTCGGCCTGGACGCCACCGCCACCCCGCGCGCCGCCGAGCTGCTCGACACCGAGGCGTACGTGCACAAGCTGGAGACCGCCGACGAGGGTGGGCTGCGCCTCTACGTCGACGAGGGCGCCACCGCCATCCCGCAGATCCTGCGCCGCCTGGACGGCGCCGGGCTGGACCTGGGCTCGATCGAGCTGCACCGCCCCAGCCTCGACGACGTGTTCCTCACCAAGACCGGCCGCTCGCTGCGCGAGTCCTGAGCACTGAGAACCGGAGACCACTCATGAAACTCGCCCGCGACACCTGGCTCATCTTCCAGCGCCAGATCCAGCTGCTCCTGCGCAACCCGGTGTGGGTCTTCGTCGGCGTCTTCCAGCCGGTGATGTACCTGCTGCTCTTCGCCCCACTGCTCAAGCCCGCCCTCCGCGCGTCCAGCCAGGCCGAGGCCTACAAGATCTTCGTCCCCGGCCTGCTGGTGCTGCTGGCCATCTTCGGCGGCCTGTTCCAGGGCTTCGGCCTGATCGCCGAGCTGCGCGCCGGGGTGATCGAGCGGTCCCGGGTCACCCCGGTCAGCCGGCTCGCCCTGCTGCTCGGCCGCTCGCTGCGCGACGTGGTCTCGCTCGTCGTGCAGGCGATCATCATCACCCTGCTCGCGCTCCTGTTCGACCTGCGGGTCTTCATCGGATACCTGCTGCTCGCGTACCTGATGCTGGCGCTGATCGCGCTGATGACCTCGGCCGTCTCGTACGGCGTCGCGCTCAAGGTCAAGAGCGAGGACGCACTCGCCCCGCTGATGAACACCGTCGCCCAGCCGGTGCTGCTGCTCTCCGGCATCCTGCTGCCGCTCACCTTCGCCCCCGGCTGGCTCCAGGGCGTCGCCAAGTGGAACCCATTCTCCTGGGCGGTCGAGGGCACCCGAGCGCTCTTCGCCGGCGACCTGAGCAACGACCGGGTCTGGCAGGGGCTGACGATCATCGCGGTGCTCGCCGTCGCCGGGGTGGTCTGGGCCGCCCGGCAGTTCGCCCGCAGCGTCCGCTGATCCGACGAGAGCTGTCTCTCATCAGAGGCGGGGCCCCGGCCCGATACGCGTAGCGTAAGGCCAGTGCCCCGCCTCACCCATGACAGGACGACCTGGCTGACCTACGCCCAGTTGGGGTTGTGGGGCTTCTTCCTCTACGGGTTCGGCCCTGTCGTACCGCTGCTCCGCGACGAGCAGGGCACCACCGCCGCCGTCGCCGGCCTGCACAGCACCGGCATCGCGGTCGGCGCGCTGCTCGGCGGCGCGCTCTTCGCACCGGTCGCCCGCCGGCTCGGTCGGGGTCCGGCGACCTGGCTCGGCCTCGCCGGCGTGGCCGTCGGCGTCGCCGCCCTCGGCCTGCTCCGCCCGCTGCCCGCCACCATCGTCGCGGTCGCGGTCGTCGCCGCCTTCGGCATGATGGTGGTCAGCGGGGTCAACGTCGTGCTGGTCGCCCACCACGGCCCGGCCGCACCCGCCGCACTGGCCGAGGCCAACGCCGCCTGCGCCGGCATGGGCATCCTCGCGCCGCTGGTCATCGGCGCCACCGTTGACGCCGGCCTCGGCTGGCGGCCGGTGATGGCCGTCGAGGTCGGCCTGATCGCACTGGTCGCCCTCGCCGCCCGGGCCTTCCGGGTACGCCTGCCGAAGACCGCCCCCTGCGGCAACTCCAGCTCAGCGCGTCTGACGCCGCGCAGTGACCTGGAGCCGTCGGCTGCCGCCGACCCGGCCGCCTCGGCGCCGGCGCGGCTGCCCCGGGCGTACTGGATCGCCTGGGCGCTGATGTCGGTCACCGGCTCGATCGAGGTCTGCCTGTCGCTCTGGACGGCCGACGTGCTGCGGACCCACGCGGGGTTGAGTGCCGGCGGAGCCTCCGCGGCCGTCGCGGCGATCGTCTGCGGGATGTTCGCCGGCCGGGTGGCCGGCGGCCGGTTCGCGCTGCGCTGGCCGCCGGTGCCGCTGCTACTCGGCGCGCTGGCCGTCTCCCTGGTCGGCTTCGCCCTCTTCTGGTCCGCCCCGGTCGGCTGGCTCGCCATCACCGGCCTGGTCGTGCTCGGGCTGGGCAACGCCCTGCACTACCCCCTCGCGATCTCCATCGCGCTCGCCGTGGCCGGGCCGGCCGCCGACAAGGCGGCCGGCTGGTCCTCGTACTCGATGGGGGTGGGTTTCGGGATCGCGCCGGTCGCGCTCGGCTGGGTGGCCGACGGCGTCGGTCCCCACCTGGCCTTCCTGCTGCTGCCCGGCTTCATCGCGGCGGCCCTGCTACTCACCGGCCGACTCGCCCGCGCCCTGCGCACGCCGCACCCGGCCCAAGAGCCGACCCCGCTCCCCGCCTGACCGCCCAGCCCGGCCGGGGCCGGGGTCGACGGGCCAACTCTTCCCGCCCACCGCCGGCGCCGAGCCGCCCGGTCGCGCCGGCGCGGTGGCCGCGCTTGATCCGCTCCCCTTGCCGCAGGTCGGCCTTTCCGCCGGCCGGAAGCCCCGCTATGCCGCATCCCGAGTGGCCTCAGCGCACGCGGGCGAGGGTCACGCCGTCGGCGATCGGGAGCATGACCACGTCGACGCGGACGTCGGCGAGGATCTCGTCGTTGAACGCGGCGATGGCGCGATCGTCGGCGTTCTGCGGGGCGAGCACCCGGCCGCCGCGCAACGTGTTGTCCACCGCGATGACCCCGCCCGGCCGCACCCGGGGCACCAACTCGTCCCAGTAGATTGGGTAGCCGACCTTGTCCGCGTCGATGAACGCGAAGTCCAGGTACCGCTCCCGGGGCAGTTCCCGCAGCGTCTCCGCGGCCGGGCCGATACGCAGCTCGATCCGGTCCTGCACGCCGGCCCGCGCCCAGTAACGCCGGGCGATGCCGGTGTACTCCTCGGAGATGTCGAAGCAGGTCAGCCGGCCGCCCTCGGTCAGCCCACGGGCGATGGCCAACGAGGAGAGCCCGGTGAACGTGCCGACCTCGACGGCCTGCCGCACACCGAGCAGCCGGGTGAGGAAGGTCAGGAACGCGGCCTGCTCCGGGGCGACCTGCATCTCCGCCTGCGCGGGCAGGGCCGCCCGTGTCTCCTCGGCCAGTTCGCGGACGACCTCGTCCGGGGTCGATCCGTGCGCCACGAGGTAGGCGTGCAGTTCCGGGGTCAGCGGCAACGGCTTCGTGCTCATGATCGGACGTTAGCCGAGATGCTCGATCTCCTGGCCCCCCGGCGCGACCTTCGTCCACAGATCGGTGACACTCAGTTCCAGTTCGGCGAGAAGACTGCGCAGCAGCGGCAGGGAGAGGCCCACCACCGTCCCCGGATCGCCCTCGATGCCGGTCAGGAACGCGGCGCCCAGCCCGTCGATGGTGAACGCCCCGGCCACCGCCAACGGCTCGCCCGTCGCCACGTACGCGGCGATCTCCGCGTCGCTGATGTCGGCAAAATGCACCGTGGTCGACGCGACCGCCTCCGCTCGCGACTCGTGGAGCACGTCGATCAGGCAGTGCCCGGTGTGCAGCACCCCGCTGCGCCCACGCATCCGCTGCCACCGCCGGGTGGCGTCCGCCGCGTCCGCCGGCTTGCCCAGGATCTCCCCGTCGAACGCCAGCACCGAGTCGCAGCCCAGCACCAACGTCCGCTCGTCCGGCGTGGAGCGCAGCCGGCCCAGCACCGCCTGCGCCTTCAGCCGGGCCAGCGCCAGGCACAACTCCTCCGCCTGGTCACTGACCACCTGCGACTCGTCAACACCGCTGACCAGCACGTCGGGTTCGATCCCGGCGGCCTGGAGCAGCTTGCGGCGGGCGGGACTCTGCGAGGCGAGCACGAGGCGCAGCGGTACGGAGGTCAACACCCCACCGACGCTACCGGCTGATCCGGGGCGGCGGATCGTCGGCACGGCGACGCCGCCGCCAGACGAGATACCCGCCGCCCGCCGCCACCAGCACACCCAACGTTGCCAGCCCGCGCGCGGTCGCCCCGTCGTCGCCACCGCCGCCCGCCTGTTCGGCCCTGGTCGGAGCGGGCGCGGTTACGTCCGACGACTCGAAGCCCAGCGGCGGCACGTCCGCGGTGAGGGCGGCGACCAGGTCGATGACGCCGTAGCCGTACTCGTCGTCCCGGCCGGGCGGGCCCTTGTCGATCGCGGTGGCGGTCAGGCGATGCGCGACCTCCTCGGCCGGGAGATCGGGGTACTTGGACCGGATGAGCGCGGCAGCCCCGGCCACGATCGCCGTGGCACTCGACGTGCCGGTGCCCTTCGAGTACTTGCCGTCGTAGCTGGTGCTGTAGATGTCGACCGCCGGTGCAACCACATCGATTTCCTGACCTGTAACTGACACTGAGGCGTGTACGCCTGTTTGATTACAGCCGCCGACGGCGATGACACCTCTTTCCGACGCCGGATAGCCAACGCTCAGATCTCCGGGTTGGTTGCCTGCCGCTGCCACTACAACGATGTTGGCCTCGAGTGCCGCCTTCACCGCCCGTTGAAGGCGAACGCTCGCCCCGGCAACCGACGAAATGCTAATTACATCGGCATGATTCGCAGTAGCCCACTCGATCCCAGCTGCGAGGAGGTCACTGCTGCCTTGTTCGATATCAGGTTGGACGCGAACGGGTAGGACTTTCGCTTGGGGGGCGATCCCGAGAGCGCCCTTGTTTCCACCTTGCCCGTGGGCTGCGATCAGCCCGGCCATAAGCGTTCCGTGGCTGGATGGCTCCTGCCGGCTGTTGCCTCCGGAGCCGATGATGTCGGCGCTTGGGAGAACGTTTCCGTCCAAGTCTGGGTGGTTATAAATCCGCGTGTCTTCTAAGGCGACGACGACGCCTTCTCCTCGGCTAATTCGATGAGCCCTTGCTGCATCTAGGTACTGCAAATGCCATTGCCTGCCTCGTACTTGATTGGGCCCTATGGAGTCATCTCTTGGGATAGCGACGGCGGTTGGAAGGAGGGCTACAGCCAGAGCCGCTGATAGTGTGACGGCCATCTGGGAAATGGCCAGATTAATCAGGTTCACCGATCAATGCCGATAGTCGGCCCAGGATCGATAGGACCACCATCATCCGGAGGCCGCATCACTGGAGCGACGCCCTTGTCAACTTCCCACGGATGGTCGGGGTCCCAGGGGCGGGACTGGCCTTCGTTAGGCAAATTGCGGCTTGTTTGCCCAGGAGGGCTGGCGGCTGCTCCTTGTGGGCCCATGCCCCGGGCCCCGCCAATCGGGGGCAGGCCATCGTGTGGACCGAATTGGGAAGCGCGACCTGATCCGGGCCGGGATCCAGCCGCACCGCTGGGAGCAGTGCCAGCACCTCCGCCGCCGATTACGCCGCCAATCGGATTAACCCGGCGAGGCGTAGGTCCCTTGCTGCCCGGTTGCCCGATCCCAGAGGCGGGCGCTCCGCCTATGAGCCCTCCAGGCGGGAGCGGGCGAAGTGGCCCGTGTGGCGGGCCGTTTCCGACCCCATTCGACGGATTCTCGAGAGGACTAAGCTGTCCACGCCCTGGGTCTGATATCCGTGCCGAAGCAGGCGCCTTTGGCCGGTGGGGCAGGGGTGGCGGTACGGGCGGCCCGAGCGGCTGGCCGGGTGTTGAGGGTGGAGTGGCGGCCGGTGCCGGGCTAGCAGGTGCTGGAACGAGACCAGGTCCTGCTCCACCGAGGATCGGCCCTGATCCAATCGCTGGTCCTGTCAAAGGTGCAGAGGGCTTGAGTGACACGGCTTCCCGGCGGGCTGCTGGCGCTTCGACCGTTGTCGGTACAGGCACGATGGGCGGAATGACGGGCATCTGGCTTGAGCTGCCCGTCGAATCACCCTCATCTGGCTGCCTGCGGAAATTTGGCTTGGGTGGAGGCTGGCGGAGCATGGCTTGGGCTTGCTGGAGTTCGCCGCTCAACCCCGCCATCAACCCCCGCGCCCGATCGTTCAGCCGCTCCAGGTCCGCGTCCGTGACTGGCGGCCGCGCGGGCAGGCGGCTGCCCGCCACCGCCTTCGGGTCGGCGAGGATCTCCTCGTACGCCTGCTTCTGCTGGAGCTTCGCCGCGTACTCGTCGTGGATCGGCTTGAGTTCGGCGCGGGCGCTGCCGATGGCGCGGGTGGCGGCGGCGAGCGCGTCGTAGTTCGCGGCGGCGGCGTCGTGGGTGCGTTGCACCTTGTCGATGAGCTGGTCCAGCTCGCCGATGTACGCCCGGGCGGCGGCGTTGGTCTCCGGCGGCCACGCCTCGGCGAGCCCGCGCCGGTACTCCCGGAGGCGGCCGAGGTGAGCCAGGGCGAGGTCGTAGACCTTGCGCCAGCCGGCGACCTGCTTCCACTGCCCGGTGGTGTCCTGGTCCTGCAGGCACGCCCACATGCTGTGCACGTCCATCAGTCGCCAGTCGGTGATTCCCCTGGTGCGGCCGCTACCCCGTTCGATCACGGCAGCACCACCGGCCCGTTTTCCGGTCCGGTCGGGTCGTGCAGCGGCGGTGTGGGACGCGGCGCGGTCGTGGTCGGCCGGGCGAGCGCCCGCTCGACGTCGGCGACGCGGGCCGCGGTGAAGGCGTCGGAGTGCTGGTACTTGCTGGCGATGAGGCCGGCGGCCTCGGCGAGGTGGCCGGTGGCGGGGACCATGCCCCAGACCACCTGGGCGGCCGCCGTCTGGGTCTCGTGATGCGCCTGGAGGAACTGCACCAGCTCGACGAAGGCGTCGGCCGGGTCGGGGATCTTCGCCTTCATGTCGTCGGCGATGTACGACAGGTGCGGGGCGTAGTTGCGCGTGACCTCGTCCTGGAGCCGGTCGGCGAACTCGCGCATCTGTCGGATGTCGGCCTCAATGCCGCCGTAGCCACGCAGCCAACCCGCAGGCTGGTTCTCCTCGGGGATCATCGACCCTCCCTGTCCGTCACCGCGCCATCTCCCTGAGTGAGGCTAATGGCTCGAACGGAATACCGGCAGCCCCGGCGCGTACCCGAGGAACGGTCAGCGGGGGAGGCCGGCGGCGCGCCACGCGCCCGGACCGGTGGCCAGCGCCGCGCCGACCGGGCGGGCGCTGCGCGCCCAGTGCGAGACGGGGGCCGGCGCGGGGGCGGCGGTGGGCCGGGTCCGCACGACGATCGCGCCGACCAGCGCGGCCAGCTCCTCGGCGGTGGGCACCCCGCGGACGATCCGGAACAGCGGCTCTTCGGCAGACATGGCCCCAGGGTACGCGTCGAGAACTTGACCTACGCCGCACAGTGGCGTGCCGGCGGTGTGCGCGTCGGAGCAGCCGGGTACCGTCTCAGCGATGTCTGACGCGCTTCCCCAACTTATCGCCGACCGGTACCGGCTCATCTCGCCGCTCGGCCAAGGCGGCATGGGTCGGGTGTGGAAAGCGCGTGACGAGGTGCTGCACCGGGACGTGGCAATCAAGGAACTGGTCCCGCCGCCCAGCCTCACCCCCGAGGAACGCCGCGAGATGCGCGAGCGCTCGCTGCGGGAGGCGCGGGCGATCGCCCGCCTCAACAACATCAACGTGGTCCGCATCTTCGACGTGCTGCGTACCGACGGCGACCCGTGGATCGTCATGGAGTACGTGCCGTCCAAGTCCTTGCAGGACACCATCGCCGAGGACGGCCCGGTGTCGCCGGCGAAGGCCGTCGAGATCGGCCTCGGGGTGCTGGGCGCCCTGAAGGCCGCGCACAAGGCCGGCATCATGCACCGCGACGTGAAGCCGGGCAACGTGCTGCTCGGCAACGACGGCCGGGTGGTGCTCACCGACTTCGGCCTGGCCACCATCCCGGGCGACCCGAACGTCACCCGGACCGGCATGGTGCTCGGCTCGCCCGCGTACATCGCGCCGGAGCGGGCGCGGGACGGCACGGCGGGCCCGGAGGCCGACCTCTGGTCGCTGGGCGCGACGCTCTACGCCGCGGTGGAGGGCAAGTCGCCGTACGCCCGGCCGTCGGCGATCGCCACCCTGGCCGCGCTGGCCACCGAGCCGCTGCCGCCGCCGAAGAACGCCGGGCCGCTCAAGCCGGTCCTTCAGGGCCTGCTGCGCAAGGACCCGAACGACCGGATCAACGCCGAGGTGGCGGAGCGGCTGCTGCGCAAGGCCACCGGCCGCCGGGCGAAGAGCATCTCGCTGCTGGACGGCGTACGTCGGCCGGGGCCGAACGGTCCGCGCGAGCCGCGCCCGCCGCTGGTGCCGGCGCCGCGTCCGGTCGACGGCCGGGCCGCGCGGCCGTCCGGCCCGCGCACGTTCGCCCCGGGTACGGCGGCGGCCGCTGGGGCGGCCGCCGCGGCCAAGGCCCCCGACACCGCCGACGCGACGCCGACCGCGAAGGTCAGCCCGCCGTCCGCCGAGCCGACCACGAAGCTCGACGCGGCGCCACAGCCTGCCGCCGACGACACCCGGGTGGACGACGCCGCCCCCGCGCTCGACGAGACGCGGGTGGACGACGCGCCGGCCGTCCAGGACACCCCGCCGGACCCGCCGAAGAACCCGACCTCCGTCCTGGCCGCGCCGGTCAGTCCGGCGCCGTCGACCGGTCGGGCCGCGGTCGTCCCGGCTACGAAGCCGGAGCGCAACCGCCGCAACCTGCTGATCGGCGCGCTGGTCGCGGTGCTGCTGATCGGTCTGGTGGTGGCGGTGCCGCTGCTGACCAGCGACGACAAGGGCGACGGCGGCGGGCAGCCGACGGGGGCCAACTCGTCGGCCCCGGCGCCGACCAGCGCCGCGCCCACCACGGCCGCGCCGAGCAGCGCCACGCCCAGCCCGACACCCTCGGCCACCCCGTCCACCGACCCGAACGCCCTGCCGGCGGGCTGGCAGATGTTCACGGGACCGAACGGGTTCGAGGTGCCGACCCCGAAGGGATGGAGGTCGCGGGTCGGCTCCGACTCCGTCACCCTGTACGAGATCGGTGGCGCCAAGCGGGTGTTGTTCATCCAGTGGACCAACTCGCCGGAGAAGGACGCGGTCGCCGACTGGAAGAGCAAGGAATCGGCGCGCAAGAACTACGTCACCGACTACAAGTACATCGACATCCAGCGCTGCGACTGGTACCGGACCTGTGCGGACTGGGACTGGTTCGAGACACGGAAGGATGGGGTCCGCCTCCACGTCCGTAACCGGGGTGTGGCCACCGCCAGCAACCGGGGCTACGCGCTGCGCTGGGAGGTTCCGGTCAGCGCCTGGAACGCCAGCCTGGCCGACTGGGACGTCATCATCAAGCACTTCAAGCCCGACCGGTGAACTGAGGGAATCCCGCCGTCGCGAAACCGGCTCGCATGGCCTTCCGTCGTCCGGGGTATTGAACCCGGCGACGACGGAAGGAGGTACGACATGAATCACCGACACAAGGACACCGGTCCCCGGCTGGCACTGTGGATGCTGGTCGCGCTCGGGGACCTCGTCCTGCTGCTGGTCAGCGCCGGCCTGTCCGTGCCGGTCGCGGTGCTCGGTGTCGTGGCCCTCGTCGTCGCGGGGGTGGCGGCGTGGCGGCTGGCCCGGCGGACCACCCTGGCCGGGCGGGGCGCGGTGCCCGTACCGGCCGGCACACGACGCAGGGCCTGACCGGGCACCACACACGACGGTGGCGGCAGCGGGACCGGCTATCGACCCACGGTGATAGCCCGTCCCGCTGCCGCCGACCTCATTGTCAGGGCTGTCAGGTGTTGTTGGCGAGGGCGATCAGCCGGGTCCGGTCACCGTTCCAGTAGTTCCGGTCGACGTTGCCGCTGATCCCGGAGACCGTGCCGCTGCTGGTGTACTGCCAGAAGCTCCAGAAGGGGGCGCCGGCCGGCAGGGTGCCGGCCGAGCCGCACCAGCAGGCGATCCACAACGGGTTGTTGGCCCACGGGGCGCTCCAGCTGCCGGTGCAGGTGTTCCACCAGCTGGTGGTGGTGTAGATGACCGCATACCGGCTGGTGCGGGCCTTGTACCGGTTGACGAAGTCGCTGATCCAGGTGCGCATCCCCGAGGTGCTCAGGCCGTAGCAGTAGCCGCCGGCGTAGGGGTTGGCCTCCAGGTCGAGCGCGGCAGGCAGGGTCCGGCTGTCGGCCGACCAGGCACCGCCGTTGTTGACCAGGAAGTCGGCCTGCGCTGCGCCGCCGGAGAGGTTCGGCCGGGCGAAGTGGTACGCGCCCCGGATCACGCCGGCGTAGTAGGCGTTGGGGTAGTTGGTGTTGAACCTCGGGTCCTTGTAGCTGGTGCCCTCGGTGGCCTTGATGAAGGCGAACTGGATGCCCGCGTTCCGGACGCTGGTCCAGTTGATCGCGCCCTGGTAGTTCGAGACATCGATGCCGGGGGTGGTCGCTGCGGCCGCCGGGGCGGCGGTGGCGACGAGGGCCGCCGCCGCGGTGGCGACGACGGTGAGACCGGTGGCGAGCAGCCGGCGTACGGACAGTCTGCGGACCATTGAAGCCTCCATGGTCGTCGATTGATTGACGACCATACTTGGAGGTAACTAACCAAGATCGCAAGAGGGCTTAAGGAAATTTTCATCGACGAGCGTCATCGCTCTCCCGGTGACTTCGGGTCGCCTCTGCGGAGCGTGGCCGGGTCGAGTGCCCAGCGGAAGGGCTCGGTGATGCTCAGCCTTTCCCCGGCCTTCGCGACCCGGTCCTCGACGTAGTGCCCGCCGTCGAGCCGGTGCAGCCGCAGGGAGTGGCTGTCCCCGTCCTGCTCCATCAGCAGGTACCAGGCGATCCGGGCGATCGCGTAGAGCTGCATCTTGACCAGACGATCGGCGGCGGCGTTGCCGGGCGAGACGATCTCGCACACCAGCCGTACCTCACCCGCCTCGATGACGGTGCCCTCGTCGTCCGTGTCCGCCACCACCACGTCGGGAATGACGATCCGATTCGCCCCGAGCCGGACGTTCACCGCCTCGAACACCAGCAGCCCATGTGGTCGGACGGCGGGCCGTAGGCTGTCCACCAGGTTCCACGACACCAGTTGGTGTCGCTTGCTCGGGGCAGGACTCACGATCAGGCTCCCGTCGAGCAGCTCGATCCGGCTGCGGCTCTCGCCCATGGCGAAGTAGTCGGCCTCGGTCCAGGGGCCGACCTGCTGGCCAAGGGGCTCGAAGGGCTCAATGGGGGCCGCGCTCACCGGCGTTCACCTCCCGCTCCGTTCGCCGCCCGGTCAGTCTCACACGATACGAGGCCGCGCCCGACGAACGACACAGGTCGGGGCGGTAGGCTCCCCGCCCATGCCCCTGATCGACGGCCTGACCACCATCTGGGACAAACTGATGAGCGCGCAGCCGGACCCGCCGCCGCTGCTGGTCCTGCTCACCGCCCTCGTCGCGGTCCTCGTGGTCGCCACCCGGCTGCCCTGGCGGATCGCCCGCAACGCGGTGACCATCGCCCACGAGGGCGGCCACGCGCTGACCGCGCGGCTCACCGGCCGGAAGCTGCGCGGCATCCGGCTGCACTCGGACACCTCCGGGCTGACCCTCTCGGCGGGCCGCCCCAGCGGCCCGGGAATGATCTTCACCCTGCTCGCCGGGTACGTGGCCCCGTCGTTGGTCGGTTTCGCCGGGGCCTGGCTGCTCGCCGGCAACCGGATCACCCTGCTGCTGTGGGTCGCCGTGGCGCTGCTGCTGGCCATGCTGATCATGATCCGCAACGTGTTCGGCGTGCTGTCCCTGCTGGTCACCGGCGGCGTGGTGCTCGCCGTCTCGTGGTACACGTCCCCGCAGGTGCAGGCCGCCTTCGCCTGGACCTCGGTGTGGTTCCTGCTGCTCGGCGGCGTACGCCCGGTCGTGGAGCTGCAGCGGCTGCGCAGCCGGGGCCGGATGCCAGAGTCCGACGCGGACCAGCTCGCCCGGCTCACCCCGTTCCCGCCGCTGTTCTGGGTGGGTGTCTTCATGCTGGCCAGCCTGGCCGCGCTGGCCGCCGGCGCGCTGCTGCTCGCCGGCCCGATCCTCACCGACGCCGGCCTCACGATCTGACGCCCCACCGAGGACGAGGGAGGCTGCCCGGCCGTGAACGAGGTGACCGCCCGGAACCGGGCCGCGTACGACCGGATCGCGGCGGACTTCGCGGCGCGCAACCCGGAGGTGCCCGCGACGTACCGGGCGCTGGCCGACGAGTTCGGGCGCCGGCTGGCCGGGCCGCTGCTCGACCTCGGCTGCGGAACCGGGCGCGACCTCGCCTTCTGGGCCGGCCGGGGCGCGGCGCCGATCGGCCTCGACCTCTCCGCGGCGATGCTGCGCGAGGCCGGCCGGGTGGGCGCGCCGCTGGTGCAGGGTGACCTGCTGCGGCTGCCGTTCCGCGCCGGCACGGTCGGCGGGGTCTGGTGCTCGGCCGCCCTGCTGCACCTGCCCAGGGCCGCCGCGCCGGCCGCCCTCGCCGGCATCCGGCGGGTGCTCCGCCCGGGCGGCCCGCTGTTGCTCAGCGTCAAGGAGGGCGAGGGGGAGGGCTGGGAACGCTGGCCCGGGGAGCGCGCCGACCGCTTCTTCGCCTGGTACCGGGCCGAGGAGGTCGAGGACCTGCTGCGGGTGGCCGGGTTCGCCCCGCTGCGACAGCGCAGTGACGTGTCGGACCACGGCCAGCGCTGGCTGTGCCACCTCGCCGAGGCGGCCTGACCCGGCACCGGGCAGAATCGGACAGATGCGGTACCTGATCATCGGAGCGGGCGCGGTCGGCGGCACCATCGGCGTACGGCTGGGAGAGGCCGGCCGCGACGTGACGCTGGTGGCCCGCGGCGCGCACCTGGCCGCGCTCCAGCAGCGGGGCCTGACCCTGCGGACGCCGGACGGCACGGTGACCCGCCGGCTGCCCGCGGTGGCCGGGCCCGACGAGCGCCCGCTGCCCGCCGACACGGTGCTGGTGCTGACCGTGAAGTCGCAGGACACCGAGGCCGCGCTGGCCACCTGGGTGGACGCTCCGGTCGAGGGCGGCGGCACGGCGGGCGAGCGCCTGCCGATCGTGCTCGCCCAGAACGGCGTCGCCAACGAGCGGGCCGCGCTGCGGCTCTTCGCCCGGGTGCACCCGGTCTGCGTGTGGCTGCCCGCCACCCACCTCGAACCGGGCGTGGTCGTCGCCAACGGGTACCCGCACCCGGGGATGCTCCACCTCGGCCGGTACCCGTCCGGATCGGACGACACCAGCCGGGCGGTGGCCGGCGACCTGACCGCCGCCGGGTTCGTCGCCCCGGTCCGCGACGACGTGATGCGCTGGAAGTACGGCAAGTTGCTCGGCAACCTGGTCAACGGCCTGCAGGCCCTGTTCGGCCGGGACGTCCCCGAGCCGCTCGCGAAGCGGGTACGCGCCGAGGGAGAGGCGGCGCTGGCCGCCGCCGGCATCCCGCACACCACCGAGGACGAGGAGGCCGCCGGGCGGGGTGACCAGGTCCAGCACCGGCCGGTCGACGGCGAGGAGCGGGCCGGCGGCTCCACCTGGCAGAGCCTGGCCCGGGGCACGGGGTCTGCCGAGGCCGACCACCTCAACGGCGAGATCGTGCTGCTCGGCCGGCTGCACGGCGTACCGACCCCGGCGAACGCGGCCGTCCAGGCCGCCGTCCGCCGGGCGGCACGCGAGCGCATCCCGGCCGGCGGCTTCCCTGTCGCCGAACTGGAGAAAATGGTCGGCTGACCCGGCAACCGCACCCCGCGCGCCAGGCGTTTCCCCTGCGACCGCCACGGGGGAGGTAACAGCGTGCCGGACGTCGACGGGTTCGACGACTTCTACCGGAGCAGCCGGCAACGGTTGCTCGGCTTCGTCTACGTGCTCACCGGCAACGTGGCCGAGGCCCAGGACGCCGTGCAGGAGGCGTACATCCGGGCCTGGCAGCGCTGGTCGACGGTGAGCGGGTACGACGACCCGGAGGCGTGGGTGCGGGTGGTGGCCAGCCGTATCGCGGTGAGCCGCTGGCGCAGCCTGCGCAGCAGGGCCCGCGCCTATCTGCGGCACGGGGCCGAGGAGAGCGTCCCGGCCCCCGGTACCGACACGGTCGAGGTGGTGGCCGCGCTGCGCCGGCTGCCCGAGGAGCAGCGCACCGCTATCGCGCTCTACTACCTGCTCGGCATGCCGGTGGCCGAGGTCGCTCGGGAGACGGCGGCCCCGGTCGGCACGGTGAAGGCGCGGCTCTCCCGAGGGCGCGCAGCGCTCGCCGGGCTGCTCGCGGTCGTGGATCTGGAGGAAGCCGCAGATGCGTGACGACGACCTGAGGTTCGTGGAACTGGTGCACCGGCAGTTGGCAGACGTCCGCTGGCCGGAGCCGACCGAGCTGCGGGGCCGCGCCCGGCGCCGCAGCCGGCGTACGGCGATGGCGGCGGCGGTGGCCGTGCTGGTGGTCGCCGGGGGTACGGCCGTCGCGGTGGCCGAGCCGCCCGGTCCGGGGCGGACATCCTTGCCACTGGCGCGTCCGCCCGTCGCGGCGAGCGCGGAGGTACCCGCCGAGGCGCTGCTGTCGCGTGCCGACCCGGCCATGAAGACGCTGGAAGCGACGGCCGACATCCAACTCGGCGAGTCGGGCCTGGGTGAGCCGGTCCGGGTCGACACCTGGCTCGAGACGTGTGCCCGGTCCCACGGGGCGGCGGTGCAGCCGGTGGCCTCGCGCTATTCCCGGTCGCAGAACCTGCTGGAGAACCTGGCGGCGGGGCAGAGCAACACCCCGCGGCCGGTGCTCGCCCAGGACGTCTACCGGACGGTCCCCGGCACGGCCCGCCGGGTGTTCGACGACCTCGACCGGTTCGTCGCGCTCTGCGCGACCTGGCAGGCGCCGCCGGCGCAGCGGAACGCGACACCGGTCCTGCATCGTTGGCAGATCACGGACCGGGGCTTCGCCGGCGATCGTGCCGTCGTGCTGCGACACACCGAGTCACAGGGGACGAGCGGGCACATCGTCCGACCCGACCAGAAGCTCGACGTACGCGTGGTCGTCCAGGTCGGTGACCTCGTCACGGTGATCATGCCCGATATGGGCGGGATGGTGTACCCGACCGGCGTCGTGCCCTGGACCACCGATCAGCAGCTACGGACGCTGGCCCGAGGCGCCGCCGCACGGCTGTGCCCCGCCGCCAACCCACGCTGCTGACGCGGACGGACCGGCCCCCGCCGGTGGACGGTGGGAGCCGGCCGCGGGGTCGGTCAGAGCGGGATGTTGCCGTGCTTCTTTGGCGGCAGGGTCTCGCGCTTGGTGCGCAGCACCCGCAGCGCCCGGACGATCTGGGTACGGGTCTCGTGCGGCGGGATCACCCCGTCGACGTACCCGCGCTCGGCGGCGATGTACGGGTTGGCCAGGGTGTCCTCGTACTCGGCGATCTTCTCGGCCCGGACGGCGGCCGGGTCCTCGGCGTTGGCCAGCTCGGAGCGGTAGAGGATGTTCACCGCGCCCTGCGCGCCCATCACCGCGATCTGCGCGGTGGGCCAGGCGAAGTTCAGGTCGGCGCCGAGGTGCTTGGAGCCCATCACGTCGTACGCGCCGCCGTACGCCTTGCGGGTGATCACGGTGACCTTCGGGACGGTGGCCTCGGCGTACGCGTAGATGAGCTTGGCGCCACGCCGGATGATGCCGTCCCACTCCTGGCCGGTGCCGGGGAGGAACCCGGGTACGTCCACGAAGGTCAGCACCGGGATGTTGAACGCGTCGCAGGTCCGCACGAACCGGGCGGCCTTCTCCGAGGCGGCGATGTCGAGGGTGCCGGCGAACTGCATCGGCTGGTTGGCGACCACGCCCACCGGGCGGCCCTCGACCCGGCCGAAGCCGACCACGATGTTCTGCGCGTACAGGGGCTGGACCTCGAGGAACTCGCCGTCGTCGAGGACGTGCTCGATCACCCGGTGCATGTCGTACGGCTGGTTCGCCGAGTCCGGGATCAGCGTGTCCAGCTCCCGGTCCGCGTCGGTGATGTCCAGCTCGGCCGGGGCGGCGAAGATCGGCGGCTCGTCCAGGTTGTTCGACGGCAGGTACGACAGCAGCGCCTTGACGTACTCGATGGCGTCCTCCTCGTCGGTGCCGAGGTAGTGCGCGTTGCCGCTGCGGGCGTTGTGGGTACGGGCGCCGCCCAGCTCCTCCATGCCCACGTCCTCGCCGGTGACCGTCTTGATCACGTCGGGGCCGGTGATGAACATGTGCGAGGTCTGGTCGACCATCACGGTGAAGTCGGTGACCGCCGGGGAGTAGACCGCGCCGCCGGCGCAGGGGCCCATGATCAGGGAGATCTGCGGGATGACGCCGCTGGCCCGGACGTTGCGGAAGAAGATCTCGCCGTAGAGGCCGAGCGAGGCGACCCCCTCCTGGATCCGCGCGCCCCCCGAGTCGTTGATGCCGATGACCGGGCAACCGATCTTCATGGCCAGGTCCATCACCTTGACGATCTTCTCGCCGAAGACCTCGCCGAGGGAGCCGCCGAAGACGGTGAAGTCCTGCGCGAAGACGCAGACCTGCCGGCCGTCCACCGTGCCGTAGCCGGTCACCACGCCGTCTCCGTACGGCCGGGTCTTCGCCAGCCCGAAGTTGGTCGAGCGGTGCCGGGCGAACTCGTCCATCTCGACGAACGAGCCCTCGTCGAGGAGCATCTCGATCCGCTCCCGGGCGGTCTTCTTGCCCCGCGCGTGCTGCTTCTCGACCGCCCGCGCCGACCCGGCGTGCACCGCCTCGTCGAGCCGCCGCTCCAGGTCCGCCAGCTTCCCGGCGGTCGTGTGGATGTTGATCCCGGTCTCGGTAGTCACCCACGGAATATAACGATGGTTCAGGTCGGGTGCCGCTGTGCAGTGCGCCTCACCGGCTTCCCAGCGACCGGCACGGTGTCGGGCCGTAGGCTGACGGGATGCCCGGCTCGCCGTACACGGATCTGGACCGCCCGCCGCTGTCGGCGGCCCGGCTGCGGCGCGCGCTGGTCGCCCCGCACGGACCGTGGCGCCGGCTGGAGCTGCGCGCCGAGACCGGCTCCACCAACGCGGACGTGGTCGAGGCCGCGCGAGCCGGCGAGCCGGAGGGACTCGTGGTGGTCGCCGAGCGGCAGACCGCCGGGCGGGGCCGTCGCGGCCGGGTCTGGCAGTCGCCGCCCCGGGCCGGTATCGCGACGAGCGTCCTGCTCCGCCCCGGCGAGGCCGTCGCGGAGCGTGGCTGGTCGCCCGTGCCACCCCAGGGGTACGGCTGGCTGCCGCTGCTCGCCGGGGTGGCCCTGGTCGAGGCGGTGGTCCGGCTGGCGGAGCTGGACGCCCGGCTGAAGTGGCCCAACGACCTGCTGATCGACGGTGCCAAGTGCGCCGGGGTGCTCGCCGAGGCGGTGCCGGGCGAGTCGCCAGCCCAGCCGCCCGCGATCGTGGTCGGTATCGGCCTCAACGTCACCCTCCGTGCCGACGAGCTGCCGGAGAACCCGACCGGGCTGCCGGCCACCTCGCTCCAGCTCGCCGGGGCCGCCGCCACCGACCGGGATCCCCTGCTGCGTGCCCTGCTCCGCGCCCTCGCCGACTGGTACGACCGGTGGCGCTCGGCGGGCGGCGACGCGGTGGCCAGCGGGCTGCGGGACGCGTACGTGGCGGCCTGCGCCACCGTGGGGCGCCCGGTCCGGGTGCTGCTCCCCGACGGCCGGGAGGTGCACGGCACCGCCAGCGGGGTGGACGCCGACGGCCAGCTCCTGGTCGACGCGGCGGACGGCCCGTTGCGCCTCGCTGCTGGCGACGTGCTCCACCTGCGGTGAAAGAAAGGGCCCCCTGTTAACGCCTCCGGTAGAGGAGGGGCCCCCTATTAACACGCCGCCCGGTGGCGGCGCCCCGCCAGCGGCACCGGCCGCGTGGCCGATCCCGCGGGATGCGTCGACCGGTTACGGTCAGCGCGTCCTGTTCTGCGAGGAGGTTCCCGTGGCGTTCCCCGAAGACGTGCTCACCGAGGACGAGCACGTCGTGCTGCACCTGCACCCGCACTGGAAGGCCCTGATCCGGCCGATCCTGGTGCTGGTGCTCGCCGTCGCGGCGGTGGTCGCGGGCTGGGTCCTGCTGCCCGACGGCACCGGCGGCACCATCGCGCTCTACGTGATCGCCGCGCTCGGCCTGGTGCTGGTGCTCTGGCTGGGTCTGTGGCCGTTCCTGGTCTGGCGTACCACCCACTACCTCTTCACCAACGAGCGGGTGCTGCTCCAGGAGGGCGTGTTCTCCCGCAACCGTCGGGACCTGCCGCTGACCCGGATCAACGACCACTCGATGCACCAGAAGTTCGTCGAGCGGCTGCTCGGCTGCGGCACCCTGACCATCGAGTCGGCGGGTGAGCGGGGCCAGTCGGTGCTCACCGACGTACCGCACGTGGACAAGGTGCAGACGAAGCTCTACGAGTTGGTCGAGGCCCACCACGACAAGCACAGCCTGGGCGACGGCGAGATGCGCGAGATCCTGGCCGACATGGCCGAGGGCAAGCCCCTCCGCGACCCCTCCGCCTGATCCCGGCTTCCGCCCTATCCCGCCTGCGATGATCAAGGAGTTTGCGTCGGAACGGCTCGGAAATCTGACGCAAACTCCTTGATCGACGGGCACGGCGCACGGGCATGGTGCACGGGCGCGGCGGCGCGGGCCCGGTCAGGCGGTCAGCGGCGAGGGTAGCGGCGCGGGGTGGGCTGGAGTTCGGCGGCGAGCTCGGCGTCCAGGGTGGCGCCGAGGCCGGCGTCCGCCGGGGCCGGACGGCCCTGCGGCGGGGTGTAGTCGGCCCGGCGGTCGGTGGCCCGGTCGGTCGCCTTGCCCACCTGGCCGGCCCGCTCGCCGGGCCGGGGCTCGGACTCCTCCAGCTCGCTGACCGACTCGGCCAGCTCGGCCACCGGGTCCAGCTCCCCCACGTTGTCCCACTCGTCGCGCGGGATGGCGTGCCAGTTCTCCTTGGCGTGCTGCGGTGCCGGCTGGAAGACGAAGGTCCGGTACGACCAGAACCGGAACAGGGTGGCCAGCAGGACACCGCCGGTCTTCGCGACGTTCAGCATCAGCAGGCTGGTCACGCCCAGGCCGTACTTCGCCACTGCCAGGACACCGAGTTCGATGAGCAGGCCGGTGGCGTTGAACAGGAAAAACAAGGCGTATTCGCGCTTGAGTGCCGAACTCGGTCGGTCCCGGTACGTCCAGTGGCGGTTCATCAGATACGACGTGATCGTCGCCACGACGGTCGCGACCACCGTCGCCTTGAGCTGGCCGTTGCGGAAAACCGTGAGTGCCAGCGCATTGAACACCGCGTAATTGATGACGGTGTTGATGCCGCCGACGATGCCGAATTTGAGCGCCTCGTGGACGAACTTCTGCCAGCGCTCGGGCAGTAGACGGACAAGAGGCATGCGGAACACCTTAGGGCAGCGGGCAGGGCCGGCTCGGCCCGGCGAGACGGGGTGGGCGGTAGGTCACGCCCTGGACTCTCGGTCGTGGCTCGTTCCCGGAACGGGGGGAGTTCCCGCCTCCACGAAAACGAACCGCCGGTACGACCAGAATCGGAACAGCGTCCCGAGGCCGGTGCCGACGATGAAGCTGGCGATGTTGTCGGCCAGCGGGGTCTGGAACACCGCGGGCCAGACGGCACCCAGCCCGTAGCGACTGATCGCGAGGCAGGCGACCGCGATCCCCAGGCCCACCCCGTTGAAGAAGAAGAAGAGCGCGTACTCCCGGGCCGGGTGGGAGCGCTGGCGGTGCCGCCAGGTCCAGAACCGGTTGCCGACGAACGCCACCGTCGCCGCGATCACCGTGGAGATGGTCTTCGCCGCCACCGGCGGCAGGTGCCTGACGCTGGCCAGGTAGTTGAAGAGCACGAGATCGACCAGGAACGCGAACCCGCCCACCGTGGCGAACTTGCTCAGTTCGCGGACCAGGTGCCCGAAGCGGTCGGCGAGCGCGCCGAGCGGACCCGGACGGGTGCGCGGAGATCCCTTCTGGTCCCGGGTCATCGGCACGGCCACTCGCTGAGGGTACCGGTTCCGAGCACATGGGAGCGGTAACAAGCGAGGAGTGGGACCAGGCGTGCCCGCGGGCCCGGCACCGTCCGTGGACCAGCCGCCGGTTCCGATCTCCGTGAGCGGAGCGTAACTCGGTGTCGCGGAATTGTGGATGGGATCACGGAACCGTCGTCGGCGGCACCGACGTTCGCTTCCGCGCATCGTGCACCCGCGGACGGCCGGTGCCGCCGGCACTCGGCGAAGGTTCTCCACAAGATTTGCGTGAAACTGCGCGCGAAAGCGGGTATCAGATCGCGATGCCGCAGCGTGGCCCTACCTTGTGCAGTTCTTCACAACCAGTCCCACTGACTCGCGAGGCAGCCCGGTTTACGCTGAGCCCAATCCCAGGTTTCCACGAAGGCGAAGCACATGCTCGCCAGAACTCGTGCATCCCATACATCGGTCAGCGTCGACCACAAGGAGATGTGACATGGTTGCTCCGGCTACTGTTCGGGGTATCGATCAGGCCCCGACGTCCCACCCCAAACTGCTCGCCTGGGTACGTGAGGTCGCGGAACTGACCACCCCCGACCGGGTGGTCTGGGTGGACGGGTCCGATGAGGAGTGGCGCCGCCTCACCGACGAACTCGTCGAGAGCGGCACCCTGATCCGGCTGAACCCCGAGAAGAAGCCCAACTCGTTCTACGCGCGGACCGACCCGACGGACGTCGCCCGGGTCGAGGAGCGCACCTTCATCTGCTCGGTCGACGAGGCGGACGCCGGCCCCACCAACAACTGGATGGCGCCGGCCGAGATGAAGCGGACGATGACGGAGCTGTACCGCGGCTCGATGCGCGGGCGCACCATGTACGTCATCCCGTTCGTCATGGGCCCGGTCGAGGCGAAGAGCCCGATGTTCGGCGTCGAGATCACCGACAGCCCGTACGTGGTCGCGTCGATGCGGATCATGACCCGGATGGGCGCGAAGATCCTGGCGGCCATGGGCGACGACGCCGACTTCGTGCACGCCCTGCACTCGATCGGCGCCCCGCTCGCCCCGGGCCAGCAGGACGTGGCCTGGCCGTGCAACGACACCAAGTACATCTCGCACTTCCCGGAGACCCGGGAGATCTGGTCGTTCGGCTCGGGCTACGGCGGCAACTCGCTGCTGGGCAAGAAGTGCTACTCGCTGCGGATCGCCAGCGTGATGGGCCGCGACGAGGGCTGGCTCGCCGAGCACATGCTGATCCTCAAGATCACCTCGCCCGAGGGTCGGGTCTACCACGTCGCCGGCGCCTTCCCGTCGGCCTGCGGCAAGACCAACCTCGCCATGCTGGAGCCGACCGTCCCGGGCTGGAAGGTCGAGACCATCGGTGACGACATCGCCTGGATGCGGTTCGGCCCGGACGGCCGCCTCTACGCGATCAACCCGGAGTACGGCCTCTTCGGCGTCGCGCCGGGCACCGACTGGAAGACCAACGCCAACGCGATGCGGACGCTGGACCGCGGCAACTCCATCTTCACCAACGTGGCCCTCACCGACGACGGCGACATCTGGTGGGAGGGCATGGGTGAGCCGCCGGCGCACCTGATCGACTGGAAGGGCAACGACTGGACGCCGGAGAGCGAGAACCTCTCCTCGCACGCGAACAGCCGGTTCTGCACCCCGATCACCCAGTGCCCGATCCTGGCCGACGACTACTACGACCCGAATGGCGTGCCGATCGACGCGATCCTGTTCGGCGGCCGGCGTCGGGACACCGTCCCGCTGGTCACCGAGGCCCGGGACTGGGTGCACGGCGTGTACCTGGGCGCGACCCTCTCCTCGGAGACCACCGCCGCCGCGTCCGGCGCGGTCGGCGTGGTGCGCCGCGACCCGATGGCGATGCTGCCGTTCATCGGCTACCACGCCGGCGACTACTTCCGGCACTGGATCGAGATGGGCAAGGGCGCCGACGGCGACGAGTCCAAGCTGCCCAAGATCTACTACGTCAACTGGTTCCGGAAGGACCCTGAGGGCAGCTTCCTGTGGCCGGGCTTCGGGGAGAACTCCCGGGTGCTCAAGTGGATCATCGAGCGGATCGAGGGCCGCGCCGAGGCCGTCGAGACCCCGATCGGCCTGGTCCCCGCCCAGGACGCGCTCGACGTCGAGGGCCTGGACATGACCCCGGAGGACGTGCGGATCGCCCTCAAGGTCGACCCGGAGGAGTGGCGCAAGGAGCTGCCGCTGGTCACCGAGTGGTTCGAGAAGTTCGGCGACAAGCTCCCCGGCGTCCTCTGGGCCGAGCTGGACGCGCTGCGCGCCCGCCTCGACGCGGAGCCGCAGAAGTAGAGGTGTGACGGTTGCCCGTACCGGGCACCATCGGATCCCATGAGGACGGCCGCCGAACCTGTCGAGGTCCGGCGGCCGTCCGCCGTCCGGGCGCTCACCACCCTGCTCGCCGTCACGGCGGCGGCCACCGTCGTGGTCGAGCTGCTCAACTACTGGTACGCCCCGGAGCAGGGGTCCGGTCTCGCGGTACGCACCGGCTGGGCGATGCTCCGTTCGTTCGGCTTCCTGGTGCTGATCGGGCACGTCGGCCGGGGCCGGGTGGTGGCGAAGCCGTTCGGGCTGATCCTCGCGATCACCACGGTCTTCGCGGTGGGGCGGCTGGTCGTACCCCGGTCCGGGGTGCCGCCGCTGCCCGGCCTGCTCGGGTTCGGCGTGCTCACCGCGCTCTGCGTGGCCGTGGTGGTGCTGCTCTACCGGTCGGACGCGGTCGGCGACCACCTGGTCCGGCACCGCAAGGGGCTGGTCGTCTCCGGTGGCGTGATCTCCTGGCGGGAGGTGACGCCGAAACGCCCGCCGGTCACCGGCTGGCTGCTCACCGCCCGGGTCGCGGCGTTCACCTACAGCCCGCTGATGCTGGTCCCGGCGCTGGTCGCCGGCGGGTCCATCCTCGACGGACGGCTGAGCGCCGTACCGGCGGTGCTGTTCTGGATCGCCGCCGGCATCGCGGTCAGCCACCTGGTGCTCTTCTGCGCCGCGTTCCTCGTGCGGGACCGCCCCTGGGCCCGGAAGTTCCTGGTTCTCATCACCCTCGGCACCGTCGCGACCGACCTCCCGCTCTGCTGGTGGCTCCTCCACCTGGACGGCCTCATCCGCGACGGGGCGCCCCTGCTGGCCGCCGCCCTCCTGACCCTCTTCTCCCTCCACCGCGCCACCCGCGCCACCCGAGTTGATCAAGGAGTTAGCGTCCGGAAAGGACGAAATCCGGACGCAAACTCCTTGGTCACCTGACTGTTGGTGGGGGGTTGGCGGGCGGTGGGGGAGGATGGCGGGGTGGCGGACGAGTACGACGTGATCGTGGTCGGGGCCGGGCCGGCGGGGGCGGCGGCGGCGCTGGCCGCCCGTCGCGACGGGGCCCGGGTGCTGCTGCTGGACCGGTACGACTTCCCCCGGGACAAGGCCTGCGGCGACGGCATCGCGGCGCACGCCCTCGACGTCCTCGCCGAGCTGGGGGTGGCCGGGGCGGTCGACGGATACCCTCCGCTGCCCGCGTTGCGCCTCGTCGGCCCGGGCGGTGGCACGGTGGCCCGGGCGCTGCCCCGGCCCGCGTACACGGTGCCCCGGCAGGTGTTCGACGCCCGGCTCGTGGCGGCGGCGGTCGCGGCCGGGGCGGAACTGCGCCGGCACACGGTACGCCGGGTGGAGCCGGGCGCCGACCGGGTGGTGCTTGACGGGGTGCTGGCCGCGCGGGCGGTGGTCGGGGCGGACGGGGCCGGCTCGGTGCTGCGCCGGGCGCTCGGCCACCCGGTCAACCCGGACCGGCACCTCGCGCTCGCCATCCGGGGGTACGCCCCGGCCCTCCCCGGGCCGCCCGAGCAGCTCATCGTCACCTCGTCGCCGCGCTGGCCGGCGTACGCCTGGTCCTTCCCGATCGGCGACGGCCGGGCGAACGTCGGGTACGGGGAGGTGCTGCGCGGCGAGCCGCTGACCCGCGCCCACCTGCTGGACCGCCTGGCCGCCCTGCTGCCCGGCACCGACCCGGCCACGGTGACCGAC
The DNA here is from genome assembly GCF_026013475.1 of Micromonospora yasonensis. Lineage (GTDB taxonomy): Bacteria > Actinomycetota > Actinomycetes > Mycobacteriales > Micromonosporaceae > Micromonospora > Micromonospora yasonensis. The sequence continues at coordinate 68,745 of NZ_JAPDPH010000003.1, read as the reverse complement.
CTCCGGGCCCACCACCTCCCGCTCTCCACCCACCGGCCGGCGCCCGGCCGGGGCCGGGTGGTGCTGGCCGGCGACGCGCTCTCGTTGATCAACCCGTTCACCGGTGAGGGGATCTTCTACGCGCTGCGGTCCGGGGCGCTGGCCGGCGCGGCGGCCGCCACCGGCCCCGACCGGGCCGCCCACCGGTACGCCGACAGCCTCCGCCGCCGGCTCGGTACGCACCTGCGGCACAGCTCGACTGCGGCCTGGCTGGCCCGGCGGCGGTGGGTGGTGGACGGGGCGGTCCGGGCGGCCCGCCGGGACGACCGGGTCTACCGGATCGTGGTGGAGCTGGGGCTGGGCGACGGTCGTCTCGACGCCCGTACCCTGGCCAAGATCGGCATCGGTCTTGCCCGTGTGATGCCGCAACACCGGCCGCTGGATGGGCCACCGCACCACTGATCTTCAGCGCGGGTCGCTACCCTGCAAGGTGATGACTCTGCGGAAACTCCTTTACTCCGTGTACGAGCGCCGGCTGACGGCGAAGCTCGCGGGCAAGCCGGTGCCCGGGCACGTCGGCGTGATGTGCGACGGCAACCGCAGGTGGGCCCGGGAGATGGGCTTCGTCGACCCGAACGACGGTCACCGGATGGGCGCCGAGCGGATCAAGGAGCTGCTGCGCTGGTGCGACGCGGCCGGTGTCGGGCACGTCACGCTCTGGCTGCTCTCCACCGACAACCTGTCCCGGCCGGCCGCCGAGCTGGATCCGCTGCTCCAGATCATCGAGGACCTCACCACCGAGCTGGCCGAGGAGGGCAACCCCTGGCGGCTGCGGATGGTCGGCGCGCTCGACGTGCTGCCCGCGCAGCACGCCGCCGCCCTCAAGGCGGCCGAGGAGCGGACCCGGGACCGCAACGGTGGGGCACAGGTCAACATCGCCGTCGGGTACGGCGGCCGGCGCGAGATCGCCGACGCGGTCCGCTCGCTGCTGCTGGAGCACGCGGCGAACGGCGGCACCGTCGAGGAGCTGGCCAACTCGATCGACGTCGACCACATCTCCGAGCACCTCTACACCAAGGGCCTGCCGGATCCGGATCTGATCATCCGGACCAGCGGCGAGCAGCGCCTCTCCGGCTTCATGCTCTGGCAGAGCGCCCACTCCGAGTTCTACTTCTGCGAACTCAACTGGCCCGACTTCCGCCGGGTCGACTTCCTCCGTGCCCTCCGCTCGTACGCCACCCGCCAGCGCCGCTTCGGCGTCTGACGCCCGCACCGCCCCCACCGCCCGCACCCCCGCGACCCTCGCGGCGATCTTGCAGTTCGGGTTGGCCTTTCGCGGGCTCGTGTCGCTTTCGCCCCCGCCCAAACCGCAAGATCGCCGGGCGGGCGAGCGTGGGTCAGTGGAGGTGGGGGAGGGCTTGGGTGAGGAAGTCGGCCAGGGCGGCGGGGGAATCGAGGGTGAGGTCGGCGGCGTCGGCCACCTCGTGACCGGTCTCCGGGTTGGCGACGGCCACGCAGACGCCGAGGAACTCCGGGTCGGCGGTGGCCCGGGCGCGCAGCGCCGCGAAGGCCTTGATGTCGGAGACGTCGTCCCCGAAGTACCAGGCGCCGCCGGCGTCCTGGACCACCTCGTCGATGACCATGCCCTTGTCCCGGTCGACCGGGGGCTTCAGCTCCAGCACCATGCGCCCCGCCTGGCAGCGCAGGCCCAGCCGGTCGGCCTGCGCCCGACCCCACTCCTGCACCAGGTCGCCGAGCTGCGGAGCGGTACGCCAGTGCAGCGCCACGGAGAGCCGCTTGAACTCCACCAGGGCACCGGGCGGCAGTTCGGCACGGGCCTGCTCGGCCAGCTCGGTCATGGCGGGCACCCAGGGCAGGGCGGCCGGCTCGGTGACGGTCTCGCCGCCGGAGTGACTGTGCTCCAGGCCGTAGAGCCCGTAAAGGTCGATGCCGGCGAGCCCGCCGAGGTGGTCGCGCAGGAACTCCACCGGGCGGGCCGAGACGATGGCGATCCGGCGTACCCGGGGGGCGAGCGCCTCGAGCGCGGCCAGGACGTTCGGCGCGGGCTGGACCGCGGTGGGATCGTCGTCGACCGGCGCGAGCGTGCCGTCGAAGTCGAAGAAGAACACCACGTCGGCCGCACGGGCGGCGGTGGCACGCCACGCGTGCCCGGCGTCCAACGGGGTCTTCGGCTGCTGGTTGCCCAGATTCAACGGCGGCACGCGCGACAGCGTACCCCCGGCACAGCGGCGTATTCGTGGCCGAGATGGGACTTTCCGCAGGCGCTCAGGTCAGCGTTCGGCGGCTCCCCGTTCCCGGCGTCCGAACGGCACCACCGCCGCGTCCTGGCCGTGGCTGAGCAGGTAGCCCTCCACGAAGCCGGTGTTCCGGTCGCCGGTGTGCGCCTCGATCTCGTTGAGCCGCGCCACCAGGAACTCGGTGAGCGCGCTGACCCGGTCGTTGAGCCGGTCGTGCAACTCGGCGACGACGGCGAGGACCACCGCGGTGCCGGCCGTGGTGAGCGCGAAGAGGTTGACGACCAGGGGAAGCTGCCCGCCGTTCAGTACGCCGACCACCACGTTGCCGGTCACGCAAGATGTCACCGACACCACCGCGACCACGACTGCCAACCATTTCAGGGTCATGGACAGACCCTCCTTCTGTCCCGCTGGGCTGAGTTCGGCTGTGTCCCGTCCCCCCGCCGATGACGAGCCCCGAGCAGTACAAACAGGGACGCTAGCGTGTCCGATCCGCCCCCGGAGCGAAACGATCGGGTCTGCCCTTCCATTCTTTCGCCATCTGAGGAACGCTTCCCCAGGTCAACTATCCGGCCTGCCTGCCTCGTTTTCCGGAATCGACCGGCAACGTGGGACGGTAGGCGAGATAACGAATGGTTTCCCGGATGTGGAACTTCTCCGCGTCGGAGACGTTCGGGTCCACCAGCCGGCGCAGCAGTGCCTCGACGTCCGGGTCCATCGGCGGCGGGGTGGGGGCGGTCCGCGGCGGGGTGGCCCGGTCCCAGCCGAGCGCGGCGAACGCCGCGGCCGGGTTGAGGCCCAGCCCTTCGCAGAAGGCGACCACCCGCTCCGCCTCGGGATCACTGGCCCAATCGCCGCGTACCCAGCGGTTGATGGTCTGTCGGGAGACGCCGGTGCGTCGGGAGACCTCGGTGCCGCTCCAGGCCCGCATGGCGCGCGCGTCGTCCAAGGCGCGGCGGACGAAGGTGGCGAAAGCGATCTTCCGTGCGTTGGCCGTCTCGGTCACCCCGTGACGGTACGGCCAGTCGCCCGTCCCGGGCTGGCCTGGCACGCTGCTGTCACGCTGACGTGACGGCGACCTCGGCTTTCCGGTAAACGATTCTGTGCTGCGTCTGAGGGGTGCCACCTGGGCAGAATAGATGGACGCGAGGGTCGCGGTAAACAGACGAAAAGCTGATACTGTCACGCCCATGAGACAACTTACGGTGTGTCACGTGCATGAGACGATCAGTGCTCACATGCGTCACTCCGCGGGCGCCGAGGGGGCCTCGTGACCGAGCTCGCGACCCGTGCCCAGGCCTTCGGCCTGATCGCGGACGGCGTGGCCGCCGGGCTCAGCGCCCCGTGGCGTCTCTACCTCGCAAGGGGCTGTCGCTACCTCTCGTTGAGCGTCGGCGACCGGGCCGAGTGGAACGCCTGGCGTACCCACCTCGGCTGCCCGGAGCTGAGCGTCCGGGTCTACGACGCCGGCGGCGAGATCCGGCGGGCCTCGGTGGCCGAAGTGATGCTGGACGGCTGCCGGATCAGCGTGGAGCTGGTCGAGGAGGTCAGCACCGACGACCTGGAGCGGCTGCTGGTGGTGGACCCCCTGGCCGAGCCGGAGGAGCGATGAGCCCGTTCCTCGCCGTCGTCCTCGTGCTCGTGCTCGGCTCCACCTGCTACGCCGCGGGCCGGCTGCACGGCCAGCTCAGCTACCGGATCGGCTACCGGTTCGGTTACCGGCAGGGGTACTTCGACGGTGACCGCGGCGCGTGGAACCGGCGGCGCCGGGACGCGCAGGCCGCGATCGCCTCGGCGCTGGCCCGCCCCGCCCCGGCGACGGTGACCGCCCCGGCGCCCCGTGCCACGGCCCCCTTCGCCGGTACGGCCGTCCCGGCCGCGGTCGCCGCCCGGCCGGCGCCCGGCCCGTCCCCCCGCGCCACCGCGACCGCACAGCTCGGTGGGCTGGCCAGCCGGACGGGCACCACCTACACCGGATCGTCGTTCACCTCGTCGGCGGGCGGCCGGCAGACCGGAACGCTGGTCCGGCGGCAGGGCTGAGGCCCACCCAGGACACGGTGCGGTGCCCGCGGCGGACCCGCACCGTCGGAGTCACCTCAGACCGGTGACGGTGGCTCCCGCCGGCCGGCCGGGATGCGCGCAGGGGGCATGCATCCCGGCCGGCTCCGCCGTACGCCGTTCATCTCCCGGACGGGTGGGATCCGCCGCTGCCCACTAGCCGACGGCTTGAACTGCCGCTAGCGTCTAGCCATGGCACGGGGCTTTCCCGGGCCAGCCGGAGAGCCCGGATCTGCGACCTCGCGCACGGGGCCCGCATCCGACCCCGTGTCCGACCGGGCACCGGAAGAGGCGGAACTCGGGTGGCCGGGTGCCCATCCGCGGAGCAGGCCTGTGACCACTCGCCGTACCCCCGCCGGTGCCGACCAGACCCCGGCCGCGACTGCCACGACCCGCCGGACCGCCCGTAGCCGCCGCGCGGCTGCCGCGTCGGCCGGCACCGAGGAGCCCCGACCAGCCGGCCCGGCCTTCGTCCTGGACACCTCGGTCCTCCTCTCCGATCCCGCGGCGTTCCACCGCTTCGCCGAGCACGAGGTGGTGCTGCCGCTGGTGGTCATCTCCGAGCTGGAGGGGAAGCGGCACCATCCGGAGCTCGGCTGGTTCGCCCGCCAGTCGCTGCGCATGCTGGACGAGTTGCGGGTCGAGCACGGTCGACTGGACCGGCCGGTCCCCGCCAACGACCAGGGCGGCACCCTGCGGGTGGAGCTGAACCACACCGACGACGGGGTGCTGCCGCCCGGCTTCCGCAGCGACTCGAACGACGCCCGGATCCTCTCCGTGGCGCTCAACCTCGCCGCGGAGGGGCGCGAGGTCACCCTGGTCAGCAAGGACATGCCGCTGCGGGTGAAGGCGGCCTCGGTCGGCCTGCGGGCCGACGAGTACCGGCACGGGCAGGCCAGCGACCCGACCTGGACCGGGATGGCCGAGCTGGAGTTGGCCGAGGAGGAGATCTCCCGGCTGTACGCGGGCGAGACGCTGGACCTGGACGGCGCCGCCGGCCTGCCCTGCCACACCGGGCTGGTGCTGCACTCGGGGCGGGGCTCGGCGCTCGGGCGGGTGCTGCCCGACAAAACCGTACGGCTGGTCCGGGGCGACCGGGAGGCGTTCGGCGTGCACGGGCGCTCGGCGGAACAGCGGGTCGCGCTCGACCTGCTGCTGGACGAGTCGATCGGCATCGTCTCGCTGGGTGGCCGGGCCGGCACCGGCAAGTCCGCCCTGGCGCTCTGCGCCGGGCTGGAGGCGGTGATGGAGCGGCGCCGGCACAAGAAGGTGATCGTCTTCCGCCCGCTCTACGCCGTCGGTGGTCAGGAGTTGGGCTACCTGCCCGGCTCGGAGTCGGAGAAGATGTCTCCCTGGGCCCAGGCGGTCTTCGACACGCTCGGCGCGGTGGTGCACGAGAACGTGCTGGAGGAGGTCACCTCGCGCGGCTTGCTGGAGGTGCTCCCGCTGACCCACATCCGGGGCCGGAGCCTGCACGACGCCTTCGTGATCGTCGATGAGGCGCAGTCGCTGGAGCGCGGCGTGCTGCTCACCGTGCTGTCCCGGATCGGGCAGGGGTCGCGGGTGGTGCTCACCCACGACGTGGCGCAGCGGGACAACCTCCGGGTGGGACGGCACGACGGGGTGACCGCGGTGATCGAGGCGTTGAAGGGTCATCCCCTCTTCGCGCATGTCACCCTCAGCCGTTCGGAGCGTTCTCCGATCGCCGCAATGGTCACGGATCTGTTGGAGGACATCCCGCTCTGAAGCGGCTCTTTGCCCGAGTTTGAGGGCATTATTTTTGTGGCACAGATCACAATTGAGCTTGTTGGTTTCCCCATCAGCCTCACTGTGCGCAATGGTGTCCATCGAGCGCCCGCGCATCAGGGAGATCGCCAGGCATCATTCGCCACCGTAGGGCGGAGAGCCACGGACACCGGTGCGCCGGCCGCGACCGCGGGGTCGGGGCGCTCACGACGCGGACGTGGCGATCGACGGCCACCCGTCGCGTCGCGTCCTTGCCCCCGACGAAGGGACCACTTCGTGAGTCGGCTGTGGAGCCGGTTCGGCGCCCGTACGGCCGCTGTCGCGCTGCTCTCCGTGGGCGTTGCCGGTGGCTTCTATCTGGGCGAAGACCGACAGACCCAGCAGCACGGCCTGACCGCGCAGGTCGGCCTTGAGGTCGACCAGGCGGAGTACGCGTACCAGCGCGACCGGCAGGCCGACCACCGATTGGAGTCCGCCAAGCAGCGGGCCGCCGAGTACCAGGCGAAGCTGCGGGCCGCGGAGGCGGCCAAGGAGGCCGCCGAGCGGGCCAAGGAGGCCGAGGCCGCGGCGGCGTCCCGGAAGAAGGCGCGCGAGGCGGCGGCCGTGACCAAGCCGTACGACGGGCCGATCCCGAGTTCCTGCGAGGAGTACAGCGGCAACCGGAAGATCGGCTGCGCGATCATGCTGGACGCGGGTTTCGGCATCGACCAGTTCCCCTGTCTGGACAAGCTCTGGACCAAGGAGAGCGGCTGGAACCACAAGGCCTACAACGAGGGGTCCGGGGCGTACGGGATCCCGCAGGCCCTGCCCGGCAGCAAGATGGGCTCGGTCGCCGATGACTGGAAGACCAACCCGGCCACCCAGATCAAGTGGGGCCTCGGCTACATCGAGGGCCGATACGACGACCCGTGCGGCGCCTGGCAGCACTCGAAGAGCACCGGCTGGTACTGATCGGACGTTGACGGCGGGGTGTGCGGATCCGCACACCCCGCCGCCGTCTGCCGGCGTGCCGCGCCGCTCAGGTGGCGGCCGGCCCCGATTGCTGATAGCTGTTGGTACGTGACCTGGCGCGGCGGCCCGACGGGCGGCGATCCCCAGCGGTTCGGCACCGAGGCGTTCTACGCGTCGCTCGGCCGGGCCTTCGTGGCGATGTGCGCGGTCGTGCCGGTGCTGTTCCTCATCGAGGCGCTCGACGTCGGGCTGCACGCCAACCTCGACGTCACCGCCGGGATCATCCCGCGCCGGATCCAGGGCCTCGACGGGGTCGTCTTCTCGCCGTTCCTGCACGCGGGCTGGAACCACCTCTACAGCAACAGCATCCCGCTGATCCTGCTCGGCACCTTCGTGCTGGCCGCCGGCACCCGCCGGTTCCTCTGGTCGACCATGGTGATCATCCTGGTCAGCGGGCTGGGCGTGTGGTTCACCGGCTCGCCCAACTCGGTGGTGGTCGGCGCCAGCGGCGTCATCTTCGGCTACATCGGCATCCTGCTCACCCGGGGCGTGGTCGAGCGGAGCTGGTGGAACTTCGCGGTGGTGCTGCTGGTCGGCCTGCTCTACGGCTGGCAGCTGCTCGGCATCCTGCCCACCGACGAGCGCATCTCCTGGCAGGGGCACCTGTTCGGGCTGCTCGGCGGGGCCGTCGCGGCGATCCTGTTCCGGCACCGCCGGACCGAGCCGGCGCTGCCGGAGGGGCCGGAGTCGCCCACCGTCACCATGCCCCGACCGGGCGTCGACGCGTAGCCGGGATGTGCTTGCCCGGGGGCATTCCGGGGCCTACCGTCGGGATCAACACGCGTTGATCCGTTGGCGAAAGTGACGGTACGCCATGCGCGAGGTCGATGTCGCCGTGATCGGGGCCGGTCCGACCGGCCTCTTCGCCGCGTACTACGCCGGGTTCCGCGGACTCTCGGTGGCGGTCGTCGACGCGCTGCCCGAGCCGGGTGGGCAGGTGACCGCCATGTACCCGGAGAAGCTCATCCTCGACGTCGCCGGGTTTCCGGCGATCAAGGGACGGGACCTGGTCGCGAACCTGGTCGCCCAGGCCGCGCCGTTCCACCCCCGGTATCTGCTCGGCACCCGGGCGGAGAAGCTCTCCCACGTCGACGGGCGGCCGGTGCTGAGCCTGGCTGGGGGCGAGCAGCTGGGCTGCGGGGCGGTGGTGGTGACCGGCGGGCTGGGCAGTTTCACGCCCCGGCCGCTGCCGGTGGCCGACAGCTTCCTGGGCGCCGGGATCGTCTACTTCGTACCGCAGCCGGATGAGCTGGCCGGCCGGGACGTGCTGATCGTGGGCGGCGGCGACTCGGCCTTCGACTGGGCGGTCACGCTGGCGCCGATCGCCCGCTCGGTGACCCTCGTGCACCGGCGGGAGAAGTTCCGGGCCCACGCGTCGACCGTGGCGCGGGTCGCCGCCCTGCCGGTTCGCGTGATCGTCAACGCCGAGGTGGCCCGGCTGTACGGCGAGGAGCGGGTGACCGGCGCCGAGATCGCCGTACGCGGCGGCCCGACGGAGACGCTGCCGGTCGACAGCGTGGTGGCCGCCCTCGGCTTCACCGCCGACCTGGGGCCGCTCGCCGAGTGGGGGCTGAAGCTGGACCGCCGGCACATCGTGGTGGACAGTGCGATGGCCACCAACCTGCCCCGGGTCTTCGCGGCCGGTGACATCACCGAATATCCGGGCAAGGTCCGGCTGATCGCCACCGGCTTCGGTGAGGCCGCGACGGCGGTGAACAACGCGGCCGTCGCCATCGACCCGACCGCCCACCTCTTCCCCGGCCACTCGTCGGACGGGAGCTGATCGCCCGGATCAGGCGGCGGGCAGGCCGACCAGGTCGGCCATCAACCCGGTCTGGTGGTCGAAGTACTCGTCGCGGTGCGGCAGCATCCCGTTGATCCGGCCGAAGAGCTCGAAGCTGATCAGTCCGAACAGCTGGGTCCACCCGGCCATGCCCCGGGCCAGCAGCGCCGGCGGCAGGTCGACGGCGAGCAGGACGCCGAGTTCGGCCACGTCGGTCCGCAGGGGCTCGGACAACTCTTCCGCGGGCGGGTCGAGCCGGCCGTCGGCGACCCCGTCGCAGAGGATGCCGACCAGGGTCAGCGGGGGCCGCGATGCCGGCGCGACGGTGTCCGCCGGGGCCGCGTAGCCGGGGACCGGGCTGCCGTAGAGCAGGGCGTACTCGGCGGGGTTGGCCAGCGCCCAGGTCCGGGCGGCCCGGAACGCGGCGTGCCAGCGGCCGCGCAGGTCGGCCCGGTCGACCCCGGCGTCCGCCGCCTCCACCGCGTCGCCCAGCGCCTCGTACGCCTCGAGGATCAGCGCGGTGAGCAGGTCGTCGCGGCTGGGGAAGTAGCGGTAGATCGCCGAGGAGACCATGCCCATGTCGCGGGCGACGGCGCGCAGGGAGAGGTTCGCGCCGTCGGTGGCCAGGTGACGGCGGGCCACCGCCTTGATCTCGTCGATCATGCCGGCGCGAACCCGGGCGCGGAGCGAGTGAGCGACCATGCCTCCACTCTGCCACGTCTGAGAGCGCCAATCAAAACCGAGAGCACTGCTCTTGACGATAGGTGGGCCGAGGATGCATGCTCTGACGCGAGAGCAGTGCTCTCGACACGGACTTCTGCTTCGAAGGGTGGACCCATGTCCCTGCACGTGATCGTCGGTGCCGGCCCGGTCGGCACCGCCACGGCCCGTCTCCTCGCCGAGCGCGGCGACCGGGTGCGGATGGTGACCCGGCGGGGCGCCGGCCCGGAGCACCCCGCGATCGAGCGGGTCGCGGCCGACGCCGCCGACGCCGCGCGGCTCAGTGCGCTGACCGAGGGTGCCGTCGCGCTGTACAACTGCGCGAATCCGGCGTACCACCGGTGGCCGGTGGACTGGCCGCCGCTGGCCGCCGCGCTGCTCACCGCCGCCGAGCGGACCGGCGCGGTGCTCGCCACGGTCGGCAACCTCTACGGGTACGGGCCGGTCGAGGGCCCGACGACCGAGACGACCCCGCTCGCCGCCACCGGTACCAAGGGCAAGGTCCGGAACCGGATGTGGGCCGACGCGCTCGCCGCGCACCGCGCCGGTCGAGTCCGGGTCACCGAGGTACGCGGCTCCGACTACGTCGGCGTCGGCGGGACCTCGCTGGCCATGATGGTGCTGCCGCGGGTGCTCGCCGGGCAGCGGGTGTTCCTGCCGGTCGACTGGGACGCCCCGCACACCTGGACGTACATCCCGGATGTCGCCCGTACCCTGGTCGCCGCCGCGACCGACGAGCGGGCCTGGGGACGGGCCTGGCACGTGCCCAGCGCACCCGCCGTGTCGATGCGGGAACTGGCCGCCCGCGCGGCGGCCCTGGTCGGCGCGCCGGCGCCCAAGCTGACCCGGATGCCCTACCCGGTGCTCTGGCTCGGCGGCCTCGTCAACCCAATGGCCCGTGAGCTGCGGGAGACCGCCTACCAGTTCGATCGGCCGTTCGTGATGGACTCGACCGCCGCCACCGACACCCTCGGCATCGAGCCGACCCCGCTCGACCAGATGATCAAGGAGACGGTGACCGGGCTGCGCGGCTGACGGACTTACCGGAGTGCGGCGACGAGGACCGCGACCAGGGTGAGCGCCGCGCCCAGCAGGGTGGTCGGCCCAGGGTGGGAGGCACTGGTCGGCAGCAGCAGGTCCAGCAGGACAGCCCCGACGATCTGCCCCGCGATGGTCGCCAGGCCGAGCAGCAGCACCCCGGTGAAGCGGACGATGGCGGCGGCGAGCGCGATGAACACGATGCCGATCGGGCCGCCCAGGTAGAGCCAGAACTCGTTCGGGAGGCTGCCGGCCGGGCGGCCCCGGACCGCCACCTCCACGACGAGCGTGAGGAGCAGCGCCGCCGTGCCGACGGTGAAGTTGACCACCGTGGCCGTCATGGCGCTGTCGGCGGCCGCCCGGACCCGGCCGTTCACCGCCTGCTGCCAGGCGATGCCCACCCCGGCCCCGAGCGGCAGCAGGGCCAGGGCCAGGGCGGCCGGGTCGCCGAGCCGGTCGCCCACCGCCAGCACCACCGCGAGCACGGTGAGCGCCGCGCCGACCAGCCGGTTCGGGGTGACCGGCTGCCGCCCGGTGGGCCCGATGCCGGCCCGGTCGACGAGCAGGCTGCTGCCGGACTGGCCGGCCACCACGGCCACGGTGAACACCGCCACGCCCAGGGTGCCGATGGTCAGCCCCTGGGTGGCGACGAGGAAGGCGCCGCACACCCCGCCGAGGCACTGCCACGGCCGGAGCGAGCCGTCCCGCAGCGCCGTCCGGAGGGCGACCAGCCCCCGCCGACCACCGGGGGTGGCGGGGACCAGCACCAGCAGGATCACCAGGCCCAGGCCGAACGAGACCACCGCGGCGGCGATCCCGTCGGCCAGGCGTACGCCGAGTTCGCCGTTGATCCGGGACTGCACGGCCACCGCGACCCCCGAGGCGGTGGCCAGCCCGACGCCGGCGATCCGCCGCGTGGTCGGCAGCGTGGGGGGTGCCGCCGTCGTCCCGGTCGCGCTCACTCCTGCTCGGCCAGGGGCCGCCCGTCGAAGTCGACCGCCGAGTAGAGGGCCAGCTTCTCCAGCCGGTGGTACGAGTCGATCACCCGGATCGTGCCGCTCTTGGAGCGCATCACGATCGACTGGGTGTACGCCCCGCCGGCCCGGTAGCGCACCCCGCGCAGCAGGTCACCGGAGGTGACCCCAGTGGCCACGAAGAAGCAGTTGTCGCCGGTGACCAGGTCGTCGGTGAACAGCACCCGGTCCAGGTCGTGCCCGGCGGCGAGCGCCTTCTCCCGCTCCTCGGCGTCCTTCGGCCAGAGCTTGGCCTGCATCATGCCGCCCATGCACTTGAGCGCGCAGGCCGCGGTGATGCCCTCCGGGGTGCCGCCGATGCCCATCAGCACGTCGACGTCGGACTCACCCCGGGCCGCCGCGATGGCGCCGGCGATGTCCCCGTCGGAGATGAGCCGGATACCTGCCCCGGTACGCCGGATCTGCTTCACCAGGTCGTCGTGGCGGGGCCGGTCCAGCACGCAGACCGTCACCTCGGCGGTGTCGGCGCCCTTGACCTTGGCGATCCGCCGGATGTTCTCGGCCACCCCGGCGTTGATGTCGACCACGTCGGCGTACATCGGGCCGACGGCCAGCTTCTCCATGTAGAAGACGGCGCTCGGGTCGAACATGGCGCCGCGCTCGGCCACCGCCAGCACCGCGAGGGCGTTCGGCATGCCCTTGCTCATCAGGGTGGTGCCGTCGATCGGGTCGACCGCCACGTCCACCTCGGGTCCGGTCCCGTCGCCGACCTCCTCGCCGTTGAAGAGCATCGGGGCGTTGTCCTTCTCGCCCTCGCCGATCACCACGACACCGCGCATCGGGATCGAGTTGATCAGCTTGCGCATGGCGTCGACGGCCGCGCCGTCGCCGCCCTCCTTGTCGCCCCGGCCGACCCAACGGCCGGCGGCCATCGCCGCGGCCTCGGTGACCCGGACCAGGTCGAGGGCGAGGTTGCGGTCGAGATTCTGCGGTGTCCGCGTCCTGGTGGTTGTCATCACGGTTCCTCCTCGCGACGTTGCGGGGTGGACCGGCGGGCAACTGCCGTCGTCGCCACCGGCTCTGTCGCTGATCCTCACACGATCTCAGGTTCCGTGCCGGAGCGGGGCGGAGGAGGCCAGGATCACCTCACCCGGAGGGCTGCGACAATGGTCGGGTGGAACCCGCACAGCCTGCCAACCGCGTACCGACCACCACCACCCCGCCCGACGGCCAGCCGCCGGTCGGGTCGGCCGCCGGCAAGGACAAGGCGCGCTCCGAGCGGTCGCCCCGGGACATGGCCCTCTCGCTGGCGGTGCTGCTGGTGCCGATCGTGCTGCTGCTCGCCTTCTACCGGGGCTTCCTCGGTGGGGACGAGCCGGCCACGGTCGACCCGAACCCCGCCGTCGAGCAGGCCCGGGCGGCCGCTGCGTTCCCGGTCAGCCGGCCCGAGGGGCTCGGCGGGGACTGGCGCATGGTCAGCGCCCGCTACCAGGCCGCTCCGGACGGCGCGACGCTGCGGCTCGGCTACCTGACCCCGGAGGGCCGGGGCGCGCAGCTCGTGCAGAGCAACGTACCCGCCGAGAAGCTGCTGCCGGCCGAGCTGAAGGGCGGCCAGCCGCAGGGACCGGCCGACCTGCCGGGCGGGACCTGGCAGCGCTACGCCGCCCGGGACAACGAGCAGGCCCTCGTCCTGCTGGAGCCGAACCGGACGGTGATCGTGGTCGGTGACGCCGGTGAGAACGAATTGCGGCAGCTCGCGACCGCGCTGCGCTGACCCGCCGGGCATTCCGGTGCCCCCGGTCGTCGGACCGGTCGGCTAGGCTGCCCGGACCTGACAATCCGGCACACGCGACGTGTCGGGACAGCTCACCGGAAAGAGAACAACGTGAACATTCGACGGTGGAGCGTCGGCGTCCTCGCCGCCGCCCTGTTCGTGCCCGGTCTGGCCGCCTGCAAGACCGGGGCCGACTCGCCGACCGCCGAGAGCAAGTCCGCCGCCCCGACGGTCCCCGCGGACCCGAAGGAGGCGCTGGTCGCCTCCACCACGGAGATCAAAAAGGGCAACTTCACCTTCACCATCTCCGGCGGCGAGTTCAACGGTGAGGGCACGGTGCACATGCCGTCCAAGAGCGCCGAGATGAAGCTCAGCAGCGGCCAGGGCTCCGCCGACGACATGAAGATGCACCTGGTCTTCATCGACACCGACAGCTGGCTGAAGTTGGACCTCGGCGCGATGGCCGACTCCGTCCCCAGCCTCAAGGAGATGAAGGACAAGTACCAGCACCTGGATCGCAGCAAGATCAAGGACGCCAAGGAGTTGACCTTCGACTTCGCGGACGTCGACCCGGCCGGCAGCGACAAGATCATCGCCGCGATCACCGAGGTCAAGAAGACCGGTGAGGGCACGTACGCGGGCGCCATCGACGCCACCAAGGCGACCGACTCCGACGTGCTGGACGCCGAGGTGGTCAAGGCCCTCGGCGACAAGGCCAAGGCCGTCCCGTTCACCGCGAAGGTCGACGCGCAGGGCCGGCTGACCGAGTTCGCCGTCCAGGTGCCCGCCGCCGGCAGCGTCCCGGCGTCGACCGTGACCGTCACCTACGCCGACTATGGCGCCGCGACCGCGGTCAAGGCGCCGCCGGCCGGGCAGGTCGTCGAGGCGTCGGACAAGGTCTACGACATGTTCAAGGCCTGATCCGGGCCCGGGTGGGGGCGGCGTCGGTCGTCCCCACCCGACGGGCCGGTTCGGACAGGGATTGCGGAACACCCCTTCAGGGAACAGAAGAGGGCACGAGCCGACCGGGGCCGCCACGGCGGCCGGACGGGGCTCGTGCGCCGGAGCCGGTGTGCGGGGCTGCGGCGCCAGCCTCCGGCACCTCGTGGGCCGGACGACCCACTTGGAGAGTTCTCATGAAGATTCGACACTTCAGCGCGGCGGCCTTCGCCGCGGCGCTGCTCATCCCCGGCCTGACGGCCTGTGACAGCAGCGGTACCGGCGACGCGGGCGCCTCCGCGTCCCCCACCGTCTCGAGCAGCATCGCCCCGAGCGGTACGCCGGGCACCGGCGACGCCAAGCAGGCACTGCTGAACTCCACCAACGCGATCCGCGACGGGAACTTCCGGTTCACCATGTCCGGCGCGGGCTCCACGGCCGAGGGGCAGGTGCACGAGCCGAGCCAGAGCGCGGAGATGCGGATGACGATCGGCGACCCGTCGTCCGACCTGATGATGAAGCTGGACCTGATCCACGCCAAGCCCGACAGCTGGGTGAAGCTGGAGCTCGGCGGCAAGGCCGCGAGCAGCGTCCCCGGGGCGCAGAAGCTCAACCTCGGCAAGTACCAGCACCTCGACCAGACCCGGATCAAGGGCAACCGGGCGCTCGGCTTCGACTTCGACCGGCTCGACCCGGCCGGCAGCGCCGTGCTGACCCAGGGCGTCACCGAGGTCCGGCAGACCGGCGAGGGCGCGTACGCGGGCACCGTCGACATCTCGAAGGCGGCCGAGGCCGGCTCGCTCGACCCGGCCGTGATCACCGCGCTCGGGGCGCAGGCGAAGACCGTGCCGTTCACCGCCAAGGTCGACCCGCAGGGCCGGCTCAGCGAGCTGGTGCTCCAGGTGCCGGCCGCCGGGCAGGCCGCCGCCCAGGACATCAAGATCACTTACTCGGACTACGGCAACGCGACCGCCGCGCAGAAGCCCCCGGCCGACCAGGTCGTCGAGGCGCCGCCGGAGTTCTACAACCTGTTCAACTGACCCCGACGGGTGCGACGGGACGGCCGAGGGGCCGCCCCGTCGCCGGGTCCGGTTATGCCTCGGCGCGCTGCCGGGCCGCGTCGATCCGGGCTCGCGCGCCGTCCAGCCAGCGCTGGCAGATCGCGGCGAGCTGCTCGCCGCGCTCCCAGAGCGCCAGCGACTCCTCCAGCGAGGTGCCGCCGGCCTCCAGCCGCTCGACCACCTGGGCCAGCTCGGCGCGGGCCTGCTCGTAGCTGAGCCGCTCGTCCTGCTTCTCGTCAGTCATCAGTCCCATTCCTTCAACCGTCGACGGTCGCGGTCAGCTCGCCCTCGGCGAGGCGTACCCGCAGCGGGTCACCCTTGGCCACCTCGGACGCCGCCCGGACCACGTGGCCGTCGGCGCGCTGCACGATCGCGTACCCCCGATCGAGGGTCGCCGCGGGGGAGAGGGCTCGCAGCCGGGCCAGGGTGTGCCGCAGGTCGTCGCCGGCCGCGCCGAGCCGGTGGTCCAGGCAGCGGCCGGCCCGGTCGCGCAGCGCGGTGACCTCGACGGCCCGCTGGTCGACTATCACCTGCGGGCGGGCCAGCGCCGGGCGGGAGCGGAGCAGGTCGAGGCGGTGCGACTCCCGGTCGACCAGATTGCGGACCGCCCGCTCCAGCCGCGACCGGGCCTGGCCGATCAGCCGTATCTCCTCGGCGAGGTCGGGGACGATCCGTTTCGCCGCGTCGGTCGGCGTGGACGCCCGTACGTCGGCGACGTGGTCCAGCAGCGGCGCGTCGGTCTCGTGGCCGATCGCGCTGACCACCGGCGTACGGCAGGCGAAGACCGCCCGGCACAGCGCCTCGTCGGAGAAGGGGAGCAGGTCCTCGATGCTGCCGCCGCCGCGGGCGATGACGATCACGTCGACGGCCGGGTCGGCGTCGAGCACCTTGAGCGCGTCGACGATCTGCGGGACCGCGCTCGGCCCCTGCACCGCGACGTTCACGGTCCGGAACTCCACCGCCGGCCAGCGCCGCCGGGCGTTGGTGAGCACGTCCCGCTCGGCGGCCGAGGCGCGGCCGGTGATCAACCCGACCCGGCCGGGCAGGAACGGCGGTCGCCGCTTGCGGGACCGGTCGAAGAGCCCCTCGGCGGCCAGCAGCTTCTTGAGCTTCTCCAGCCGGGCCAGCAGCTCGCCGAGCCCGACCTGGCGGATCTCGTCGGCGCGCAGGCTGAGCGTGCCCCGGGCGGCGTAGAACTCGGGCTTGGCGTGCAGCACCACCCGGGCGCCCTCGCGCAGCTCGGGCGCGCCCGCGTCGAGCACGTCCCGGTTGGTGGTGACGGTGAGACTGAGATCCGCCGAGGGGTCACGCAGGGTGAGGAAGACGGTGGTGGCGCCGGGGCGACGGCTGATCTGGGCCACCTGCCCGTCCACCCAGACCCAGCCGAGCCGGGCGATCCAGGCGCCGATCTTCTGGCTGACGACCCGGACCGGCCACGGCTCCTCCGACGTGCTCCGCCCCGGCTCGCCGCCGCCCTGCGCCACCTCGCTCACCCGCCCACCCTACGGCCCGCCCCCGACACCGCCGCGTCCATCCGCGGGGCGCCGCCGACGCGGCACCGGTCAGGCCAGGGCGGCCAGCCCGCGCGTCCTCACCGCGCGCCCGGGCGAGGCGGTCTCCGTTACGGTGTGCTCCCAGTGCGCGGCCACCGCGCCGTCGAGCGCGCTGATCGTCCAGCCGTCGTCGGCAAGCGTGACAGCCCGTCGCAGCCGCCGCCCGGGAAATACCGGGCACGTACGATGGTCGGGTGACTGACGCTGACACCACTCCCCGGACCGGCAAGCGCGTGCTCCTGGCCAAGCCCCGTGGCTACTGCGCGGGCGTGGACCGGGCGGTGCAGACCGTCGAGGAGGCGTTGAAGCTCTACGGTGCCCCGATCTACGTCCGCAAGCAGATCGTGCACAACAAGCACGTGGTGCAGACCCTGGAGGCCAAGGGCGCGATCTTCGTGGAGGAGAACGAGGAGGTGCCGGAGGGCGCCACCGTCATCTTCTCCGCGCACGGCGTCGCCCCTGAGGTCTACGAGCAGGCCAGGGAGCGCTCGCTCAAGGCGATCGACGCGACCTGCCCGCTGGTCACCAAGGTGCACCAGGAGGCCCGCCGGTTCGCCGCCGAGGACTACGACATCCTGCTGATCGGCCACGAGGGGCACGAGGAGGTCATCGGCACCGCGGGTGAGGCGCCCGCCCACATCCAGCTCGTGGACGGCCCGGACGGCGTCGACAAGGTCACCGTGCGCGACCCGGACAAGGTCGTCTGGCTCTCCCAGACCACCCTCTCGGTGGACGAGACGCTGGAGACCGTCGCCCGGCTCAAGCAGCGGCTGCCGCTGCTCCAGTCACCGCCCAGCGACGACATCTGCTACGCCACCTCCAACCGGCAGCAGGTGGTCAAGGAGATCGCGCCGGACTGCGACGTGGTGATCGTCGTCGGCTCGCGCAACTCCTCCAACTCGGTCCGCCTGGTCGAGGTCGCCCTGGACGCCGGCGCCCGCGCCGGGCACCTGGTCGACTTCGCCGACGAGATCGACGACGCCTGGCTGGCCGGCGCTCGTACCGTCGGGGTCACCTCCGGCGCCAGCGTGCCGGACGAGCTGGTGCAGCAGGTGCTCGCGCACCTCGCCGAGCGGGGCTTCACCGACGTCGAGGAGATCACCACCGCCAACGAGCGGCTCACCTTCTCGCTCCCCCAGGAGCTCAAGCGGGACATGAAGGCGGCGGCCACCCGCGGCTGACCGGCTGGAACGGATCAGGCGTCGGGCACGTCCAACCGGGTATGAAGACTCCTCGGACGGTGCTCGTCGCCCTGGTCGCCGCAGCGGCGTTGACCGCCTGCGCCGCCCCGGGCGCCGACCCCGCCAGCCCCGGATCGACGGGAGCCGCCCCGATGACCAGCACGCCCGACCCCGGCGTCACGTCCAACGACCCGTACAACCCGCTCGACCCGAGGCCCCCGCGGGGCGGCTCGGCGAAGCCGGCGGGTGCCAGCAGCACCATCACCGGGACGGTGGAGAACGGGGTGGAGCCGAACTGCTTCCTGCTCGACGGCAACCTGCTGGTCGGCGCGCCGCGTGGCGCGCTCAAGGTCGGCGCCCGGGTGACCGTCACCGGCCGGTCCCAGCCGGACCTGATGACCACCTGCCAGCAGGGCACGCCGTTCGTCGTGGAGTCCGTCCGCCCCGCCTGACGGCCGGCCCGAACGGCACGGAGCCCGTCCCCGGATCGGGGGACGGGCTCCGTGGTCCGATCAGACGGTCAGTTCACCGCGCCGATCGAGACGTTCCCGCGTCCGACGACGGCGCCCTGGTCGGTGACCACGAGCAGCTCACCGAAGAGGCGGCGACCCGGTGCCGGCGCCGACTGCGCCGTCACCGACCCGCTCAGGCCGGCCGTCGCGCCGTTGTTCAGCGCCACGGTGGTCGCGGTCGCGTCCAGGGTGCCGAGCGCGGTGGCGTAGAACACGTCCCGGTAGTCGTACGTCGTGGTGCCGGCGGGCACCGAGTACCCGTCGATGATCACGTCGTACGTGCCGGCGACCGGGTTCGCGATGGAAACCGACTCGTCCGAGTCACCGTCGGCCGACTGGGCCACCCGGACCCCGTTGCGCTGGACGACCAGGTCCAGGTCGGCCTTCTGGTCGCTCGGGTTGTTGATCGCCACGTCCAGCCGGGTCGCGCCGACCGGAACGGTCACGTGGTACGTCTGCCGCTCGCCGTTGGCGATGGTCGGCCGGCTGACCGCCGCGCTGCCCAACGGGCCGCCCTTGCCGCTGACCGTGACCGGACCGAAGGCGTTGGTCAGGGTCCAGGTCACCGGGGTGGCCTGACCGGCGGGGACGGACGCCAGCTCCACCGTCGCCGGGTCGACCTTCACGCCCTGCACCGCGGCGCTGAGCGTGAAGGGGTTCTCCAGCAGCGGAGAGGTACGCCGCGACTCGACCTCGATCTCCCACAGGCCCGGCAGCGGGTTGGCGTAGTCGCGCTCGTCCGCCTTGCAGGTGTTGGCCGGGTTCGTGAAGTTGTTGTAGCAGCCGGTGCTGGCCGTGCTCTCGACCGGCACCCCGTACGGGTTGAACGCGATGAACCGGGTCTGCGAGCCGTCGGCCAGGCCCGACAGGTTCACCTGCAGCGTTGACGCGCCCGCCGGCACATTGACGAAGTACGAGGTGAACCCGTTGCGGTCCACCGAGCCGGAGGTGGTGAAGCGGTAGTCCGGGGCGCTCACGTCCTGGCCGATGACGATCGTGTTGAGCACCTCGAAGTCGACGCCGGGGGTGGCCGGGTCGTCGACCCGCATGACGGCGCTGTGCACGCCGTACCCGCCCTTGGTCTCGAGCTGGAGCTGGACCGGCGTGTTCAGCGGCAGTACCAGGCTGTGCCGGTAGTCGCGGAACGTGCCGTCGTTGCCCAGCAGGGTCACGTCGTGCCGGACGGGCTGGTCCGGACCGGTGGTCCGGGTGACGGTCAGGGTGTAGGTCTTGTCCACGTTGGGCGCCTGACCGCCCTGGTTCGCGGCGCACGCGTTGTAGACACCGGTACCCGTGCCCGGAGTCGACAGGTAGCCGGACAGCGCGGAGCAGACCGGCGCGCTGACCGAGTAGTTCCGCAGCTGGAGGTTGTGGCCGCCGAGCAGGTTCCAGGCGCCGACGGTGTTGAACATGCCGTTGCCCTGGCCGTGCGCCGGCACCCCCTCGATCCACTTGGCCGAGGAGTAGATCGCCCGACGCAGTTCGGCGGGGGAGACCCCGAACCCGTTGGCCCTGGCGGCCGAGAGCAGCAGCGCCGCCGCACCGGTGGCCTGCGGCGAGGCCATCGAGGTGCCGTTGAGCATCGAGTAGCCCGGCGGCAGCCGGTAGCCGGCCTCCGGCACCGGTCCGCCCGCCTGCCACAGCGGCGTGGTGGAGATGGCCGAGCCGGGGGCGGTGATGTTCGGCTTGAACCCGCCGTCCTCGCGCGGCCCGCGCGAGGAGAAGTTGAACAGCTGGTACGGCGTCCGGGTCTCGGAGCCGTAGTTGGCCAGCCAGGTCTCCTTGCTGACCCCGGCGGCCACGCTCACCACGCTGCTCGCCACCGACGGGTCGCCGACCGTGTTGATGCCCGGGCCGGAGTTGCCCGCCGAGATGAACAGCTGCACGCCGTAGTCGTTGATCAGCCGGTCGTAGAGCTGGGCGCGGGCGTTGTTGGCGTCGTTGAGCGCCGGCAGGCCGCCGATCGACATGTTGACCACGTCGACGTGCCGGTTGACCACGAGCTCCACCATGCCGTCGGTGAGTGCCGCGTAGGTGCAGCCTCCGCCCCAGTTGCACGCCCGGGCCGAGACCAGCTTGGCGCCGGGCGCGGCGCCGTCGAGCGCCGGGTTGCCGAACATGTCGTTGGCGGCGGTGATGCCGGCGACGTGCGAGCCGTGCTGGGCCTCGACGATGCCGATGTTGACGAAGTCGCCCTTCTGCCCGACGTAAGGGCCACCGTAGGGGCTGAGGTCCACGTCCTCGCGGTACTCGACTACGAACGGGGTCCGCTCGGCGATCGGGGTGGCGGGGTTGTCGGTGCCGAAGTGGCCGACGTCGAAGCGCTCCTTGTAGGGGCGCATCACCGGGTCGTCGGTGAAGTCGAGGTTCTGGTTCGTGTCGACCCGGACGTCGTGGGTCTCCGGGTCGTACAGGATGCCGAATGTGTCGGTCTTGTCGCCGTCCTTGTTGATGTCACCGCCGGGCTCGTCGTTGGCGGTGATGCTCTCCGAGAACCGGTTGATCCGCCAGGTCCCCGCCGGCGCCGTCCAGGTGGCGCCCGCGTAGCTGAAGGTCGGCCCGGTGACCGCGGTGAGCATGGCGCGCCAGGTGCCGTCCGAGTCGAAGATGGGGTCCGTGGCCGTGAACCAGTCGACGATCTTGCGCTCACCGGTGGAGGTGGTCTGGAGCGCCGGGTTGTCCAGGTCCACACCCGAGTCCATGATGCCGATCGTCACGCCGCGGCCGTCCCACTCCGGGTGGGCCTGCTTGAACGCGACGGCGCCGGTCTCGTTGGTCGGCATGTACGGGTTGGCGGCCGGGGTGTCCGGGCCGGGCGCCGCGACGGCGGCGGCCTGCGCCGCTCCCTCCGCCGCTGCGGTGACCGGCTCGGGCTTGGGCAGCGGGATCGACTCGTTCAGGTCGATGGCCGCCACGCCGGGCAGCTTCGCGGCCTGGAGCACGGCGTCGGTGGGCACGGAGGCGCGGACGTAGCCGACTCCGTCCACCTCCTTGGCGACCGTGGCGCCGAGCTTGCGGAGCTGGGCGGCGACGGCGCCGGCCTTGCCCTTGTCGGTGGCGATGATCAGGACCACGCGCTTGTCGCCCTTGGCGCGGGCCTGGGCGAGCAACTCGTGGTCGTGCGATCCGAGCTTGTCGGCCCCGTGGCCCTTCGGGGCCTTGGCCGGGGCGGGGGCGGCGCTGGCACCGGTGGCGCCGGCCGTCAGCGTGATCGCGCCGGCGGCGACGACCGACGCGGCGAAGCCGGCCGAGACGCGACGCGTCCAGCGAGGGGGTCTGTCCACGTTCTCTTCCTCCGACGAGAAAGGGGGGCCCTGTGGGTGCAGGGCGGGTGTGATGGATCTTCGATGATCGGCGGGCGACTGTCACTGGCGCCCTGCGAGTTGTGACCTCGTTGTGTCGTGGTCGAGCAACCCTTTCACAATGCATCGAATGGTTGCAGGATGACAACCATTAACTCCGGCATTCCGGCACGTCGATCGTCCGGGCCAGCCGGCCGTTCGGGCAATACCGGTCGACGATCGAATCAGTCGGACATGTCCCCGGAAGAGAGCGGATAGCGCACCGTCGGCGTGCCGTCGGCCAGCTCGGGCGCCTGCGGCTGGCGGGGCGTGACCTCGACCTGCGCCGGGGCGACCAGGTCCTGGTCGGAGACGCCCAGCTCGGCCAGCTTGCGGGCGCTCACCAGCACCCGCGCCTCCAACGACCCGACCGCCCGGTTGTACGCGGTCACCGCGCCGCCCAGCGACGCGCCGAGCTTGCCGACGTGGTCGCCCAGGGTGGACAGCCGGCCGTACAGCTCGCGGGCCAGCGAGTGCACGGTGGCGGCGTTGCGGGCCAGCGCCTCCTGCCGCCACGAGTAGGCCACCGTGCGCAGCAGCGCCACCAGGGTGGCCGGCGTGGCCAGCACCACGTTGCGGGCGAAGGCGTGCTCCAGCAGCGTCGGGTCGCGTTGCAACGCCACGTCGAGGAACGGGTCGGCCGGCACGAACAGCACCACGAACTCCGGGGCCTGGTCGAACGCCGCCCAGTAGGACTTGGCGGCGAGCGAGTCCACATGCGCCCGCAGGTGCCGCGCGTGCGCGTCGAGCTGGGTGTCCCGCCCCCGTTCGTCGCGCGCCTCCATCGCGGTCAGGTACGCGTCGAAGGGCGCCTTGGCGTCGACCACCACCGTCCGGCCGCCGTGCAGCCGGACCACCAGGTCGGGGCGTACCCCCTGGTCGTCGGTGGCGGCGGTGACCTGCTCGTTGAAGTCGCAGTGCTCCAGCATGCCGGCCGCCTCGACGATCCGGCGGAGCTGGTGCTCGCCCCACCGGCCGCGCACCTGCGGGGCGCGAAGCGCGGCGACCAGCTGTTTGGTCTCGGTGCGCAGCTCCCCGGAGACCGTGCTCATCGCCCGGACCTGCTCGCGCAGCTCGGCGTACGCGTCGACCCGGTCCCGCTCCAGCTCCGCCACCCGCTGCTCGTAGCGCCGGAGGCTGTCGTGCAGCGGGGCGACCGCCCGAGCGACGGCCTCCTGGGACTGGGCCGTCGCCTCGTAGCTCAGCGCCCGCATGGACTGCTCCAGCCGCCCCTCGCCCTCGCGGGTGGCGGCCAGGGTGGCCTCCAGCCGGGCGATGTCGGTCGCCGACCGGGACCGGGCGGCCAGCCAGCCCACCGCGCCGCCCGCGGTGAGGCAGATGATCACCACGGCCAGCGTTGCGATGCTCGTCACCCTCCGAAGCTTGCCAAACGGGTGCGACGTGACCCCCGTGGGTACCGTCGAGTCATGAAAGTTGCGCTGTGGTTCGTCCTGGTGCTGATGCTCGGAGGTGCCTTGATGTTCTGGCGGTGGGGCAGCAGGTCGCGCAGGGCCACCGAGCTGGCCGACGCCCGCGCCGAGGCGCAGCGGTGGTACGAGCGGCTCGGCGGCCAGTTGATGAACCTGCACGGCGACGCCCCGGCGGTCCGCCAGGCGCTGGCCGACGCGGGCGAGCGGTACAACGCGGCCGGCTCCCAGCTGGAGCAGGCGCGTACCCCGCACCAGTTCGCGCTGGCCCGGGAGACCGCGCTTGAGGGGCTGGCGTACATCCGGGCCGCGCGCACCGCGATGGGCATCGACCCGGGGCCCGACCTGCCGCCGCTGGCCGCCGCCCGGGGCGCCGGGATGCTGACCAAGGAGCGCGAGGTCAACGTGCAGGGGCAGACCTATCGCGCGGGCCCGCAGCCGGGCAACCGCACGCCCTACTACTACCCGGGCGGCACCTGGCAGGGCCGGCGGGTGCCGGCGGGCTGGTACTCGACGCCCTGGTGGAAGACGGCGCTCGGCGCCGGGGCCGGGGTGCTCGGCGGCATGCTGATCGCCGACGCGCTCTTCTCGCCCGCCTTCGCCGACCCCGGGTACGGCTACGACGCCGGCTACCAGGAGGGCTTCCAGGACGGGTTCGGCGACGGCCAGGACTACGGCGACCAGGGCGGTAACGACTACAGCGGCGACCAGTTCGCCGGCGACCAGGGCGACTGGTCCGGCGGGGACTACGGCGGCGGTGGGGACTACGGGGCCGTCGACTACGGCGGCGGTGACTTCGGCGGCGACTTCGGTGGGGGTGACTTCGGCGGCGGCGACTGGTGAACCCGCCGCTCGGGCCTCGCAGTTGTTAAAAGGGGCCCCCTGCTATGCGAAATGCGTTAGCAGGGGGCCCTTCCTTACGCCTCAGCCGGTGTTGCGCATGCCGGCGGCGATACCGTTGACCGTGGTGAGCAGCGCGCGCTCCAGCGCCGTGCCGTCGTTCGGCGCGCGCCGGCCGCCCGGCGCGGTCGCCACCGCCCGGCCGGCCGCACCGGAATCCCGGTACTGGCGCAGCAGCGCCACCTGCAGATGGTGCAGCGGCTCCAGGTAGGTGTCCCGCACCGCGAGGGTGCGCTGGAGCACCGGCGAGTTCTCCAGCAGGGCCGGCGAGGAGGTGACCGCCAGCACCTCCTGCTTGGTCAACTCGTACTCCTGCTCGATCTTCTCGAAGATCGGGTGCAGCTTCTTCGGGACCAGCGTCTCCACGTACCGGCGGGCGATGGTGAGGTCGGTCTTGGTCAGCATCATCTCGACGTTCGACAGGAACGTGCGGAAGAAGTGCCAGTTCCGGTGCATCTCGGCGAGCACGTCCTCCAGTCCGGCAGCCCGGGCGGCGGCCAGCCCGGACCCGACGCCGAACCAGCCGGGCACGATCTGCCGGGTCTGGGTCCAGCCGAACACCCACGGGATGGCCCGCAGGCCGGCCAGGCCGGCGCCGGTGTTCGGTCGTTTCGCCGGGCGGGAGCCGATGTTCAACGCGCCGAGCAGCTCGGTCGGGGTGGAGGCCCAGAAGTACGCGGGCAGGTCCGGGTCCTCGACCAAGTTCCGGTAGGACCGGAACGCCGCCTCGGAGACCACGTCCATGGTGGCGTCCCAGCGTTCCAGCATCTCGCCGGGCTGCCGGGGCGCGGTGTGCAGCAGGGTCGCCTGGAGCACCGCCGCGACGGTCAGCTCCAGGTTCTCCCGGGCCAGCGCGGGGAGGGTGTACTTGTCGGAGATGACCTCGCCCTGCTCGGTCACCTTGATCGCGCCGTCCAGCGTGCCGTACGGCTGGGCCAGGATGGCCTCGTGGGTGGGGCCGCCGCCCCGGCCGACCGTGCCGCCCCGGCCGTGGAACAGCCGCAGGTGCACGCCGTGCCGGGCGGCCACGTCCCGCAGCGCGCGCTGGGCCCGGTGGATCGACCACTGGCTGGTGGTGATGCCGGCCTCCTTGTTGGAGTCGGAGTAGCCCAGCATCACCTCCTGCACGTCGCCCCGGGCCGCGACCAGCGCCCGGTACGCCGGCAACGACAGCAGCTCGTCGAGCAGCTCACCGCCGGCGTTCAACTCGGCCGGCGTCTCCAACAGCGGCACGAGGCCGATCCGGGCCCGGCCGCTGTGCACGTCGATCAGGCCGGCCTCGCGGGCCAGCACCACCGCGGCGAGCACGTCGTCCACGCCGAGGGTCATCGAGATGATGTACGACTCGATCACCTCGGTGCCGAACCGGTCCTGCGCCTCGCGGATCGCCCCGAAAACGTCGAACGTCTTCTGTGCCGACTCGGTGAGCGGGGTGTCCTGGGTGGACAACGGCCGCCGGCCGGCCAGCTCGTCGGCGAGCAGCTTGGTGCGCTCCAGTCGGGTCAGCGACGGGTAGTCGGACACCTCGCCGACCGCCGCGTACAGCTGGGCGAGCACCTCGTGGTGCTTCTCGGCGTGCTCGCGGACGTCCATGGTCGCCAGGTGCAGCCCGAACGCGGACACCGTACGGATCGTCGAGGCGAGCCGGCCCACGGCGGTGAGCTGCCCCGAGTTGCGGGCCAGCGAGGCGCGCAGCAGCTCCAGGTCGGCGATCAGCTCGGCCGACCCGCGGTAGTCCCGCCCCGGTACGTGTGCGGTGCCGGTGCGCAGCCGCTCCCGGGTGTTGGTCAGCTTCGCCTTCACGCAGCGTGCCTTGAGCCGGTACGGCTCCTCGGCGTTGACCCGCCGGAACCGGGGCGCCACCTCGGGCAGTGCGTCCAGGTCGGCGGCGAGGCTGGCGGACAGGTCGAGCGAGACCGCGCGCAGTCGGCGGGACACGGAGACCTCGTTGATGAGGGCGTCCATCGCCTTCTCGGTGGCCTCGATGCCGTGCTCGTGCTGGATCCGCAGCACCTCGCGGGTGACCGTCGGGGTGACGAACGGGTTGCCGTCGCGGTCACCGCCGATCCAGGTGCCGAAGGTCAGCGGGCGGGCGGTCGGTGAGGTCTCCACGCCCAGGGTGCGCAGCGTGTCGGCGAGGTCGTCGAGCACCTGCGGGGCGGCCTCGGCGTACAGGTCACGCAGGTAGTAGATGGCGTTGCGGGCCTCGTCGGTCGGGTCCGGCCGGTCCAGCCGCAGCTCGTCGGTCTGCCACATCAGGTCCAGCAGTTCGGCCAGGCGCCGGTTGGCCGGGCCCTCGTCGCTGGCTCCGTAGAGGATGGCGTTGGCCGTTTCGGTGTCCAGCTCGTCGGCGACCGCGCGCAGCTTGGACAGGATGGAGCGACGGGCCGCCTCGGTGGGGTGGGCGGTGAAGACCGGGCGTACCGCGAGCCGGCGGGCCGCGGCGGCGATCTCCTCGGCCGGCACCCCACGCTCGGCGATCATGTTGGCCGCCTGGTCCAGCCAGCCGCCGTGCATGGCCCGGCGGCGGCGCAGGTCGCGCGCCCGGTGCACCTGCTCGGTGATGTTGGCCAGGTGGAAGTAGGTGGAGAAGGCCCGGGCCAGCTTGGTCCCGGTGGTCACGTCGAGGCCGGCGAGACGCTGGGCGGCGGCCGGGGCGTCGGAGCGGACCTGGGCGCGGATCTCCTCGACCAGGTCGAGCAGGGGTCGGCCCTCCTGGCGGGCGAGGGTCTGCCCGAGCAGGGTGCCGAGGCGGCGGATGTCGGCCCGCAGCGCGGCGTCCGGGCCGTCGTGGTCGTGCTGGTCGGTCACGGGTGCGCTCCTTACGCGAGTACGAAGGACAGCGCTGTCCGACTCCCTGGATCGTATCCGCGTCGGCCCCCTCGGCAGGAGGGGGACCGGGTGATGATCTGCACTCCGGGACGGATCGACCGGCTCAGCCATCGGCCACCGGTCTCCCCGGTGCGGCCGGCCGGGCACGCGCGGCAGGCGCGGCGCGCCGGTGCGCCCGGAAGATCGCCGCGGTGACCAGCCCGAGGATCCCGAGCACCGCCCAGATCCCGAGTACCACCAACGGCCAGCGCGCGCCCCGCCAGTCGAAGTAGACCGCCGACTTGAGCGAGTCGGTGGCCAGGCCGGGAACGTTCCACCGGTGCATCCCGCGCAGGAAGGCGGGCAGGAACTCCGGGGCGTAGATGCCGCCCGAGCCGGGGTTGCCGAGCACCACCAGCAGCAGGATCACCAGCCCGGTGCCGAGCAGCCCCAGCCACCCCTGCACCGCCGCGGCGACCATGCCGGCGGCGAACACGGTGAGCGCGCCGACCAGGAAGACCGCCAGGACCTGGTGGTCCCAGATGTGCATCACCGGCCCGACCAGCACCGCGCCGATTATCCCGAGCAGCACGGAGTGCACCGCGAGGGTGGCGATCCGCAGCCCGGCGCGGCGCAGGCTGCGGGGTGCGGTGCCGAGCGAGATGCCCAGGGCGGTAGAGGCCAGGTAGCCCCCGAGGACCAGGCCGACCGCGAGGTAGAACGGCACCAACCCGCGCGGGTCGCCAGCGGCGGCGGGCACCTCGTCGGTGACCTGGAGCGGCAGGTTGGCCTGCCGGGCGGCCTGGGTGAGCACCTGGGTGACCAGATCCTTGGCGGCGGGCGCGCTGGCACCGGCCGTGGTCAGGGTCAGGCCGCCGCCCGGGTCGGCGTGGAGCACCGCGTAGACCTCGCGGGAGGTCAGGGCGTCGAGGGCGGCGTCCTGGTTGTCGTACTCGACGGGCTTGATCGTGTCGGTCCGGCTACGGACGGCGGCCAGCACCGCCTGCGCGCGCTGGTCGCCCAGCGCCACCCCGACCGGAAGGTCGTGCGGGGTCGGCTTGTGCAGCGCCCCGACGTACGCCGCGATGAACGCGGTGGCCAGGGCGAGCGTGCCGACCAGCAGCGCTGCCGCGCGCGGCAGCCAGTCGCGTACCGGAAGCTCCTGCCCCTGCTCGTCCACATGGCCAGCCTAGGTGGGCGCTTCGCCCGGGTTGTGCCGTTCTGATCGAGGTCGGGCAGACGGTCGAACAATCCGGTGGCGGGGGCCGATAGCGTCTGGGCACGTCGTTGCGATACCCCGCCAAGCCGAAGCCGGGCGACCGGGTCGCCGTGGTGTCGCCCTCGGCCGGGCTGCCGGGCCTCTTCCCGCACGTGTACTTCGGCTACTCGGACAACACCAACATCCTCAACCACCTGTACCGACTGGGCGTGGTGGCGTACCACGGCGGCTCGGTGCTGGTGCACCTCGGCCGGCCCGGCAAGCCGCACCCGGTCACCTTCGACTCGCTGCGCGCCGCCCTCTTCACCTCCGGCTGGTACGAACTGGCTCCGGCGACCGAGTGGGGCGACCAGCCGCGCGACTGGCGGGACCCGGCGACGCTGGCCAACGAGCCGGTGATGTTTCCCGACGATCGTGGTCGGCCGCCCCAAGGCGTGGGACTTCGACAAGCCGCACACCCTGGCGGAACGGCGGGCCTGGGGCGAGGCCCAGCGGGAGGCGATCACCCGGGCCCTCGCGGACTACGTCGACGACCCGGTGGTGGTCTTCGACGTCGACCTGGGCCACACCGACCCGCAGCTGATCATCCCGTACGGCGGGGAGATCCGGGTCGACGCGATCGAGCGCCGGATCTCGGTGCGCTACTGATGAGCGACTCGCAGGCGAAGTAGATCATCGGCGAGGCTCAGGCGTCGGCGACGGCGAAGGCGCGGACCGGGAAGGTGCCCATGCCCGTCACCCGGGGCGGCGCGGCGGTGAACCGGAACCCCTCCGGCGGCAGGGCGGCCAGGCCGGTCAGGTGCTCCACGACCGGGATGCCGGCGGCGAGCAGGGCGCTGTGCGCCGGGCGCTCGCCGGCCGCCGCCGGGGTCATGTCGTCGATGTTGATCGAGTCGATGCCGACCAGGGCCGCGCCCGCTGCCACCAGCCACTCCGCACCGTCCCCGGTCAGGTGGGGCGCGTCGGATCCGGCGTACCGGTCGGTGCCGAAGTGCACGTCCCACCCGGTGTGCAGCAGCACCGCCCGGCCGGTCACGTCGTACGGGGCCAGCAGCAGTCGGTCCACCGCTCGGGTGCCTTCCGGCACCCGGACCACGATCCCGGGCAGGTCGGCGAGCCGGTCCAGCGGCACACCGGTGAGGTCCGGCCCGTCCGCCCAGCGGTGCGACGGGGCGTCGAGGTAGGTGCCGGTGTTGGCGATCATGTCGATCTGCGCCACATGGAACTCCGTCCCCGGGGCGTACTTCGCCTTCGACGCCTCGCGGGTCAGCCAGTCGGTGATCCGGGGCGCCGGCCAGCCGGGCAGCGTGACCATCCCGTC
Organism: Micromonospora yasonensis; assembly: GCF_026013475.1. Taxonomy (GTDB): domain Bacteria; phylum Actinomycetota; class Actinomycetes; order Mycobacteriales; family Micromonosporaceae; genus Micromonospora; species Micromonospora yasonensis. Next base: position 39,139 of record NZ_JAPDPH010000003.1, on the reverse strand, counting down.
GGTGATCACGTGGCTCAGCTCCACCAGCCGCCGGCGTGGTGCCTCGGCCGGCCGGGTTCCGCGGCCACCCTTGTGCGCTTCCTCGACGACCGTCCGGTGAGTGATCCGCACGTCGGCGACCATGAGCAGCCCGAGGTGCCGGACGAACAGCGCCGCCAGTTCGGCGTCGTCGATCTCCGGGCCCAGGACGTCCAGCCGGAATCCCTCGGTCCGCAACCCACCGCCGTTGACGAAGACGACCTCGGCATCGAAGACCGCCCGGTACTCACCTGCCATGCCGCTCACCGCACCACGCCTGCCCACCCAGGGTCAAGATCCCTCCCCGCCACCGCCGCACCGCCCGCTCCCGCCGCTCGCCGCGCTCGGGGGCGCCCTCTTTCCCGGGAGGAGTGGCCGTGAGCGCTCGGAAGGCCACTCTTTCCGGGAACTTGTGCGGATCTTGGGGTGCGGGGTGTGCGAATCCGGGGCGCGAATCTGAGGCGGGCGTGATGCGTGGGCGGGTCGGGGATGCCGGCGTGGAGTGGGCGGTGGCTGCGGCCCGGAATGTCCCGGGAGGGGGATAGTCTCGGAAGGTGCAACCCCCCGTCCGGCCGGACGCGGGGTCGTCGCCGTGCGTCGACCTCCTGGAAGTGATCACTGATGCTCACCGGACTCTTCTCCGCAGCCCTGGCCGACCCCGGGCTGGCCCGGGCGCGTGACCTGGCGCGCTCCGGTGCCGCGCAGGTCGACGGGCTTGACCTCACCGCCCCCGCCGCGCTGCGCCCGTTCGCCGTCGCGGCGGTGGCCGCCGACGAGCCGGCCGGGGGTGCCGGGCTTCCGGTGCTGGCCGTGACCGCCACCACCCGCGAGGCCGACGACCTCGCCTCCGCGCTGGGCAGCCTGCTGCCGCCGGAGCAGGTGGCGGTCTTCCCGTCCTGGGAGACGCTGCCGCACGAGCGACTCTCCCCCCGATCCGACACGGTCGGGCGGCGGCTGGCCGTGCTGCGCCGGCTGGCCCACCCCGGGTCCGCCGACGCGCACGGGCGGACCGGTCCACTGCGGGTGGTCGTCGCGCCGGTCCGGTCGCTGCTCCAGCCCCAGCTCAAGGGGCTCGGCGACCTGGAGCCGGTGCAGCTCGCCGCCGGTGACGAGGCGGACCTGGAGGAGGTCGCCCGGCGGCTCACCGGGATGGCGTACGCCCGGGTCGACCTGGTCACCAAGCGGGGCGAGTTCGCCGTGCGCGGTGGCATCCTCGACGTCTTCCCGCCCACCGACGAACACCCGTCCCGGGTCGAGTTCTGGGGCGACGAGGTGGAGGAGATCCGTACCTTCGCAGTCGCCGACCAGCGCACCATCGAGGGCGTGGCGCAGCTCTGGGCGCCGCCCTGCCGCGAGCTGCTGCTCACGCCCTCGGTGCGGAAGCGGGCCGCGGCGCTCGCCGCCGAGCACCCGGAGCTGGCCGAGATCCTCGACAAGCTGGCCGAGGGCATCCCGGTCGAGGGCATGGAGTCGCTCGCCCCGGCGCTGATCGGCGCCGACGCGATGGAGCTGCTGGTCGACTGCATGCCGGCCGGCACCCACGTGTTGCTCTGCGACCCGGAGCGGATCCGCACCCGGGCGCACGACCTGGTCCGTACCTCCGAGGAGTTCCTCCAGGCCAGCTGGGCCGCGGCCGCCGTCGGTGGCCAGGCCCCGATCGACCTCGGCGCCGCCGCCTTCCGCACCCTGGCCGACGTACGCACGGCCGCCCGCGCCCTCCGCCAGCCCTGGTGGACGCTGGCCCCGTTCGGCCTCGTGGAGGCGGACGCCGCGCCCGCCCGACAGCCGTGGGAGGACGAGCCGACCGAGGTCGACGTCACCCCGGACGACGCGATCGCGGTGACCCTGGCCGCCCAGCCCGCCCCGCTCTACCACGGCGAGACCGCCCGGGTGGTCGACGACCTCAAGCGCTGGGCCGGCGAGGGCTGGTCGATCGCGCTGGTCTTCGAGGGGCACGGCCCCGCCCAGCGGGCCGTCGAGGTGCTCCGCGACGCCGGCCTCGGCGCCCGGCTCACCGAGGACGTGCCGGCCGCGCCCGTCCCCGGCGAGCTGCTGGTCTCCTGCGGCTGCCTGACCGCCGGCTTCGTCGACGAGGCGTCCCGGTTCGTGCTGCTCACCGGCAACGACGTCACCGGCGGCCGGGGCACCTCCACCCGGGACATGCGCAAGCTGCCCAGCCGCCGGCGCAACACCATCGACCCGCTCGAGCTGCGGGCCGGCGACCACGTCGTGCACGAGCAGCACGGCATCGGCCGGTACGTCGAGCTGGTGCAGCGCACCGTCAACGGCGCCTCCCGGGAATACCTGGTCATCGAGTACGCGCCGAGCAAGCGCGGCCAGCCCGGCGACCGGCTCTTCGTCCCCACCGACCAGCTCGACCAGCTCTCCCGTTACGTCGGCGGTGAGCAGCCCACCCTGCACAAGATGGGCGGCTCGGACTGGCAGAAGTCCAAGGCCAGGGCCCGCAAGGCGGTCCGCGAGATCGCCGCGCAGCTCATCCAGCTCTACGCCGCTCGCAAGGCCTCCAAGGGGCACAACTTCGGCCCGGACACCCCCTGGCAGCGGGAGCTGGAGGACGCCTTCCCCTGGCAGGAGACGCCGGACCAGCTCGCCGCCATCGAGGAGGTCAAGCGGGACATGGAGCAGACAGTCCCGATGGACCGGCTGATCTGCGGCGACGTCGGGTACGGCAAGACCGAGATCGCGGTCCGGGCCGCGTTCAAGGCGGTGCAGGACGGCAAGCAGGTGGCCGTGCTGGTGCCCACCACCCTGCTGGTGCAGCAGCACTACAACACCTTCGCCGAGCGGATGAGCCAGTTCCCGATCACCCTCGGGCAGCTCTCCCGGTTCCAGACGCCGAAGGAGGCCGAGCAGACCCTGGCGATGGTCGCCGACGGCACCGCCGACATCGTGATCGGCACCCACCGGCTGCTCCAGGCCGCCACCCGGTTCAAGCAGCTCGGCCTCGTCATCATCGACGAGGAGCAGCGCTTCGGCGTCGAGCACAAGGAGCACCTGAAGACCCTGCGCGCGTCGGTCGACGTGCTGGCCATGTCGGCCACCCCGATCCCGCGCACCCTGGAGATGGCGATCACCGGCATCCGGGAGATGTCCACCATCGCCACCCCGCCGGAGGAGCGGCACCCGGTGCTCACCGCCGTCGGGGCGTACGACGACCGGCAGGTGGCCGCCGCCATCCATCGCGAGCTGCTCCGCGACGGGCAGGTGTTCTACCTGCACAACCGGGTCGAGTCGATCGAGCGGGCGGCCCGGCGGATCCGCGAGCTGGTGCCCGAGGCCAGGGTCGCGGTGGCGCACGGCCAGATGAGCGAGGAAGCGCTCGAGAAGGTGATGGTCGGCTTCTGGGAGAAGGAGTTCGACGTCCTGGTCTGCACCACGATCGTGGAGTCCGGCATCGACATCCCGAACGCCAACACGCTGATCGTGGAGCGGGCCGACCTGCTGGGCCTGGCCCAGCTGCACCAGATCCGGGGCCGGGTGGGCCGTGGCCGGGAGCGGGCGTACGCGTACTTCCTCTACCCGCCGGACAAGCCGCTCACCGAGAACGCGCACGAGCGGCTGGCCACCATCGCCCAGCACACCGAGCTGGGCGCCGGCATGTACGTGGCGATGAAGGACCTGGAGATCCGGGGCGCCGGCAACCTGCTCGGCGGCGAGCAGTCCGGCCACATCGAGGGCGTCGGCTTCGACCTGTACGTCCGGATGGTCGGCGAGGCGGTCTCCGCCTTCAAGGGCGAGCACCCGGAGTCCGACGGCATGGCGGCCGAGGTCCGGATTGATCTTCCGGTCGACGCGCACCTGCCGCACGACTACGTCGGCGTGGAGCGGCTGCGCCTGGAGATGTACCGCAAACTCGCCGAGGCCCGCGACGAGGAGCGGCTGCGCGAGGTGGTCGCCGAGATGACCGACCGGTACGGCGAGCCGCCCGCGCCGGTGCAGAACCTGGTCGCGGTGGCCCGGTTCCGGTTGCTCGCTCGCCGGTACGGCCTCACCGACGTGTCGATGCAGGGCAAGCACATCCGGTTCAGCCCGCTGCCGCTGCCCGACTCGAAGCAGCTGCGGCTGAAGCGCTACCACCCGGACTCGGTCTACAAGCAGGCGCTCGACCAGGTCAGCGTGCCTCGGCCGAGCACCCGCCGGGTCGGCGGCGAGCCGCTGCGCGACCAGGCGCTGCTGGAGTGGTGCGCCCAGCTCCTCAGCGACGTGCTGGGCGAGCCCGAGGAGCTGGCCGGTTCTGCCAGCCCCGCAGTGGCGAGCGGAAGGTGACACGGCGAGCCCGAGGAGCTGGCCGGTTCTGCCAGCCCCGCAGTGGCGAGCGGAAGGTGACACGGCGAGCCCGAGGAGCTGGCCGGTTCTGCCAGCCCCGCAGTGGCGAGCGGAAGGTGACACGGCGAGCCGGCGGTCGCGCAGCCGGCCGGGGCGGGGGCCGGGTGAGGCCAGCGGGGTGGGCGGCGTCACAACAGCGTGGCGGGCATGAGAGAGTGGCCGTCATGCGTGCTCGCCGTCTCATCGCCACCGCCAGTGTGGCGGCCCTCGCTGTGCTCTCCCTCGCCGCCTGCGGCCGGTCCGCCCCGAGTGTCGCCGCCTACGTCGGGGACACCAGGTACTCGGTCGACCGGGTGGACGAGATCTACGACGACGCCCAGGCGCAGTACGCCGACGCGGTCCGGACCCAGGGGGCGCAGACCGGCGCCACGCCGGCGCCGGAGGAGTTGCGCTCCGCGGTGACCCGCCAGGACGTGCTGAACCTGCTGATCGCTGTCGACCTGGGCAAGCGCCTGGCGGACGAGCAGGGCGTCCAGGTCCCCGACGAGGTCTCCCCGGAGCAGCTCCAGGCGCAGCTGCAGATGCCGGCCACCGCCGAGTACGCCAAGCTCTGGGGCGAGTGGGTGGACATCTCCGCCGCGCTCCAGCAGAAGCTGCCCCCGGCCGACCTGAGCGACGACGCCATCATGGCCGTCTACCACGCCATCGCCAAGACCGGCGCGATCAAGTCCGGGCTGTCCGTCGCCCAGGTGCGGGAGGCGTTCGGCGAGGGCGGGTTCGTGCGCAGCGCCACCGCGCTCAGCTCCGCGCTGCGAGAGGAGGCGGAGAAGGTCGACGCCTCGATCAACCCGAAGTACGGCCCGATTGGCGTGCCGTCGGTGGTCAGCACCGGGCAGTCGCTGGTCTTCTACTCGCTGCCGTACATCAACCACGACGGTCCGGTCACCGACATCTCGACCCCCGAGGCACCGGAGACCACCGGCGCGGTCGCGCCCTGACCAGCATGATCGCCCGGATCGTCCTGCTGGTCACCTCGCCCCGGCTGCCGGCCGGCCTGCTGACCGCGGCCGCCTGGGACGTCGTACGCTCCGCGCCGGTGCTGGCCGGCGCCGAGAGCGAGTTGACCGCGGTGGTCCGGACGGCGGGTGCCGAGGTCACTCTGGCGGCCGAGGGCGCGACGCAGGCGCTGCTCGACGCCGCGGCGGCACGCGGCACGGCGGTCTGGCTGGCCGGGCCGACCGGCGACGAGGCTCTCGCCCGGGAGCTGGGGCTGCGGCTGGCCCGCGAGCCGGGCCTGGCCGAGCTGGAGCTGATGTACGGCTCCTGGGATCCGCCGGGCGCCCGGTTGCTCGACGCGGTCGAGGTGATGGACCGGCTCGCCTCTCCCGGCGGCGACCCGTGGAAGCGGGCGCAGACCCACCGCAGCCTCGCCGGTTTCCTGCTTGAGGAGTGCTACGAGGCGTACGACGCGATCAGCGCCGACGACACCGACGCGCTCCGCGAGGAACTGGGCGACGTGCTGCTCCAGGTGCTGCTGCACGCCCGGCTCGCCGAGGAGCTGCCGGAGGGGAAGCGCTGGACGGTCGACGATGTGGCCGGCGGCCTGGTCGACAAGATGGTCCGCCGCAACCCGCACGTCTTCTCCGGCGAGCGGGCCGGTTCGCTGGAGGAGATCGAGGCGAACTGGGAGCGGATCAAGCGGGCCGAGAAGACGCGCGAGTCGGTACTCGACGGCATCGCGATGAGCCAGCCGGCGCTGTCGCTGGCCGCGAAGGTCCTGGACCGGGCCGGCCGGATCGGCCTGGCCGTGCCGCCTCCGCTGGCCGAGTCCCAGGTGGACCCGGAGGCCCGGCTGGGCGCCGGCCTCCTGGCGACGGTGGCCGCCGCCCGGCAGGCCGGCATCGACCCCGAAGCCGCCCTGCGCCGTGCCACCCTCGCGTACGGGGACGCCGTCCGCGCCGCCGAACGCGCCGCCCGCCCCATCCCCACCCCCGACCAGCCGAGTTGACCAAGGAGTTCGCGTCGGGAAGAGCCGCCCGGCCGACGCAAACTCCTTGATCAACCGGAAAGCCGGGAAGATCGGTAGGGTCGTGCGTATGGAGTCGTTCGTGCCGCTCGCGGAGCGGATCGTGGAGGCGTTGCTGGAGAGCCGGCCGGGGCTGGCCACGTCCGCCGGGGACCACCGGTACGACGACCGGCTGCCCGACCTCTCCGCCGACGCCCTCGCCGCCGACCAGGCGATGCTCAAGGATGCGGCCGACGCGCTCTCCGAGATCGACCCGGACTCGCTCGACGTCGAGGAGCGGGTCGACCACGCGCTGCTGAGCAGCCTGGTCGACCGGGGGCTGTTCGAGGCGACCGAGATCCGCGCGCACGAGTGGGACCCGCTGCGGCACAACCCCGGCCCGCTGCTGCACGCCCTGCTGGCCCGCCCGTTCGCCCCCGCCGAGGTGCGGCTCGAGAGCCTCGCCGGCCGGCTCGCCGCCGTACCGGACGCTCTGGCCACCGCCCGCGCGACGCTGCGCGACATGCCCCGGATTCACGCCGAGACGGCGGTCGGGCAGTTCACCGGAACGGCGGCGCTGATCCGCGACGAGGTGCCGGCGCTGCTCGCCCAGGCGCCCGCGCTGTACGACCGGGTCGAGCCGGCGGCCACCGCGGCGATCGCCGCCATCGAAGAGTTCGTGGCCTGGCTGCGGATCGGGCTGTCCGCCGACGCCGGCCCGGGGCGCGACCCCCGGCTGGGCCGGCGGCGCTGGGAGGCGCGGCTCTGGCACACCCTCGACACGGAGCTGAGCGCCGCCGAGATCCAGCGCCGGGCCTGGGACAACCTGGAGCGGGTCACCGCCGAGATCCGCGCGGCGGCCGTCGAGCTGGTCGGCGGCCCGGGCGACGACGAGACGGTACGCCGGGCGCTGGGCCTGCTTGCCGCCGAGCACCCGGACAACGCCACCATCGTGGACCTCGCCTCGGTCACCCTCGACGAGGCTACCGACTTCGTCCGCACGCACGACCTGGTCAGCCTGGTCGACGATCCGTGTGTGATCCAGGAGATGCCGGAGTTCGCGCGCGGGGTGGCGGTGGCCTACTGCGACTCGCCCGGCCCGCTGGAGACCGCGAACGTGCCGACCTTCTACTGCATCGCGCCCACCCCCACGGACTGGCCCGCGCACCGCGTCGAGTCGTTCTACCGGGAGTACAACGACCACATGATCCGGAACCTGACCGTGCACGAGGCGATGCCCGGTCACTTCCTCCAGCTCGCCCACGCCCGCCGGTACGCCGGCCCGACCCGGGTCCGGGCGCTGACCGAGTCGGGGGTGTTCATCGAGGGCTGGGCGGTGCTCACCGAGGAGCTGATGGTCGAGCGCGGCTTCGGCGGCCTGCCGGTCCGGCTCCAGCAGCTCAAGATGCAGCTCCGGATGACCATCAACGCGCTGCTCGACCAGCTGGTCCACTGCGAGGACCTGCCCGAGGCGGAGGCGATGGCGCTGATGACGGGGCGCGGCTTCCAGGAGGAGGGCGAGGCGGCCGGCAAGTGGCGGCGGGCGCTGCTCACCTCCACCCAGCTGTCCACCTACTTCGTCGGCTACAGCGAGATGGCCGACATCGCCCGCGCCCGCCCCGACGGCGTGTCGGTACGCGACTGGCACGACGCGATGCTGGCGCACGACTGCCCGCCGCCCCGCCACCTACGGACGCTGTTGGGCGTGTAGCAAGGGCCCTCTATTAACACCTAGCCCCGCGTGCGAGGCGCGACCAGGTCGATCAGCCAGCGCGAGATGGAGTACGCCGGCGGCAGCTCCGCCGGCAGCGCGTCCACCGGGAACCAGCGCGCCTCGGTCAGCTCCCTCGGGTCGGCCACCGGCTCGGCGTCCGGGTCGGTGACCGTGGCGGTGAAGCCGGCCAGCAGGGTTCCCGGGCCGGACATCGCCCAGGGCTGGCTGTCGACGTACCGGGGCCGCCCGATGGTCAGCCCGACCTCCTCGCCTACCTCCCGGTGGGCGGCCGCCTCCAGCGATTCGCCGGCCTCGACGAAGCCGGCCACCAGCGCCCACAGCTCGGTCGGCCCGTACGCGTGCCGGACCAGGAGCAGCTCGTCGGGGCCGCCGGCCCGGCCCGGGCGGGTGATCGCCACCAGCACCGCGACGGAGAGCGGTACGAACACGGTCAGCCCGCAGCCCGGGCAGCGCCGCGCGGTCTCGCCCGGCACCTCGGCCAGTTCCGTCCGGCAGGCCCCGCACCACCGGTGCGTACGCCGCCAGGTCACCACGGCGAGGGCCCTTCCGGCCAGGTCGGCCAGCGGCCCCGGCAGCTCGGTGGCGAGGCTCCGCCAGCCCCGCCAGTGGCCGGTCAGCGTCTCGGGATCGGCCACCTCGACCGCCCAGGCCGGGGTCCCGTCGAGCGTGCCGATCGGCACCCAGTCGAGGTCGGCCGGCAGCTCCCCGATCCGGGGTAGCGCGCCGCCCGGTCCGGTCAGCAGCTTGCGCCCGGCCACCGGCAGGGCCAGGTCACCGGGTGCTGGCGGTCGGCTCCGGTCGGCGCCCGGGACGAAGCCGCTCCGGCCGTCCGAGCCGGCTCGGCCGTCCGACGTGGCCCGGCCGTATACGGCGGCTCGGCCGTCGACGGCGGCCCGGCCTTTCACGCCGGCCCGGCGGTCGACGGCGGCCCGGCCGTCCGGGGCCGCCCGGGCCGGCCCGGTGTCGCCCGACCCGGTGGGGTCGGTCGTCACGACGTGGTCGAGCGGCGGTCGACCACGCCCGCCCCGGGCGGTACGGCGAACGCGGCCGACTCGACCGTGTCGGTGTAGCGGTTCAGCGTGAGCTCCGCCGGCTTGCCGTCCAGGGTGCCGGCGAAGCTGCCCAGCACGCCCTCGGTGGTGACGCAGGCGGTGAAGCGCTCCCCGGAACGGGTCACATCGACGCAGGTGGCGTGGTGCCCGGCCAGCGTGGTGTCGCTCTGCTTGATGTCCGCCTCGGGATCGAAGGCGGCGTCGGTGAGTAGCCGGATCACCGCCGGCGGGGTGACCAGGCCGTGCTTGCGGGCCTCGGTGTAGACGATCACGGACGGCTTGCCGGCGGTCAGCACGGGTGGCGACACGGTGCAGGAGGTACGCCCGGCGGCGTTGGCGCACCGGGTCACCGCCTGCTGGGTCACTGTGATCTTGCCGTCCGGCCAGGTGTACGACGACTGCAGCGGTTCCGTGGTCTGCGCGATCGACGCGCTCCGGCCGCCGGCGAGCTGGTAGTCGGCGGCCCAGGTCTGCTCCAGCGACCGGTCCATCCGGGCGGCGAGGTCGTTCACCAGATCGGCTCGCCCGAGCGCGGCCCCGGCGTCGTCCATGGACTGGCAGCCGGTGACCGAGAGCGACGTGATGACCGAGGCGGCGAGCACGCGGAGAGTCGTCGAGGCGGCGGGCATGGTGCCCAGCCTTGTCGATACACACAACCTCTCGCAAACCGGTTGCCGGTTGAGGCCCGAGAATCCGGGAATGTCCGGCCGAATCGCCGTCTGGCGGAGGAGTCGGGTGCGCCCCGTACGACGTGCGCTCGAGCGTCGACCGATACGCTGCGTTCAACACCTGCCTCAGCCGCACCGTCGCGGCCCATACCGGACCGGAACACACAAACGAGGAGCGACTCAGTGGCAACCATCGAGGGAATCGTCGCCCGGGAGATCCTGGACTCGCGGGGCAACCCGACGGTCGAGGTCGAGGTCGGGCTCGACGATGGCACGATCGCCCGTGCCGCGGTGCCGTCCGGCGCCTCCACCGGCGCCTTCGAGGCGATCGAGCTGCGCGACGGTGACAAGGACCGCTACCAGGGCAAGGGTGTCGAGAAGGCGGTCGCCAACATCGAGGACAAGATCGTCGACCAGCTCATCGGGTACGAGGCCAGCGAGCAGCGGCTGATCGACCAGAAGATGATCGACATCGACGGTACGGACAACAAGGCCGAGCTGGGCGCCAACGCCATCCTCGGGGTCTCGCTGGCCGTGGCCAAGGCCGCCGCCGGCAGCGCCGAGCTGAGCCTCTTCCGTTACCTCGGCGGCCCGAACGCGCACCTGCTGCCGGTCCCGATGATGAACATCCTCAACGGCGGCGCGCACGCCGACTCGAACGTCGACATCCAGGAGTTCATGATCGCGCCGATCGGCGCGCCCACCTTCCGGGACGCGCTCCGCTCCGGCGCCGAGGTCTACCACGCGCTGAAGTCGGTGCTGAAGAAGAAGGACCTGTCGACCGGGCTCGGTGACGAGGGCGGCTTCGCGCCGAACCTGCCCACCAACGCCGCCGCGCTGGACCTGATCGCCGAGGCGGTGGAGAAGGCGGGCTACCGGCTCGGCAGCGACATCGTCTTCGCCCTCGATGTCGCCGCCACCGAGTTCTTCGACAACGGCACCTACACCTTCGAGGGCAGCGCGAAGACCGCCGAGGAGATGAGCAACTACTACACCAAGCTCGTCGGCGACTACCCGATCGTCTCCATCGAGGACCCGCTGTCCGAGGACGACTGGAGCGGCTGGGCCACCCTGACCGCGGCGCTCGGCGACCGGATCCAGATCGTCGGCGACGACCTCTTCGTCACCAACCCGCAGCGCATCGCCCGGGGCATCACCGAGAAGGCCGCCAACGCGGTGCTGGTGAAGGTCAACCAGATCGGCTCGCTCACCGAGACCCTGGACGCGGTGGACCTGGCCCACCGAGCCGGCTTCAGGTGCATGATGAGCCACCGCTCGGGCGAGACCGAGGACACCACCATCGCCGACCTGGCGGTGGCCACCGGCTGCGGCCAGATCAAGACCGGCGCCCCGGCCCGGTCCGACCGGGTCGCCAAGTACAACCAGCTCCTGCGGATCGAGGAGGAGCTGGCCGACGCGGCGCGGTACGCCGGCGCGGGCGCGTTCCCGCGCTACCGTTCGGCCTGAGCCACAAGCTCCGGGGGAGGGGTGTGACGATGCAGCAGCGCCGCACACCGGGTGGTCAACGTCCCGCCCGTCGGCCGGGTCAGGCCGGCCGGCCGGCCGGGGCGCGGTCCCGGCCATCGGTCCGCGACGGCGGCGTCCGCGCCGAGCCGCGGGCCGCCGGCCGGTCGCCGGGCGCGGCCCGGGCCACCGACGGCGTACGCTCCGCGAGCCGTCCGGCCGCGGCCCGGCGTACGGCGGCCGGTGGCACGGTCAAGCGACTCACCGCACCCCAACCCCGGCGCTTCACCGGGCGTGCCACCGTGCTCTTCGCGGTGCTCATCGCGCTCGCCCTGGCGTACACCTATCCGGTCCGGGTCTATCTCGACCAGCAGGCGGACATCGCGCGGATGGAGGCGTCGCAGGCCGACCAGCGCCAGCGGATCGAGGAACTGACCGCCGAGGCGGCCAAGTGGAAGGACCCGGCGTACATCGAGACGCAGGCCCGGGAACGCTTCTTCATGGGCCGGCCCGGCGAGACCCTGCTGGTGGTGCTCTCCGACCCGGACGGTGCCGCGAAGGACGCCGGCAAGGACCGGAAGGCGGGGCCGCCGAAGCCGCCCGATCCCTGGTACGACACCCTGTGGTCGAGCGTACGGGCGGCCAACGCCGAGCGCCCCGACAAGTGAGCACCGAAGGACGAGAGACGTGAGCGTCGTACCACCGCAGGACCCGGCGGCGGACTCCGTACCCCCGCCGGAACGGCAACCGGCCACCGAGGCCGACCTGGCCGCGGTGGCCGCGCAGCTCGGACGCCCGCCGCGCGGCACCCGGGCGGTGGCCCACCGCTGCCCGTGCGGCCTGCCCGACGTGGTGGAGACGACGCCCCGGCTGGCCGACGGCACGCCCTTCCCGACGCTGTTCTACCTGACCTGCCCCCGGGCCACGGCGGTGTGCAGCCGGCTGGAGTCGGCCGGGCTGATGAAGGAGATGGCCGAGCGGCTCACCGAGGACCCGGAGCTGGCCGCCCGCTACCGGGCCGCGCACGAGGACTACCTGGCCCGCCGGGAGGCGATCGGCCAGGTACCGGAGATCGCCGGCATCTCGGCCGGCGGCATGCCCGGCCGGGTGAAGTGCCTGCACGTCCACCTCGGGCACGCACTGGCCGCCGGGCCGGGGGTCAACCCGTTCGGCGACGAGACCCTGGCCCTGGTCGAGAAGTGGTGGGCCGCCGGGCCGTGCGTGGACGTCCCGGTGGCGGAGTGAGATGACCGCCGCCGACGAGATCACCGTGCGCCGGGCCCGAACCGGCGACGTACGCGGCATCCGGCGGCTGGTCGACACCTACACCGACGACCGGCGGCTGCTCAGCAAGGCCACCGTCACCCTCTACGAGGACGTGCAGGAGTTCCGGGTGGCGGTCACCGCGGACGGCAGGGTGGTCGGCTGCGGCGCGCTGCACGTGATGTGGGAGGACCTGGCCGAGATCCGCACGGTGGCGGTCGACCCGGCCATCCGGGGCCGCAAGATCGGGCACCGAATCGTCGGCGAGCTGATCGACGCGGCGCGCGAGCTGGGCGTGGCCCGGATCTTCGTGCTGACCTTCGAGACCCGCTTCTTCGGCTCGTTCGGCTTCCGCGAGATCGACGGCGCGCCGGTGCCACAGCCGGTCTACGAGCAGTTGCTGCGCTCGTACGACGAGGGTGTGGCCGAGTTCCTCGACCTGGAACGGGTCAAGCCGAACACCCTCGGCAACACCCGGATGCTGTTGCGGCTCTGACGGTGGGCCGGCCGGGGCGCTCGCGGGTTGCGGCGAGCCTGGCCGGCATGCTGCGGAGTGCCGCAGCCGGGAGTGGTCAGCTCACCGCGCGGCCCCCGGCGACCGCCGCGTGCCGAGGACCGGCCTGCCGTAGGGTGGCAGCCGTGACGACGCGCGTGGCCGCCATCGACTGCGGGACCAACTCGATCCGACTGCTGGTCGCCGACCTGCCCGACCCGTCCGCCGGGCCGCAGGTGCCGCTGGTCGACCTCAGCCGCCGGATGGAGATCGTCCGGCTCGGCCAGGGCGTCGACAAGACCGGTCGGCTCGCACCGGAGGCGATCGAGCGCACCCGGATCGCGCTCGCCGAGTACGCGGCGGAGATCGAGAAGCTCGGCGCCGAGCGGGTGCGGATGTGTGCCACCTCGGCGACCCGGGACGCCTCGAACGCCGCCGACTTCCGCGCGATGGTCGAGCAGACCCTCGGCGTGGCGCCCGAGGTGGTCACCGGCGACGAGGAGGCCCGACTCTCGTTCACCGGCGCGGTCCGCGGCCTGCCGGCCGACGCCGAACCGCCGTACCTGGTGGTCGACATCGGCGGCGGCTCGACGGAGTTCGTGGTGGGCACCCGCGAGGGCGGGGTGCGGGCGGCCATCTCGATGGACATCGGGTGCGTGCGGATGACCGAGCGGCACCTGCACAGCGACCCGCCGAGCCTCGACGAGATCGCCGCCGCGCAGGCCGACATCGCCGTCGCGGTCGACCGGGCGCTGGCGGCGGTGCCGGGCCGCGAGGCCGCCACCCTGGTCGGGCTGGCCGGATCGGTCACCACCGTGGTCGCCATCGCCCAGGGCCTCCGCGAGTACGACCCGGCGCGCATCCACCATGCTCGGGCGTCGTACGAGCGGGTCGCCGAGGTCACCGCCGACCTGCTGGCGAAGACCCGGGAGCAGCGGCTGGCCATCCCGGTGATGCATCCCGGCCGGGCCGACGTGATCGGCGCGGGCGCCCTGGTGCTCCGGGTGATCATGGAGCGCGCCGGGATGCCCTCGGTGGTCGCCTCCGAGCACGACATCCTCGACGGCATCGCCTGGTCGCTGGCCTGAGTTGCGGTCGCGTGCCGGGCACCGTGAGCTGGGTGCCGCCATCGTCACGGCCAGTCAGGCGATGGCGGCGATGTCGCCGTCGTCGAAGTAGATCGCCTGGTGGAGCCGGCCACCGAGGGCCGCGGCGAAGCGGGCCACGACCTCCTGGCCGGAGATTTTGCCCTGCTCGATCTGAGAGACGCGCCCCTTCGTGACGCCCATCCGGTCCGCCACCTGCTGCTGGGTCAGCCCGCGCGCCCGGCGCACCTCGGCCAGCCGGTGTCCAATAACCTCGGCGAGGAGTTCCTGCTTGCCCGCCTCGACAGCCTCTTCCCCGCCGGCACGGGCGACGTGCTCGGCGCGGATGTCCTGCCACCGTGAGTAGTCGCTCATGCTTCCCCCTCTTGTCGTGCTCGTTCCTTTACGTAGAGCTCGTAGCGTTGCTCAGCGAGCGGAACGGCGTCGCGGTACCAGGCATTCCACTGGCCCGACTTGTCGCCTGCCACCAGCAGGATGCTCGAACGCCAAGGGTCGAACGCAAAGAGGATACGTACGCTGCCTGGCCGCAGTTCCTTCAAGTTCGCCATCGACGAGCCGTGGATCGTGTCGACAAGTGGTCGTCCGAGTCCTGGTCCGTGCTCGGCAAGCAAGTCGATTGCCTGAACGACTCGGGCGTGAGTGCTGGGGTCGAGCGCCCCGATCCACTCCCGCACCTCGTGCACGAGGTAGGCATCCCACTCGCCGGCCGCCATATGTCGAGTATAGCGTCCGGTATACCTGCAGCGCGGCGTTTTCTTCGGCGCGCCCGGTTGCGGATGACGACAGCCATGCCGGGCCGTGGGAACCATGGCTCGGCCGCTTAGGGCCACCGGATGGCGGTCAGGCGGATAGAGCCCAACATCCTTTCCGACGACTTCGCGGCGAGCCGTCGCTTCTACCGGGATCTCATTTGGCTCGGCGGTGGCTCGAAACCCGCCCTCAACCACCTTCGTCGGCGCGCCGGGTCAGACGTTCGGCGCGCCGACGAAGGTTCACCTCGACGGTTGGCGCGGCCAGTCCGATGATCGCCCGGGCCTGCTCCCGGAGTCGCCGGACAGGTAGCCGGCCCAGGTGGAATCACCGGCCGCGCCGGGAGGACCGGCCCGGACAAGCTCTGGCTCAGGCATCCCACCGGGCGTCGTGAGGCCGAGACCGTCCACGCCGAGCGGCCGGCCCGGTCGCGCTGCCGGCGAGAGGATCTCGTCCGGCACCAGCGACGCCGGGTCGTCGGCTTCGGGCTTCGGCCACCGCTGCCAACGGCGGACGCTCACGACCCCGACGAGCAACAGGGAGCCCACCAGCAGTGCCGTTCCGGTCCGGAGGGGCGCCGCCAGGTCGACCTGGTGACCGCTGACGGTCAGTTTGTGGTCGAGCAGTCCCATCACCGCGGTCGGGCTGACGAGCAGCCCCAGGTAACTGGCCACGTAGGCCAGCCCGGCCAGCGTCGCGCCCAGCGGGGAGAGCCGGAGCGTGGCGATGAGTCCGAGCAGAATTCCGCCGGCTGCCAGCACCAGGGCGGGTCGAACGAAATCGCCGCTGGCCAGCACACCGCTGTCTTGTGCGTCTGCGAACGCTCGCGCCGAGCGATCCTGGCCGAGGGCGAAGAGGATCCAGGCCAGTGGACCCACGACGGCCGCGGCGATCACGGTTCCGATGTGTCGCATTCGGGCAAGGTACCGATCTTCCTGCGGAATCAGCAGGCCCATAAGTGAAACTTAAAATGCCGAAGCGAATTCAGATCCGCTCGGCGGCGAGCCGGGCGCCGAAGCCGAGCAGGGCCACTCCCGGCGCGGCGGTGGCGCCACCGTCCAGCGGCGGGTAGTCGCCCCGCCAGGCGGACCGCCACGCCTGCACGCCGAGGTAGGCCAGGTAGGCGACGCCGGCCCAGCGGATCGTCTCGAACAGCGGCTGGGAGCGGACGACGAGCGCGCCGAGCCCGCCCGCCGCGGCCACGCCCTGCACCGCGTTCGACACGGTCACGCCGGCCAAGAGCTACTGTTTTCTTGACGGTATTCCGCAATCCGCACTACTGTGCGGAGCGTGGACACGACACAGCTCCTCAAGGGCGTGCTCGACCTGGCCGTGCTGGCCGTGCTCAGCGAGGAGGACGGCTACGGCTACGACATCCTTCGGCGGCTGCGCGAGGCCGGCCTGGAGGAGGTCGGCGACGCCTCGGTCTACGGCACCCTGCGCCGGCTCTTCGCCGCCGGCCTGCTGACCACGTACGTGGTGCCGAGCGAGTCCGGCCCGCACCGCAAGTACTACGCGCTCAACGCCGCCGGCCGGGACCAGCTCGCCCGCTCCGGCAAGACCTGGCGCTCCTTCGCCAGCACCATGAACGCACTGCTCGACGATCGGGGGATGGCGGCATGACCGTCACTGGGCAGGAGATCGCGGACTACGTCGACCGGGTACGGGCCGCCCTGGCCGACCTGCCACCCGCCGTCCGCGACGAGTTGACCGAGGACCTTCCGGAGCACCTCGCCGAGGTGGCCGCCGAGGCCGGCGGCACGCTGGTCGACCGGCTCGGCGAGCCGGAGACGTACGCGGCCGAGCTGCGCGCCGCGGCCGGCGCGGAGACGGGTGACCGGCCCACGTCCCTCGACCGCCGGCTGACCGCCGTCCGGGCCCGCGTCGGCACCCAGTTGCGCACCCTCGACGCACAGCTCGGCCCGCTGCTCGGGTACGCCTCGGTGAGCGAGTTCCTCCGCCCGTTGCGACCGGCGTGGTGGCTGGTGCGCGGCTGGCTGGCGGCGCTGCTGGTCTCCGTCGTGCTCGGCGAGCCGTCCGGGCTGCTGCCCCGGCTCGACGGCAGCGTGCTGGCCGGCCTGTTCCTGCTCGCCGGCGCGGTCCTCGCCTCGGTCTGGCTCGGCCGCCGGTCCGCCGGTCTCGGGGGCTGGCCACGGCGGCTGCTGCGGCTCGGTACGGCGGCCCTGCTGCTCTTCTCCTTCGCCGCGCTGGTCAACGTGGACCAGCACGCCAGCTCGGACGAGTTCGCCCCCTACGAGGGGGTCTCGCTCCGCAAGGCGTACGACTCGGTGCAGGACGTGTTCGTCTACGACGAGCAGGGCCGGCTGGTGCGCAACGCCCGGCTCTTCGACCAGAACGGGGTGCCGATCCGGCTCGGCTGGCCCACCTGCGTCGACGGGACCGGGGTCGTGCCGCCGCCCAGCAACGTCTACCCGTACTGCCCGGAGCAGGCGCCCTTCGCGCCGCCGGCGCCGGCCACGGCATCGCCCGCGCCGTCCGTGAGCACGTCGCCCACCACAGCGGCGCCGACCGGCAGCGCGACAGCCGTTCCCGGCCCGACGGTCAGCTCCGGGCCCACCGCGCCGACCCCGGCGCCGACGCGTTGATCCGGCCGCCGGGGAACCCACGGAACCGCTGCTGTCGGCCGAACCTGGGAACTGGCTGAACGGATGAGGGAACGACGCGGACAAGATCGCTACGGTGTCGTCTGCTTCATCCCCCCTCGGAAGGAACACCAGTGTCAGAGCAGGTCGCACCCCCCAACGCCGGGCAGCCCGGCCCGGCCGAGCCGGCCCTCCCGGCGCAGCCGTCCGCGCCGGCCGGGAAGTCCAAGGGCCGGAAGGTGCTCGGCGCCGTCGGTCTCCTCGTCGCCGTCATCGCCGTCGGCGCGGCCAAGGGCGCGCTGCACCTCTGGGAGCAGCGCGACGACGCCGTCCAGGCCAAGGTCGGCGAGTGCATCGCGAAGCTGCCCGAGGTGGCCGAGGGCCAGGAGAAGGACGTCGACGAGGCCAAGGTCGTCGAGTGCACCTCCACCGAGGCGGCGTACTCGGTGGTCGGTCGGGTGGACCACCAGACCGAGGCGCAGGCGCGGTCCGGCGAGGCCTGCGACCAGTACTTCAAGGAGGGTGACGACGGCTACGTCTTCTCCGGCGGCGAGCGGAGCGGCGGGAAGTTCTACCTGCTCTGCCTGACCAAGAAGGCCTGACCTCTCCACGGACCACGACGGCGCGGGCCCCGGCCCGCGCCGTCGCCGTGTCCGGGGCCCCGGGCGAACGGGAGGTGAATGCCACTCTTCGCGCGTCTTCCCCGGGCCGTGACCGGCGTGGCAGGCTACCCGCACGTAAACACCCACTGGGCGACCAGCCAACGATGACTGACCGCTAGGAGGACGGGTCAATGGGCGAGATGGTGAGCTTCACCGGCAACGGGGGGACGAGCGAGGGGTATCTCGCGATACCCTCCGGCGGTGCGGCCAGCCCGGCGGTCATCGTCATCCAGGACTGGTGGGGCCTCGTGCCCCACGTACGGGCGGTGGTGGACCGCTTCGCGGAGGCCGGCTTCGTCGCCCTCGCGCCGGACTTCCGGCACGGCGGCCCGGCCAGCAAGCCGGACGAGCCGCGGCAGATGCTGAACAGCACGCAGATGGACGAGGCCGCGACGGACATCGCCGCCGCCGCGGAGTTCCTGGCCGGCCGTCCCGAGGTCGCGGGCAAGATCGGCTGCGCCGGGTTCTGCGCGGGCGCCAGCCTGGCCCTCTGGGCCGGGACGTTCTCCGACCGGATCGTCGCCACCGCCGGCTTCTACCCCCGGCTGCCCTGGGAGGGCATGGGCGCCGACTGGGCCGACTATTCGGGCAAGGCCGCCCTCATCCACTGCTCCGAGGCCGACGGCACCTCCGCCGCCACCGGGGTGCAGGACGTACGCCGGGCCATCGAGACGGCCGGCGGGACCTGCCAGACGTACGACTACCCGGGCACCGCGCACGCGTTCTTCAACGAGGACCGGCCGGAGCACTTCGACCAGCGGGCCGCCGCCACCGCGTGGGCCCGCACGCTGGAACTCTTCCGGGCCCGGCTTGGCTGAGCCCCGTACCCCCGCCGAGGTGGTCGCCCGCGCCGCGCGGGCGGCCGACCTGGCCGACCTCGACGGCGCGGTGAGCAACTGCTTCGCCTGCCCCCGGCTGGTCGACTGGCGGGAGGAGGTCGCGCGGACCAAGCGGGCCGCGTTCCGCGACCAGGAGTACTGGGGTCGTCCGGTGCCCGGCTTCGGCCCGCCCGACGCCCGGATCGGCATCCTCGGCCTGGCGCCGGCCGCGCACGGCGGCAACCGCACCGGCCGGATCTTCACCGGCGACCGCTCCGGCGACGTGCTCTTCGCCGCGCTGTACCGCGCGGGCCTGGCCAACCAGCCGACCAGCGTCGCCGCCGACGACGGCCTCACCCTGCGGGATACCCGGATCTTCGCCGCCGTGCGCTGCGCGCCGCCGGATAACAAGCCCACTCCGGTCGAGCGCGACACCTGTGCGCCGTGGCTGCACCGCGAGGTCGCGCTGATCCGGCCCACCCTGCGCGTCGTGGTGACGCTGGGCGCCTTCGCCTGGGCCGCGTGGTGGCCGGTCCTGCGCGACGTGTACGGCCAGCGCCCGCCCACGCCCCGCCCGGTTTTCGGCCATGGGGCACACTGGTCCGGCGGGTCCGCACCGGAGGTGCTCGGCTGCTATCACGTCAGCCAGCAGAACACCTTCACCGGGCGGTTGACGCCGGCGATGTTGGACGAGGTGTTCGCCCGGGCGAAGCGGTTGGCCGGGGTGGACTGAGGACTGCGTAGGGCGGTGGGATGGACCTCGGCGTGCTGCGCAGGTGGTGGCCGGTCGCGGCGGTGGCCCTGCTGCTGGCCGTCGCCGCGCTCGCTGCCGGGCACTCCTCGATCGGGGCCAGCCGCATCCCGCCCGCCACCGACACCATCCCGTACGTGCCGGAGTACCCCACCGTCGCGCCGCCGCCCTCGATCCCGGCCGAACCCCGGGACGCCGGTCCGGCCACCTCCCTCGAGGTTCCCGGCTGGATCATCTGGACGGCGGGTGCCGTGCTCGCCCTGGGCGTGCTGGTCGTCATCGGCTATGTGCTGTGGACGGTGATCACCGGGGCGCTGCGGCGGACCACCCGGGCGGTGCCCGCGCAGCGGGCCCGGCGTACCGCCGAGGGCACCGCCCGCGAGGTGGTCGCCGCCCTCGACGCCGGCCTCGTGGAGTTGGACGACCGGGACACCGACCCGCGGACCGCGGTGATCGCCTGCTGGGTCCGGCTGGAGGAGGCCGCCGAGGAGGCCGGGGTGCCCCGGCTCGCCGGGGACACCCCCACCGACCTGGTCAGCCGGCTGCTGCGCGGCGACCCGGCGGCCGGTGTGCCGGCGATCGCCAGCGCCGACGTGCTGGACGGCTTCGCGCACGTCTACCGCGAGGCCCGGTACGCCACCCACACGGTCGACGAGCGGATGCGCGACCAGGCCCGGGCCGCCCTGGGCCGGCTGCGCGGCGAGCTGACCAGCCTGGCGGCCGGGGAGCTGACCGCATGAGCACGAGCATCGACGACCTGCTGTCGTTCGACGAGGAGCCCGCCGGGCAGGCGGGCGAGACACGGCCCGGGCGACTGCGTCCGGTGCTGCGTACGCTCGCCGTCACCGCGGCGATCGTGGTGGTCGTGGTGGTCGCGCTGCGCGCGGTCGGCCTCCAGGTCTCGCTCTGGATCATCGTGGCGGCCGTGCTCGCGGTGCTCACCGTCCGGCGGGTCACCACCGCCCTGTCACCACCGCCGCCGCCCCGGGTCGGCGCCCGGATGCCCGCCGGGGAGGAGCCGGGCACCTGGAACTGGGCCGCCCGGGACGCGCTGCGTGCCGCGATCAACGGCTGGGAGCGCCCGCTGGACTGGTGCTCCGGCAACCGGGACCGGTTCGTCGAGCGGGTCCTGCCGCGCCTCGGCGAGCTGGCCGACGAGCGGCTGCGCCAGCAGCACGGCATCACCCGCGAGAGCGATCCGGCCCGCGCCCGCACCCTGCTCGGAGAGCCGCTGTGGACGTTCCTGAGCACCCCCTCCCGCCGCCCCCCGTCGCCGCGCGACCTCGCGGCGATCGTCGCCGAACTGGAGAAGCTGTGAAGAACGACGTGGACCGGAGCATTCCCGCCGACGAGGTGGGCCGGCTGGCCCGGGCGGTGCTGGACGCGGTCGGCACGGTCGTGGTCGGCAAGCGGGAGGCGCTGGAGCTGGTCCTCGCCGGCATCCTGGCCGGCGGGCACGTGCTGCTGGAGGACCTGCCCGGGCTGGGCAAGACCTTGACCGCCCGGTCGTTCGCGCAGGCCCTCGGGCTGGACTTCCGCCGCCTCCAGTTCACCCCGGACCTGCTCCCCGCCGACGTCACCGGCTCCTTCCTCTACGACCAGCGCAGTGGCGACTTCTCGTTCCGCGCCGGCCCGGTGTTCACCAACCTGCTCCTCGCCGACGAGATCAACCGGACCCCGCCGAAGACCCAGTCGGCGCTGCTGGAGGCGATGCAGGAGAAGCAGGTCTCGGTCGAGGGCGTCACCTACCGGCTGGACGAGCCGTTCCACGTGCTCGCCACCGCCAACCCGATCGAGTACGAGGGCACGTACCCGCTGCCGGAGGCCCAGCTCGACCGGTTCCTGCTCCGGGTGTCGTTCGGCTACCCCGACCACGAGGAGGAGTGGGACGTGCTGCGCCGGCGGATCGCCCGCCGGCGCGAGGAGGCCGAGATCGAGCCGGTGGTGGACGCCGGCACGCTGCGCGCCATGCAGGCCGCGCTGGAGGACGTGGTGGTCGAGGACTCCATCGGCCGGTACATCGTGGCGCTGACCGCGGCCACCCGGGAGCACCCGTCCGTGCTGGTCGGGGCCTCGCCGCGCGGCTCACTGGCGCTGCTGCTGCTGGCGCGGGTCCGGGCGGTGCTCGGCAACCGGGACTACGTGGTGCCGGAGGACGTCAAGGCGGTGGCGGTGCCCGCCCTGGCGCACCGGATCACGCTGCGCCCGGAGATGTGGCTGCGCCGGGTCGACCCGTCGTTCGTCGTCGGCGAGGTGCTGGAGTCCACGCCCGCCCCGGCCAGCGGCGCCCTGCCGAGCTACGCGGCCGGGGCCGTCGGACGCTGATGGCCGACCGTCACGAGCCGGCCGGCGGCTGGGTGCCCACCTGGGCGCTCGGCCGGGCCGTGCTGCTCACCGGGCTGCTGCTCGTCGCGGCCGTGCTGTTCGGTCGGATCGACCTGGTCGTGCTGGCCACGCCGTTCGCCCTCGGCACCGCGTACGGGCTGCGCCGGCGGCCCGGCACGCTGCCCGGACTGGAGGTTGGCGCCGGGGACGCGCACCTGGTCGAGGGCTCCCCGATGGCCGCCACGGTCACCGTCACCAACCCGGACACCGTGTCGTACGACGTGGCGGTGGTGCGCACCCGGATGTCCCGCTGGCTGCGGGTGGAGCAGGTCGATTTCGGCGGATCCGGGGTGGACGTGAGCCGCTCCGGCGGCGCGGACAGGCCCTTCGTCACCTCGGTGCCCCGCGGCACCGCCGTGGACCTGTCGCTGACCGGGACGGCCCTGCGCTGGGGCCGGCACCCGATCGGCCCGGCCGGCACCCGGGTGGCCGTCGCCGACGGGCTGCTGGTCTCCCGGTCGGTGATCACCGAGCCGGTCCGGATGCGTGTCTATCCGAGGACCGAGCCGTTCGAGGCGGTCGAGGCGATGCCGAGGGCGGCCGGCCTGGTCGGGGCGCACCACTCCCGGCGGCCGGGGGAGGGCGGCGAGCTGGCCGGGGTACGCGTCTTCGCCCCCGGGGACCGGCTGCGCCGGATCGACTGGCGGGTCTCGCTGCGGGCCCGGCAGTTGCACGTGGCGGCCACCCTCTCGGACCGCGACGCCGAGGTGGTGGTCCTGCTCGACGTGCTGGCCGAGGCGGGCCGCTCCGGCGGCGTACGCGGCCCGGCGTCGGTGCTGGACACCACGGTCCGGGCGGCTGCCGCGATCGCCGAGCACTACCTGCACCGGGGCGACCGGGTGGCACTGCTGGAGTACGGTCCGGCCGCCCGCCGGCTCCGCCCGGCCACCGGCCGCCGGCAGTACCTGACCGTGCTGGAGTGGCTGCTCGACGTCAAGGCGGAGTCCTCCCCGCACGAGCCGTACGACCAGGTCTTCGGCCCGCAGTTGCTGTCGTCGGACGCGCTGGTGGTGGTGCTCACCCCGCTGCTCGACGAGCGCTCGGCCCAGATGCTGGCCCGGATGGCCCGGGGCGGGCGCTTCGTGGTGGCGGTGGACACCCTGCCGGCCGACCTGCCCCCGCCGAAGGACCAGGGCTGGGCCGAGGTGGCGTACCGGCTGTGGCGGCTGGACCGGGACACGATGATCGGCCAGCTCCGCGAGCACGGCGTGCCGGTGGTGCGCTGGGCCGGCGCCGGCAGCCTCGACCAGGTGCTACGCGACGTGGCCCGGCTGGCCACCGCCCCCCGGGTGGGTGGCCGGTGAGCGAGCTGCGGGACGGGCTGAACGAGCGGGTCCGCGCGCTGCGGTACGCGGTCAACCGGGTCAGCCCGGCGCCGCTGCTGGTCCGCGCCGGCATCTTCCTCACCGTGTTGATCGGCTTCCTGGTCGCGTACCCGGTGGAGGCGCTGGTCCCGCGGTCGCTGCTGGCCCTGACGGTGGTGGCGGTGTTGCCGGCGGTCGGGCCGCGCCGGGTCTGGCCGACCTTCGCGGCGCTGGTCACGGTCGGTGGCTGGCTGCTCGCCACGGTGGGCTACGACCGCCCGCCGGCGCTCTGGCGGCTGGTCGCCACGGCCTCCCTGCTCTACCTGGCGCACACCCTCTGCGCGCTCGCCGCGCTGCTGCCGTACGACGCCGTGGTCGACCCCGACCTGCTGCTCCGGTGGCTGGGCCGGGCCGGTGGGGTGGTGCTGGCGAGCGCCGTGCTCGGCATCGTGCTGGCCTGGCTCGGCGGGGTCGGCGGGGACCACGGCTTCCAGGCGGTGACCGTCGCCGGGCTGCTGGTCGCGGTGGCGCTCAGCGCCCTTCTCGGCTGGCTCCTGCGGCGTAGATAACCGAACCTCACCGGGACGTTGCGCAGGTCACAGGGGTTGTGCTCCGTCACAGAAGCGGGTCTCGAAAGGGATTACCCGAGCCCCCCGGGGAAAGATAGATGACGTGAATCCGAAGCGGATCCTTGTCGTGGGTGCCGGGCACGTGGGCCTGTACGCCGCTCTGCGCCTGTCCAAGAAGCTGAGCTCCCGTGAGGCCGAGGTCATCGTCGTCGACCCGCAGCCGCACATGACGTACCAGCCGTTCCTCCCCGAGGCTTCGGCGGGCAACATCTCGCCCCGGCACGCCGTGGTGCCGCTGCGACGGGAGTTGCGCAAGTGCACCGTCCTGGCCGGTACGGTCACCCGGATCGACCACGACCGCAAGACCGCGAGCGTGCAGCCGATCAGCGGCCCGACCCGGGAGATCCAGTACGACCACGTGGTGGTCGCCCCCGGATCGGTCTCCCGCACCCTGCCGATCCCCGGCCTGCACGAACACGGCATCGGGTTCAAGACCATCGGCGAGGCCATCTTCCTGCGCAATCACGTACTGGACCAGCTCGACGTGGCGGCGGCCACGACCGACCCGGAGGTCCGCCGGCGCGCGCTGACCTTCGTCTTCGTCGGAGGCGGCTACGCCGGCATCGAGGCGCTCGCCGAGATGGAGGACATGGCCCGGGACGCGCTGCGCTACTACCCGGAGCTCGAGCCGGGGGACATGCGCTGGGTTCTGGTCGAGGCCACCCAGCGGGTGCTGCCCGAGGTCGACCGGGACATGGGCGCCTACACGGTGCAGCAGCTGCTCAAGCGGAACATGGACATCCGCCTGGACACCCGGCTGGAATCCTGCGTCGACGGCGTGGTGAAGCTCTCCGACGGGGACAGCTTCCCGGCCGACACCATCGTCTGGACGGCCGGCGTGAAGCCGTCGCCGATGCTGGACGCCACCAACTTCCCGCGCGACGAGCGGCGCCGGGTCACCTGCCTGCCCACCCTCCAGATCGTGGACGGCGACCGGGTGGTCGAGGGCGCCTGGAGCGCCGGGGACTGCGCCGCCGTGCCGGACCTGACCAAGGAGCCGGGCAACTTCTGCTCGCCGAGCGCCCAACACGCGGTCCGGCAGGCCGCCCGGATGGCCGACAACATCGTGAACGTGATCCGCGGGCGCGAGCCGGTCGACTACAAGCACAAGCACGCGGGCAGCGTGGCCAGCCTCGGCCTGCACAAGGGCGTGGCCCAGGTCTACGGCGTGAAGATGACCGGCTGGCCGGCCTGGTTCATGCACCGCACGTACCACATGTCACGGATTCCGTCCGTCAACCGCAAGGTCCGGGTGGTGGTCGACTGGACCCTGGCGTTCTTCCTCAAGCGCGAGGTGGTCGCGCTGGGCCAGCTGCACGACCCGCGCGAGGAGTTCGCCGAGGCGTCGGCCCCGGTGGGCGTACCCCGCTGAGTTCGTCCGAGAAGGCCCTTCCCGTCCCGGGAGGGGCCTTTTCCATTACCGGTCAGAACCGCCAGGTCCAGGCGTCGGCGACCCGGGTGCCGGGGCCGAAGAGCTGCTCCAGGGTCTGCCGCAGGGTCTCCGCGTGCGGGGCGTCGTCGGTCAGCGCCACGCAGGAGGCGCCCCAGAACTCGATGTCCCGCGCGGCCTGCCGGCGCTGCTGGTCCCCGATGGCCGGCGGCACCCCGCGCTTCGCCACGTCAGCCAGCAGAGCCGAGGTGGGCTGCTTGTAGGTGCCCATCGCCGCCGAGCCGTCCTTGCCGTACGAGCCGATGAAGAAGCCCTCCGGCATGCCGAACTCCGCGTCGGCCGCGGTGCCCCAGCGCATCGGCCAGGGGTCCGCCGGGGTGGCCGGGGGCACCGGCACGAGCACCCCATTGGGGCGTACGCACTGCCGCCAGTGACCGGCGGTGACGAACTCGGGCAGCGCCGGCCGGCCGGCCGTGGGCAGCGGCGCCGGGAGGACGCTGAGCAGGGCCACGCCGACGGCCAGCGGCACCAGCCGCCGGGCCCGGCCACGCTCCGCGAGGGCCCGGTCCACGGCGAGGGCCAGCACCGTGCCGGCCAGTGGCAGCACCGCCAGGGCGAACCGCATCGGCAGCGCCCCGTCCACCACCGGCAGCCCGGCCAGCAGGGCGTACGGGGCGGGCAGTCCGGTCCGCGCGCCGCCGACCACCACCTCGGGCCCGAGCGACAGCAGCGCCGCCACCAGCCCGCCGGCGAGGCAGGCGACCGCCAGCGGCCGCCGGCCCAACCAGACCGCGCAGCCGACGGTGACCAGCAGCAGCGGCCAGCCGAGGAAGGTGTTGTACTCGGCCGGCCCGGTGGTCAGCCGGGCCGAGGCGTCGCTGCCCAGCACGGCGAGCGGGGAGAGCGTCGACCAGCTGGTCAGGTCGGCGGAGAAGTAGTGCGGGCTGAACATCCCGTCGGCGACGCCCTGCGGCCCGGCGAACTGGTGCCACAGCGGGTAGCCGAGTACCAGCAGGGCCAGCCCGGCGGCCGTCATCAGCCCACCGGCGAAGCCGGGCAGCGCCCGACGCAGCAGTGCCGGGTCGGCCAGCCCGTACGCGACCGCCATCACCAGCAGGGTGAACGCCGTGAGGAAGAGCACCTCCTCGCCGATGAAGACCTGGACCGTCACCACCGCGGCCAGCCCGGCGGAGGAGGTGACCAACCGGCGGCGGTCCGGCCCGTCCGGGCGGCCGGCCGGGTCGGCGGCCCGGAGCAGCCGGACCACCAGCCAGACGATCACCGGCACCAGCCACTGGGCGGTCATGTGCAGGTGGGCGTTGCTCTGGGAGACCATGCCGGGGCCGAATCCGCAGAGCGCCGCGCCCAGTCCGGCGGCGACCGGGCGGGCCCGCAGCGTCCGGGTGAGGAGCAGGTACCAGGCGACCGCCGTGCCGGCCAGGTTCCCGGCGACGAGCAGGGCGAAGCTGACCGGCGCCCCGAACGCGAGGGTGACCGGGGTGAGCAGCACGCCGAGCGCGATCACCGTGGTGTTGGCCATCAGGTTGACCCCGTCCGGCGCGTTGAGCCGGTCGGTGAGCAGGCTGAAGTCGCCCAGCAGGGCCCGCGAGTCGATGGCCAGGAACCACTCGTAGAGGGTCTGGTCCGCCGGATTGAGCGCGAGCACCCGCTGCCCGGGGGCCGGCCACAGCCCGTGGGTGAGCCACCCGGCCAGCAGCGCGAAGAGCAGCGCGACGAGCAGCTCGGTGCGGTGCCGGGCGAGGGTGGCCAGCACGCGGGCCACCCGGGTCGGGCGGGCGACCGCCTGGTCGAGGCGGACGGCCTGGTCGGGCTCGGGCCCGGGGGCCGTGGGGGCGGCGCTGGTCACGGCCTCGACGATAACGGCGTGCCCCCCGTGGGGTACGCCGGGTCGCCGCGTAACGGCTACGGTGAGACTGCACCGCCGCGTGTCGGCGCGCCGGTGTCGCCCGCCCGGGTGGTGGAACGGCAGACACGGCCGCCTTAAAAGCGGCTGCCGCAAGGCGTGCGGGTTCGACCCCCGCCCCGGGCACCAGACTCTCAGGTTTCCCACAGCTTCGCCCCGCGCGCGAGGTTGCGGATCCCGTTTACCCTGGAGGTTGCACGTTCACGTGCATCGACCCCCTGAGGGAGGCCTGAGAAGTGAAGACCTCGAACCCGGTGCTCGCCCGGCTCGGCCAGGCGGCCGACCGCGAGCGGGCGGCCGGGTACGCCCAGCCCGGGCCGTACGGTCAGCCCGGATACCCGCAGCAGTACCAGCCGTACCCGCAGCAGTACCCGGCCGGCCCCGGCTACCCGACCGCCCCGCCCACCGTGACTCCGATGACCCTCGACGACGTCGTCGTCAAGACGGTCACCCTGCTGGGCATCCTCGGTGTCGCGGCGGCCGCCACCTGGGCGATCCTGCCGGACCAGCTGCTCAGCCTGGCCTGGATCGGCGGTGCCGTCGTCGGCCTGGTGCTCGGCCTGATCATCTCGTTCTCCCGGATGGCCAACCCGGCGCTGGTGATCGCGTACTCGGCCGTCGAGGGCGTCTTCCTCGGCGCGGTCAGCAAGACCTTCAACACCTTCTACGACGGCATCGTGCTCCAGGCCGTGGTGGCGACCTTCGGCGTCTTCTTCCTGATGGCGATGCTCTACAAGTCGCGCGTCATCCGGGCCACCCCGAAGTTCGCGAAGATCATGATCGCGGTGATGGGCGGCCTTTTCGCGGCCATGATGATCAACCTGGTGCTGGCGCTCTTCGGCTTCAACACCCACCTGCGCGACGGCAGCCCGCTGGCCATCGGCTTCAGCCTGGTCTGCATCGTGGTCGCCTCACTGAGCTTCGTGCTCGACTTCGCCAACATCGAGAACGGCGTCCGGATGGGGCTCCCGCAGCGCTACTCCTGGGTCGCCGCGTTCGGCATCCTGGTCAGCCTGGTCTGGCTCTACCTGGAGGTGCTGCGCCTGCTCAGCTACCTCCAGGGCGGCGACGACTGACCGCCGTACTTCCGCCGACGCCCGCCTGCCGCGACCGCGGCGGCGGGCGTCGTCGTTTTCCCGCCACCGCCGGTCCGCCCGGGGCAGAGTGAACTCCTGGGTACGTCGCCGAGGAGGTCGCGGTGCGGAGTGCCAATCCGGTGCTGGACCGGCTGGACGACGTCGGCCGGACCGAACGCCAGGTGCTGGGGGTCGGCGCCGTCGAGTCGATGACGGTGGCCGACGTGGTCAGCCGGACGGTCGGGCTGCTGCTGCTCACCGGCGTCACCGCGGCGATCGCCTGGGTGGTCGTCCCGCAGGCGTGGTGGATCTCGGCGGCGCTGGCCGGCAGCGCCCTGGCCAGCCTGGCGCTGGTGCTGTTCATCTCGCTCAAGCAGGTCACCAACCCGCCGCTGATCGCCGCGTACGCGGTGCTCCAGGGACTCCTGCTCGGGGTGGCGAGCCGGGCCTTCGAGCTGATCTATCCGGGGATCGTGGCGCAGGCGGTGATCGGCACCTTCGGCGTCTTCCTCGGCATGGCGCTGCTCTACCGGGCCCGGATCGTCCGCGCCTCCCCGCGGCTGGCCCGGCTGGTTCTCGGCACGCTGCTCGGGATCGTGGCGATCGGCCTGGTCAACCTGGTCACCTACCTGCTCACCGGGCGGCAGGGGCTGGAGATCTACAGCCTGACCGCCCGGGTCGGCTGGCTGCCGTACGTCTTCTCGGTGGTGGCGATCATCGCCGGGGCGTTCAGCTTCGTCCTCGACTTCGACCTGGTCGAGCGCTCGGCCCGGGCCCGCCTGCCCCGCCGGTACGCCTGGTACTGCGCGTTCGGCCTGTTGGTCGGGTTGATCTTCCTGTACTGGCAGATCCTGCGCCTGCTCAGCTACGTCCGCCGCTGACCGTACGACACCTCCAGCTCGGCTGGCGGCCATAATTCGGCCTCCCCGCCGCTAGGCGGCGCTCCGGTCCGAATGAAGGCCGGTCTGCCGCCGCGCCGCGACCTGGAGCCGTCGTAGACTCGGCCGCGATGAGCGCAGCGGAACTGGACCGGGCGGTGGAGCTGCTGGTCCGTCAGGTCGGGCACTGGGAGCAGCCGCGCTGGTCGGCGCAGGCCGAAGGCGGCAACGTGTCCCGGGCGGACCTGGTGCACAAGCTGGTGCAGGAGATCGCCAACCTGGCCGCGGACGCGGAGGGCGGGCCGCGCCGGGACGTACCCCGGCTCGGCAGCGACCTGGTCCTGCCCGATCAGCTCCGGGTGGTCGCCGCCGATTTGGTGGCGGCCGGTCCGCCCGAGGCGGTGCTGGGCCGGGCCGCCGCCGCGATCGCCGCGACCCGGTCGGCGCTCTGATCGTTCACCGCTTCAACCAGCGCCGGACCTTCCGCTTCCGGGCCCGGTCCGCCGCCCGGATCAGGGCCGGCACGTCCCGTTCGGCCGTGGTGGCCTGCCGGGCGTGCAGGATGCCGTAGGTGAAGGTGTTCTCCCCGTCGGCGTACGCGCGCAGCGCCTGCCGGCGCAGCACCTCGCGGGTCACCACCGAGTCCTGGTGCGCGCCGAGCTGGACCTGGAGGTCCTTGAGCCGTTCCACCAGCCTGGCGGCGGGGCCGCCGACGGTCGGTTCGCGCACCTCCACCGCGTACCGGGCCCGCTTGTACGCCTTCCGCGCCTCGTGCAGCGCCACGTCGTCCGCCCTGCCGGTCGTCAGGGCCCGGTCGAGTCGGTCGTCCGCCCGGGTCACCGTGCGACGGACCAGGCGGGCCACCCAGCGTCGGCCTACCGGGCGGGCGGTCGGCCCCTCCAGCAGCGCGTCGAGCCGGCGGAGCAGGTCGGCGTACCGGTCGGAGCCGAGCGCTGCGCGCAGGTCGTCGAGGGCGGTGGCCAGGTCGGCGGCGAACCGTTCGGCGAGCCGCGCGGCGACCGGGCCGAGCACCAGCTCGTCCGGTTCGGCCCGGACCGCCTCGGCCAGCCGGGCCGCCATCACCTGGGTGTCCCGCACCGGCCCGAGCCGGCCACCCAGCCAGCTCAGCTCTCCCCGCAACGCCTCGCTCTCCCGCCGGTCCCACAGGCCGCGGAAGGTCCGTAGGGTGGACCGGAGCCGGCGTACGGCGACCCGCATGTCGTGCACGGCGTCCTCGTCGCCGCCCCACGCGCCGGGATGGTGGGCGATCAGCGTGTCCCGCTGCGTGGCCAGATAGTCCTGGACCGGAGCCGCCGCCGGGTCGGCGGGCGCCGGGCGGGCGGCGGCGAGCCGGCCGCCGAGGGCGCGCTGCGACTTGGAGACCGGCACCGGCCGGGCGCCGGCGGCGCGCAGCCGGGCGTCCACCGCGTCGAGCGTCGCCTCGTCGCCGTCGACCAGTTCGACCTCGAGTTCGTGCCATGCCTGCCGTTCGCCGCTGACCAGGTCGTGGGCCTCGACACTGTCCTCGGCGACCTCGGCGAGGGCCCGGCCGGCCGCGTCGAGAAGGCGGCGCTCCCGGCGCCGGGTGACGATCCGGGCGGCCGGGGCGACCGCATCGCCGCGGGACGCGGCCCGGAACAGCGCGGCCAGTTCGGCCGGTGGTTGGGTGTCATCCGGCCCGGCCGGGAACTGGTACTCGGTCCGGGCGCCGCCGGCCGCACCGACCTTGAGGTGCCAGCCCGCGTCGTGCCCCCCGGTACGCCGGCGAAGCGCGAAGCCGCTGCGGGCCAGCCGGAGGTCGGGGGTGTCCAGGTAGACCGCGTCCAGGTCGTGGGCGGTGGCGTCGGACGTAATCACGACGCCACCGCACCCGGTCAGGTCGGGCAGCCGGAACCCCTCGTCGCCGGAGTACTTCCGTTCGCGTTCCACGACCCTTGCCATGGCGCCTCCCGTACCCGGCTCCCGCTTGGGTGAATCGGTCTCAGTTCAGCCGTTCGAGCACCATGGCCATGCCCTGGCCACCGCCGACGCACATGGTCTCCAGCCCGATGGTCCGGTCGTGCCACTCCAGGGCGTTGAGCAGGGTGCCGGTGATCCGGGCACCGGTCATGCCGAACGGATGCCCGACCGCGATCGCGCCGCCCATCACGTTCAGCTTCTCCTCCGGGATGCCCAACTGCCGGTAGGACGGGATCACCTGGGCGGCGAACGCCTCGTTGATCTCGACCAGGTCGACGTCGTCGATGGTCATGCCGGCCCGCTTGAGCGCCTGCCGGGACGCCTCGACCGGGCCCAGGCCCATGATCTCGGGCGACAGCGCGGTGACGCCGGTGGAGACGATCCGGGCCAGCGGGGTGACGCCGAGTTCCCGCGCGCGCTGAGCACTCATCATCACGACGGCGGCCGCGCCGTCGTTGAGCGGGCAGCAGTTGCCGGCCGTGATCCGGCCGTCCGGGCGGAACACCGGCTTCAGACCGGCGACCCCCGCCAGGGTCACCCCCGGACGCGGGCCGTCGTCGGCGCTCACCACGGTGCCGTCCGGGGTGGTGACCGGGGTGATCTCGCGGGCCCAGAAGCCGTCCGCGATCGCCTTCTCGGCCAGGTTCTGGCTGCGGACGCCGAAGGCGTCCATGTCCTCGCGGGTGATGTCGTAGACCTGCGCGAGGTTCTCCGCGGTCTGGCCCATGGCCAGGTAGATGTCGGGGAGCCGGCCGGCCTCGCGCGGGTCGGTCCACACCTCGGCGCCGCCTTGGGCGCGGGCCACGGAGCGCTCGCGTGCCCCGGCGAAGCGCGGATTCTCCCAGCCGCCGCCGACCAGCGCCTGCGCCTCCGGCGGCAGGGTGTCCGAGTTGCCCCGCGCGTACCGGGAGACGGTCTCGACGCCCGCGGAGATGAAGACGTCGCCCTCGCCGGCCCTGATCGCGTGCATCGCCATCCGGGTGGTCTGCAGCGAGGAGGCGCAGTACCGGGTCAGCGTGGCGCCGGGCAGGCCGTCCAGCCCCAGCAGGGTGGCGACCACCCGGGCCATGTTGAAGCCCTGCTCGCCGCCGGGCAGGCCGCAGCCCAGGTAGAGGTCATCGATCGTGGTGGGGTCCAGCGCGGGGACCTTGTCGAGGGCGGCCTGGACGATGGTGGTGGCGAGGTCGTCCGGGCGGACGTCCTTCAGGGAACCCTTGACCGCGCGGCCGATGGGGGACCGGGCGGTGGCGACGATGACGGCGTCGCGGGGCGACTCAATCGGCATGAACCAACGTTAACGCGCGGGTAACTTGGCGCGGAAGCTCGCCGGCGGGCGGGAAATGTCACCCCGCTCGGGCCGGCTCAGTGGTGTCGGGAGGCGATGGTCGCCGCCGCCTGGACCGCCGGCAGCAGGGCGTGCGCCCAGACCCGGTAGCCGTCGGCGGAGGGGTGGTAACCGTCGTGGCAGAGCGTCCCGGCGTCCGCCCGGAACACCGGGCCGGTCTCTGTGCCCAGGTCGACCACGCTGCCCCCGGCGTTCAGCACGGCCGCCGTCTGGGCGCGGGCGATCCGCCGGCCCGACCAGGCCAGCACCTGCCGCAGCGGGGCGGCGACCGCGCGGACCGCGCCCAGGTCGGGGCAGGTGCCCACGACCACCTCGACGTGCGCCTCGCGCAGCCGGCGCACCGCCGACCCGAGGTACGCCGCCGCGTCGGCCGGCCGGGCCATCCCCGTGGCGTCGTTCGCCCCGATCAGGATCACCGCCACGTCGGGCCGCTCGCCGAGCAGCGCCCGGGCGACCTGGGTGGCCAGGTCGGTGGAGCGGGAACCGGAGACCCCCACGCTGGACAGGTGCACCCGACGGCCGGTCGGCCCCTCGGCGAGCAGGTTGGCCAGCTGGCCGCCGATGGTGTCCTCGAAGCGTTCCGCCCCGACGCCGAGCGCCGAGGAGTCGCCGAGCAGCACCAGCCGCAGCGGTGGCGCACCCGCCCGGCCCACCGTGGCCCGCAGCGCGAGGCTCAGCTCGGGTTGGGCGTACTGGCGGTTGCGGGCGGCGATGGCCTGGCCGGCGAGCACGGCCGCCCCACCCACCGTGCCGGCGACCAGGGAGAGGGCCGCGGCCCGACCCAGCCGGGCCACAAGCTCGTTACGCTCCGTCATGACGGCACCTCCCCAGCTCCGACGGCGTGGACCGGTCCGTTCGCGGCGCCGACGGCTGCCGCCGTCTTCCCGTGACTGACCTCGAACATGAGTGCGGTCCGCATTGTGCCTGCTGATGATGCCCCGACCGTGCCCGGTCATGCCAGCCCCTCCATGGTCGGCGACTCGGCGGAGGGGCTGGACTGGGGCACCGCGCCGACCCCGAAGAAGGCGCGCCGCCGCAACTGCACCCAGCGCCCGCCGGGCCCTCGGTCGCGGCCCCGGACCTGGGCACCGCTGACCTCGGTGCCGGCGTGCCGGGCCGCCTCGTGGGCCGCCTCCGGCAGCGACCGTACGCCCTCCCGACTGCTGATCGGGACCCTGCGGTCCGGACCGGCACCCAGCGCGGAGAGCACGGTGGGCAGCAGCGCCGCCGCGGCGACCGCGTATCCCTCGGCGGACGGGTGGAACCGGTCCCAGGCGAACATCCGGGCCGGCTCGGCGGCGAACCGGGGGCCGAGCAGGTCACCGAGGGAGACCGTCCAGCCGCCCGCCTCGACCACCGCGACCGTCTGGGCGGCCGCGAGCTGCCGGCTCCAGCGCCGGGCCAGCCAGCGCAGCGGCGGCTGGATCGGCCGGATCGCGCCCAGATCGGGGCAGGTGCCGACGACCACCTCGCAGCCTGCGGCGCGCAGCATACGGACGGCGTCGACCAGGTAGCGCACGGCCACCGACGGCGGAGTGCGGTTGGTGACGTCGTTGCCGCCGACCAGGAGGACCGCGATGTCGGGCGTGACCTCCAGGGCCGACTCGACCTGCGGCTTGAGCCCGGCGGACAGGGCGCCGACCACGGCGAAGCGGTGCAGCCTGACCGGCCGGAGCAGCCGGCGGGACAGCCCGGTGGCCAGCAGCGCGCCCGGGGTCTCCCGGCGGCGGTGCACGCCGTATCCGGCGGCCGAGGAGTCGCCGAGGATGACCATGGTGACCGGGGGACCGGGCAGCTTCGCCCCGTACACCCCGTCGCAGCGCGGTGGGGGCGCCTCGGCCATCGGGATGGTGCGCCGGGCCTGCCGGGCCTGCCCGAGCAGCACCCCGCCCGTCGCGACGGTGGCCGCCATGGTGGCGCCCGTACCGATCGCCGCCACTCGGGCGATCCGCCGGGCGCGCTGCCAACCGGCCGGTGCGACGGAACCAGCGTCCCCCATGAGGTCGACATTATCGCGCCGCCACGACACCCGCTCTCCCCGTGATCAGGCGGCTGGGCGGCGGCCGATCAGGGTACCTGTTCAGGCAGGCGGGACGGGCTTGCGCCGGCACCGCACCCTGGTCGAGCGGAAAGGGGCGAACTGATGGGGAAGACGTTGAAGCGGAGCGCGGCCTTCGCCGCGCTGGCCCGGGCGTTGGCGTCCGGGACGCGCGGTGGTCCGTCGCTGGGTGCCCGGCTGGCGGCGCTGCCCCGGATGATCCGGGCCACCGCCAAGGGCGAGTACGACGGGGGCCTCCGGCTGGCCCTGATGGCCGGGGCGACGGCGTACATCGTCTCGCCGATCGACCTGCTGCCGGAGATCCCGCTGGCGATCTTCGGCCTGGCCGACGACGCGGTGATGGTGACCTGGTTGGCCGGCAGCGTGCTCGCCGAGACGGAGCGGTTCCTGGAGTGGGAGGCGCGCCGCGGCTCCGTCATCCCCGGCCATGTGGTGCCCTGACGACCCGTACCCTTGGCGACGAACAGCAGACTCCCCGGCCGCCGTGGGCGGCGGCGCAACGAAGGGCACAACGAGGTGCAGTACTACGACAACGTCGTCGAGCTGATCGGCAACACCCCGCTGGTCCGCCTGCGCAGCGTCACCGAGGGCATCCAGGCGACCGTGCTGGCGAAGGTGGAGTACGTCAA
Source organism: Micromonospora yasonensis (assembly GCF_026013475.1). Classification (GTDB taxonomy): domain Bacteria; phylum Actinomycetota; class Actinomycetes; order Mycobacteriales; family Micromonosporaceae; genus Micromonospora; species Micromonospora yasonensis. The sequence goes on along the minus strand of NZ_JAPDPH010000003.1, from coordinate 3,886 downwards.
CCCGGGCGGTTCGGTGAAGGACCGGATCGCGCTGCGGATGGTGGAGGACGCCGAGCGGGCGGGCATCCTCAAGCCGGGTGGCACGATCGTCGAGCCGACCAGCGGCAACACCGGTGTCGGCCTGGCCCTGGTGGCCCAGCTCAAGGGTTACAAGTGTGTCTTCGTCTGCCCGGACAAGGTCAGCCAGGACAAGCAGGACGTACTGCGCGCCTACGGCGCCGAGGTGGTGGTGTGCCCGACCGCCGTGGCCCCGGAGGACCCGCGCTCCTACTACAACGTCTCCGACCGGCTGGCCCGGGAGATCCCCGGCGCCTGGAAGCCCAACCAGTACAGCAACCCGGCCAACCCGCGCTCGCACTACGAGACGACCGGCCCGGAGATCTGGAAGCAGACCGAGGGGCAGATCACCCACTTCGTCGCGGGGGTCGGCACCGGCGGCACCATCTCCGGCATCGGCCGCTACCTCAAGGACGCCTCCGCGGGGCGGGTCAAGGTCGTCGGCGCGGACCCGGAGGGCTCGGTCTACTCGGGCGGCACCGGTCGGCCGTACCTGGTCGAGGGCGTCGGCGAGGACTTCTGGCCGGAGACGTACGACCGGACCATCGCGGACGAGATCGTCGAGGTCTCCGACAAGGAGTCCTTCGAGATGACCCGGCGGCTGGCACGCGAGGAGGGGCTGCTGGTCGGCGGCTCCTGCGGCATGGCCGTGGTGGCCGCCCTGGAGGTGGCCCGCAAGGCCGGCCCGGACGACGTGATCGTGGTGCTGCTGCCGGACAGCGGCCGGGGCTACCTCTCCAAGATCTTCAACGACACGTGGATGGCCCGGTACGGCTTCCTCGACAACTCCGGCGCCGAGCCGACCGTGGCCGACGCGCTCGGTGGCAAGCCGGGCGGCCTGCCCGAGCTGGTGCACGTGCACCCCACCGAGACGGTCCGCGACGCCATCGACTACATGCGCGAGTACGGCGTCTCCCAGCTCCCGGTGCTCAAGGCCGAGCCGCCGGTGGTGACCGGTGAGGTGGCCGGCTCGATCGCCGAGAAGGACCTGCTCGACGCGCTCTTCACCGGGCAGGCCCACCTGCACGACACCATCGAGCGGCACATGGCCGACCCGCTGCCGATGATCGGTGGCGGCCAGCCGGTCAGCGAGGCGGTCGTGCTGCTGGAGAAGGCCGACGCGGCCCTGGTGCTGGTGGACGGCAAGCCCAAGGGTGTGCTGACCCGGCAGGACCTGCTCGCCCACCTCGGCGCCCGCTGACGGGTCAGGACGGGCCCCTTCTCAACGCCTCGTGCAGAGGAAGGGGCCCCGCTTGACACCGCCGCGTCAGCGGCTCAATTCGGTCGGGACCGCCACCACGTCGACGTGGGCCCCCTTGCGCAGCACCGTGACCGGCAGGCGGGTGCCGATCGCCGGGCCGAGCATCAGGCGTTGCAGGCTCTGGCCGTCCTGCACCGGCCGGCCGCCGGCCGCGACGATCACGTCGCCCAGGTAGATCCCGGCCACCCCGGCCGGGCTGCCCGGCACCACCTCCACCACCCGCAGCCCGCGCCGCTGCCCGGTCCGCGCGGTGATCTCCGGCGGCAGCGGTACGGGCACCCCGGCCACGCCCAGCCAGGCCCGGCGGACCCGGCCGTCGGTGGTCAGGTCGGCGATGATCTGCCGGGTGGTCGCGTTGATGGGCACGGCCAGCCCGAGGCCGTACCCGGCGACCGCCGTGTTCACCCCGACCACCCGGCCGGCCGAGTCGGCCAGCGCGCCGCCGGAGTTGCCGGGGTTCAGCGCCGCGTCAGTCTGGATGACGTCCTCGATCAGCCGAATGACCCGCCCGTCCCGCGCCGGCAGCGACCGGCCCAGCCCGGAGACCACCCCCGCGGTGACCGAGCCGGCCAGCCCCATCGGATTGCCGACCGCCACCACCAGTTGGCCGATCCGCAGCCGGTCCGCGTCGCCCAGCTCCACCGGCGGGACGCTCGCCTGTTCCGCCCGCAGCACCGCCAGGTCCGACAGCGGGTCGGCGCCGACCACCCGGAACCGGGCCTCGGTGCCGTCGCCGAAGGCGGCCGTGCCGCCCGCGGCCCCCTGCACCACGTGGGCGCTGGTGAGCAGCAGCCCGTCCGGGCCGATGACCACCGCCGAGCCGGCTCCGGCCCCGCGCGCCGTCCGCACCGACAGGGCGGCCACGCGGGGCAGCACCCGGGCGGCCACGCCGGTCACCACCCGGGAGTACGCGTCGAGCGCGGCGTCCTCCGCCCGCCCGCTGTGCTCCGTATCCATGCCGGTGCCAACGCGACCGCCCGGACCGCCATGCCCCGATCCGCTCAGAGCGAACGGCGGGCTCTCCTGTTAAGAAGGGGCCCCGCCTCTACCGTAGGCGTTAAGAAGGTGCCCTTCCTTACAGCTGGCGGGCGTAGCGGAGCTGGGCGACCAGTGCGGGGCCGATCAGGTCGTCGCGTTCCTCGCCGGTGGCGGCCCAGCCGCCGCGCTCGTAGAACCGCCGGGCGGGGGCGTTCTCCCGGAGCACCCACAACACCGCCCGGGCCCAGCCGCGGGCCCGCATCGCGGCCAGGGCGTCGACCATCAGCGCCCGCCCGGTGCCCCGGCCCCGCTCGGCCGGCTCCAGATGGATGGCGTTGAGCAGGCCGGTGGCGGGGTCGCCGGCGTCGTCCGGGCCGAGGTAGCTGAAGCCGACCAGCCGGCCGTCGCGCTCGGCGACGGTCATCCGATGGTCCGCGCCCTCCCAGGTCAGCCGCTCCACCCAGTACCGGCCCATCGCCTCCGGCGTCGGGTCCGCCAGTGTCTCCGCCGGCAGGAACGGCGAGTACGCCGCGACCCGGGACCGCTGGTGCAGCGCGCCGACCCCCATCAGGTCGGCCTCGGCGGCGGGACGTAGGGAGATCGTCACCGGGTCGAGGCTACCCGCCGGGGCGGCACCGGCACGGTCATCAGGTCCTCGGCGATCACCAGGTCCCCGGCGAAGTGTTCGCGGGCCTCGTCGGCGAACCGGCGCGGGTCGGCGTACCGCTGGGAGAAGTGGGTGAGCACCAGGGTGCGTACCCCCGACTCGGCGGCCACCCGCGCGGCCTGCGCCGCGGTGAGGTGGCCGACCTCGGCGGCGAGCACCGCCTCCGACGCCAGGAACGTCGACTCGATCACCAGCAGGTCGGCGTGCTCGGCCAGGGCCCACACCCCGTCGCAGAGCCCGGTGTCCATCACGAAGGCGAACCGCTGCCCCGGTCGGGTCACGCTCACCTCGTCCCGGGTGACGCGGCCTCCGTCCACGTCCAGGTGGCCGTCGCGGAGCAGCTTGCCGACGGCCGGGCCGGCGATGCCGTACGCGGCCAGCTTCTCCGGCAGCATCCGGCAGCCGTCCGGCTCGACCAGCCGGTAGCCGTACGTCTCGATCGGGTGCCGCAGTCGGCGGGCCTCCAGCGTGCCGATGCGCGTGCTGATCCGCTGCCCGTCGGTGCCGATCGGCTCGACGGCCAGCTCAGCGGTCTCGTAGAAGCTCGACGCGTGTCGCAGCCGGGCGAAGTAGTCGGCGCCGCCGGCCGGGAAGTGCACGGCCACCGGGTGCGGTACCCGGTCGAGAGAGAGCCGCTGGATCATGCCGGGCAGGCCCAGGCAGTGGTCCCCGTGGAAGTGGGTGACGCAGATCCGGGTGAGGTCGGTGGCGGAGATCCCGGTGTGCAGCAACTGCCGCTGGCTGCCCTCGCCCGGGTCGAAGAGGAGCACCTCGTCGTCCCAGCGCAGCAGGTAGCCGTTGTGGTTGCGCTGTCGGGTCGGGGCCTGGCTGGCCGTACCGAGCACCACCAGCTCGCGCATGGACACGGCGGATCTCCCCTGACCATGAAACGACCCCCGGGGTTTCCGCGTTCGCACGCGGGC
>NZ_JAPDPH010000299.1 GCF_026013475.1 Micromonospora yasonensis | reverse complement strand
CCTCTACCCACCCCCGCCCCCCTCCGGCTCGCCGCGCCCCCCGGCCTCTACCTGGTCGGCAACCCCGACAAGCTGACCCGCCTCACCCGCTGAGCACGCGACACGGCCCCGGTCCCACGGTGAGGGCCGGGGCCGTGCGCGACGAGGTCAGCCCAGCTCGGGGAACCAGAGCGCGATCTCGCGCTTGGCGCTGTCGACCGAGTCGGAGGCGTGTACCAGGTTCTCGCGGTTGGAGAGGGACAGGTCGCCCCGGATGGTGCCGGCGGCGGCCTTGCGGCCGTCGGTGCTGCCGATCATCCCGCGGACCACCTCGATCACCTGGTCGCCGGAGAGCACCAGCGCCACCAGCGGGCCGCCGGTCATGAACGCCTTCAGCGGCGGGTAGAACGCCTTGTCCACGTGCTCGGCGTAGTGCTGGTCGGCGAAGTCGCCGTCGAGCGTCCGCGTCTCCATGGCGTCGATCCGCAGGCCCTTGCGCTCGAAACGGGAGATGATCTCGCCGATCAGGCCGCGGCGAACCGCGTCGGGCTTGATCAGTACGAGCGTGCGCTCGTCCGGGCTGCTGGACACGCTGGGTTCCTCCTGTGCGCGGAAGCGGGTCGGGCTGGGTACGGTCAGCGTAGCGACCCGGTCCCGGCGCCAGGTCGGCGGCCGCTCTTTCCCTCGGTCGCCGATCCGGCCTAGCCTGGCCCTGGAACCCCTGGGAGGTCCACTGTGGCGAATGGCGGGAACCGACCGGTCGCGCCGGTGCGCAAGCTGATCGGCGCGGTGCTGGGCACCGTGGCGACCTTCATCACCCTGTTCGGGCTGGGGATGACGAGCTGGGCGATCGTGGCCCTCGGCGTGGCGCTGCTCGTGCTGGCGATCGCCCTGGCCACCGTACGCGGCGGCGGGCGCACCTGGGTGGTCGGGCTGGGCCACGTGCACAGCGCCTCCGAGCCGCCCACGCAGTACGCGTTCGGCCGCTGCGAGCTGCAGCTGGTGATCGACGCGCCCGGGCTGCCGCCCCGGTCCAAGAAGATCATCGAGCCCCGGGTCCCGGTCGCCAAGTGGCCGTCGCTGGGCCAGGCCCTGCCGGTCCGGGTCGCCCTCGACGACCAGCGGCACGTCCGCGTCCTCTGGGACGAGGTGCCCACCCACGCCGAGAGCGCCGCCGCGGTCGCCGACCTCCCGCCCGAGTACGCCGGCCCGGACCCGGTCGAGGAGATCCTGATCGCGCAGGAGGCCCCGCCGTGGGCCGACCGGGCCCCGGAGGACGACTTCCGGGAGGACTTCCCGCCCGCGCCGGACCCGCTCCTCGACGACGTCGGCGGCCGCCCCGAGGAGCGCGAGCCGGTCGTGGTGCACCAGCGTCCCGGCGGCCCCAAGGTGCTGGAGGGCGAGGTGGTCGAGCCGATGACCGCCGGCCCGCTGCCCCGCCGGGCACCGGCCCCGCGCCCGCCCGCCGAGGAACGGTTCGACACCGTGCCGGTCGACTCGATCGACGTCCCGCTGGACGAGGCCGCCGAGCCGTCACCCACGCCGGAGGAGCTGGACGAGGCCATCTTCGGACCGGCCGGCGACGAAGCCGCCGACGTGGCCGCCAGCCCGATCAGCGGCGTCGGGATCACCCTGCTCGTCACCGACCTGGGCCGGTCCCTCGACTTCTACCGGGACCTGGGCTTCGAGGAGATGGACCGGGGCGCCGGCAACGCCGTCCTCGCCTCCGGGCCGACCCGCCTGGTGCTGCGCCAGGTGGCCGGGGCCGCCCCGATCAGCCGCCGGCTGGTCCATGTCAACCTCGAGGTCGACGACATCCAGGCGGCGTACCGGCGGCTGCGCGACTCGGGCGTCCGGTTCACCTACGCCCCCCGGGTGGTGAACCGGGGCACCAAGCTGGAGGTGTGGGCGGCGGCCTTCAAGGACCCGGACGGGCACGGCGTCGCGCTCACCCAGTGGCGCACCCTCGCCGACGCCTGACGTGCATTCAGCGGCAGGCCCCGGTCACCCGAGGATGACCCGCCGCACGTGCAGCGCGTACGCCCACACCAGGCCGAACATGACGCCCAGCACGAACAGCGACCAGTGCAGCAGCCCGGAGAGCAACAACAGGCCCTGCAGGACGGTGCCCGCGTGCCAGGCCCACGGCCGCTTCATCTGCCCGGCCAGCAGCACGCAGGCGACCGCCAGCGCCACGATCGCACCGATGGCCGCGCCGCTGAGGTGGCCGCCGACCAGCCGGATCGGCTGGATGGCCAGCAGCAGCACCAGCGCCTCCAACGCGAGGCTGCCCGCGCCGAGCCCCCGGACCGCCCGCTCCGGATTGCGCAGCCCCGACCGCCGCTCCCCCGGCCCGGCCGGGCCCTCGGGCCCGGTCCGCGGTGCGCCCGCCGGCCCGCCGGCCGGCCGGTCCGCCGCGTCGGGCCGGTCCGCCGGGCCGGTCGGGTCCACCGCGCCGGACACCTCCGCCGCGTCGGGCCGCTGTTCCGCCGGGCCGCTCATCGCTTGAGCAGCCGGCGGGCGTCGGCCACGGTCACCACCGATCCGGTGATCAGCACCCCGACCCCGGCCAGCTCGCCGGGCACCTCGGACTCGGCCTCGGCGACGGCCGCCTCGATGGCGTCCGGCATCTCCTCGGCGACCTGCACCCGTTCCGGCCCGAAGACCTCGCGGGCCAGCGCGGCCAGTTCGTCGACGGGCATCGCCCGGGGCGAGCTGTTCTCGGTGACCACGATCGAGTCGAGCACCGGCTCCAGCAGCTCCAGCAGGCTGGCCGCGTCCTTGTCGCCGAGCACGGCGAGCACGCCGACCAGCTTGCTGAACGCGAACTCCTCTCGGAGCGCGGTGACCGTGGCGGTCATCCCGTGCGGGTTGTGCGCGCCGTCGAGCAGGATCGTCGGCGCGGTACGCACCTTCTCCAGCCGCCCCGGCGAGGTGGCCGCGGCGAAGCCCTCCCGGACCGCCTCGATGTCCAGCTGCCGCCGCGCCCCCGCGCCGAGGAACGCCTCCACGGCGGCGAGCGCCACGGCCGCGTTCTGCGCCTGGTGGGCGCCGTGCAGCGGGATGAAGATCTCCTCGTACACCCCGCCCAGGCCCTGGATGGTGAGCACCTGGCCGCCGACGGCGACCGACCGGCGCAGCACCCCGAACTCGGCGCCCTCGCGGGCGATGGTGGCGCCGACCTCGGCGCAGCGCTCCAGGATCGGCCGGGCGGCCTCCTCCTCCTGCGCCGCCGCGATCACCGTGGCGCCCTTGTGGATGATGCCCGCCTTGTGCAGCGCGATGTCCTCGACGGTGTCGCCGAGCCACTCGGTGTGGTCGAGCCCGATCGGGGTGAGCACCGCCACCCCGGCCTGGATCACGTTGGTCGCGTCCTCGGCGCCGCCGAGGCCCACCTCCACCACGGCGACGTCGACCGGCGCGTCGGCGAACGTGGCGAACGCCAGCGCGGTGGTCAGGTCGAAGTAGGTCAGCGGCTCGGCGGACCGCTGGTCGACCAGCTCGGCCAGCGGCGCCACCTCCCGGTACGTGGCGACGAACCGCTCCTCGCTGACCGGCTCGCCGTCCAGGCTGATCCGCTCCCGGACGGTCTCCAGGTGCGGGCTGGTGTAGCGGCCGGTGTGCAGCCCGAACGCCCGCAGCAGCGAGTCGATCATCCGGGCCGTGGAGGTCTTGCCGTTCGTCCCGGTCAGGTGGATCGACGGGTACGCCCGCTGCGGGCTGCCGAGCAGGTCGAGCAGACTCTCGATCTTCTCCAGCTCGAAGTGCATGCGGGTGAAGCCGCGCGCGTTGAGCGCGGCCTCCACCTCGGCGAATTCGGTACGGTCGGTCACGAGGGCAGCGCCTCCAGGGCGGCGTCGATGCGGACCAGATCGGCCTCGGCCACCGCGAGCCGCTCCCTGATCTTGGCGACCACGGGCTCGGGCGCCTTGCCGACGAACGCCGGGTTGTCCAGCTTCGCCCGCGCCTGCGCGGCCTCCTTCTCGGCGGCCGCCCGGTCCTTGGTGAGCCGGGCCCGCTCGGCGGCGATGTCGATCGAGCCCCGGGTGTCCAGCGCGACGCTCACCTCACCCGGCATGGCGAGGGTGGCGCTGGCCTGGAAGTCGCCACCGGCCGCGTCGAGACGGACCAGCGAGCGGATCAGCGGCTCGTGCGCGGCGATGCCCGCGCCGGCGAGGCCGTCGAGTCGGGCCGCCACCCGCTGGGTCGGGCGCAGGCCCTGGTCGGAGCGGAACCGCCGGATCTCGGTCACCACCCGCTGCAGGGTGCCGACCTCGCCCTCCGCGGCGTCGTCGACGAGGGTACGGTCGGCCACCGGCCAGGCCGCCTTCATCACCGTCTCGCTGCCGGTGAGCGCGGTCCACAGCTCCTCGGTGACGAACGGCACGACCGGGTGCAGCAGGCGCAGCAACTGGTCCAGCACGTGCCCGAGCACCCGGCGGGTGGCCTCGGCCGCCGGCCCGCCCTCGGCGAGCACCGGCTTGCTCAGCTCCACGTACCAGTCGCAGACGTCGTCCCAGGCGAAGTGGTAGAGCAGGTCGCAGACCTTGGCGAACTCGTACGCCTCGAACTGCTCGTCCACCTCGGCGGTGACGTGCGCCAGCCGGGACAGGATCCACCGGTCGACGGTCGACCGGGCCTCGGGCAGCGGCCCGTCGGTGTGCGCGCCGTTCATCAGCGCGAACCGGGTGGCGTTCCACAGCTTGTTGCAGAAGTTGCGGGAGCCCTGGCACCACTCCTCGCTGACCGGCACGTCCTGACCGGGGTTGGCGCCCCGAGCCAGGGTGAACCGGGTCGCGTCGGCGCCGAACCGGTCGATCCAGTCCAGCGGGTCCACCACGTTCCCGAACGACTTCGACATCTTCTTGCCGTGCTCGTCCCGGACCATGCCGTGCAGGGCGACCACGTCGAACGGCTGCACGCCGTCCATCGCGTACAGGCCGAACATCATCATCCGGGCGACCCAGAAGAAGAGGATGTCGTAGCCGGTGACCAGCACACTGGTCGGGTAGAACTTCGCCAGGTCCGGGGTCCGCTCGGGCCAGCCCAGCGTGGAGAACGGCCAGAGCCCGCTGGAGAACCAGGTGTCCAGCACGTCCTCGTCCTGCCGCCAGCCCTCGCCGGTCGGCGGCTGCTCGTCGGGGCCGACGCAGACGATCTCGCCGTTCGGGCCGTACCAGACCGGGATGCGGTGGCCCCACCAGAGCTGCCGGGAGATGCACCAGTCGTGCATGTTGTCGACCCAGGCGAAGTAGCGCTTGGCCAGTTCGGCCGGCTCGATCTTGACCCGGCCGTCCCGGACCGCGTCGCCGGCGGCCTTGGCCAGCGGGGCGGTGTTGACGAACCACTGCAGCGACAGCCGCGGTTCGACCGTGGTCTTGCACCGGGAGCAGTGCCCCACCGCGTGCACGTACGGCCGCTTCTCGGCGACGATCAGGCCCTGCTCGCGCAGCGCGGCGACGATCGCCGGCCGGGCCTCGTACCGGTCGAGTCCCTCGAAGGGGCCCGGCGCGGTGATGATGCCCCGCTCGTCCATGATCGTCAGCGACGGCAGGTCGTGCCGTTGGCCGATCTCGAAGTCGTTCGGGTCGTGCGCGGGGGTCACCTTGACCATGCCGGTGCCGAAGCTCGGGTCGACGTGCGCGTCGGCCACGATCGGGATCCGCCGGCCGGTCAGCGGCAGCGCCACCTTGGTGCCGATCAGATGCTGGTACCGCTCGTCGTCCGGGTGCACCGCGACCGCGGTGTCACCGAGCATCGTCTCGGCCCGGGTGGTGGCCACCACGACCTCGTCGCTGTAGCGGATCGAGATCAGCTCACCCTCGTCGTCGGTGTGCTCCACCTCGATGTCGGACAGCGCGGTCAGGCAGCGCGGGCACCAGTTGATGATCCGGTTGGCCCGGTAGATCAGGCCGTCGTCGAAGAGCTTCTTGAACATGGTCTGGACGGCGTGGGACAGGCCCTCGTCCATGGTGAAGCGCTCGCGGTCCCAGTCGACCGCGTCGCCGAGGCGCCGCATCTGGCCCAGGATCGCGCCGCCGGACTCGGCCTTCCACTGCCAGACCCGCTCGACGAACTTCTCCCGGCCCAGGTCGTGCCGGGACAGGCCTTCGCCAGCGAGCTGCCGCTCGACCAGGTTCTGGGTGGCGATGCCGGCGTGGTCCATGCCGGGCAGCCAGAGCGCCTCGTAGCCCTGCATCCGCTTACGCCGGCTCAGCGCGTCCATCAGGGTGTGCTCGAACGCGTGGCCCATGTGCAGCGAGCCGGTCACGTTCGGCGGCGGGATGACGATGGTGAAGGGGGGCTTGTCGCTCTCCGCCGACGCCCGGAAGTGGCCGGCGGCTACCCACTGCTCGTACCGTCGCTGCTCTACCTCGCCGGGCTGGTACTGGCCGGCAAGGGTCGGGGCGTCGGGGCGTCGGGCATCCAGTCTCTCGGTCACCCTGAAAGTCTACGGAGCGCTTTCGGAGACCCGACGTGCGCCACCTCCTGTTCGCGTACGGTGGCGGACATGTCCGACGCGCATCTCACCGAGCGGCCGGTCGACCCGGGGTCCGAGCCCGTCGACCTGACCGACGAGCCGATCCAGCTGAGCCGCCGCGACCCGGCCCTGGAGCCCGGCGCGGACCGTCCGGCCTCGCGTCGGCGCCGGATCGTCCTCGGCGCTGCCCTGGCCGTCGGCCTGGCGGGCCTCGGCGCGCTGGGCGTCGGCGGCTGGCGGATCCTGGCGGAGAAGGACACCTCGCTGAACCCGCCGGCGAAGCTCGCCGGGCTGACCCGGGACGACAGCGACCGCGCCCGCACCACCGCCGACTACCTGCGGGACGGTTTCGCCGCGGACATCGACCTGGACCGCAGCTTCGGCACGGTCTACAGCGACCCGGCGGACGCGAAGCGGGCGGTGCTCGTCTTCGGCGGTACGACCCTGCTGTGGCAGCCGGAGCGCGACCTGGACAGCCTCTTCGGGTTGATGGCCGACGAGACCGGCAAGGTCACCGCCCTGCGCAAGGTGGACGCCGGACGCCTCGGCGGCGTGATGAAGTGCGGTACGACCAGCGGCGACGGCGGCGAATTCGCGGTCTGCGGCTGGGCCGACCACGGCAGCGTGGTGATGGGGATGTTCCCGGGCCGGTCGGTGGCCGACTCGGCGGTGCTGTTCCGGCAGCTGCGTGAGGGCATCCAGAGCCGCTGACCACGCTCTTCCACCGGAACGCCGCCGCTCGCCGGCGGCGTTTTCGCGGTCCCGGT
>NZ_JAPDPH010000298.1 GCF_026013475.1 Micromonospora yasonensis | reverse complement strand
ACCAGGCGCACCACGTGGAAGGGGTCCATCACCGCTACCGCGGCGGGGATCTCCTCAGCGGCGGCGGACCGACGCGCCAGCCACCATCCAACCAGCGACTACACCCTCAACTGTGCAGAGCCCCATCTGGGGCTCCCTCTCCCGAGAGCCGCCTCGCGAACCAGCGCCCGACGACCGTATCGTACGGTTCTGGTGGCAACCTGGTGGCCGTTCGGATGTGTGTGGGCAATTTGTTCATCTGCTCGCATTTCCTCCTTACCATCGATCTGAGCTTCGACATCGAGCCGGCGGGCCGGCGATATCCTCGTCCATTTCAGCCGTGGCCCGCCGTGACTGTCCGGCGGTTACCCGGGGCCCCCGCCTCGACGCGTGCGAGATCCATCGGAGTAGCGGTCTTCACACCGCTGTCAGAGCGACGGGCGCCGGTCACCAGCAATGGCCCCTCACGACGCCGGGAGCGGCCCGAGCGAGGGGCCGATATGATCGGCGGGCTCCATGGCGCGCCGGGAAGTCTGGTCGGCACCGTAACCCGTCGTGCTCCCTGGAGGGTCTCCCCGTGCTGCTGCTGTGCTTCGCCGTCGTTCTGCTTGCCGCCGTGCTGCTGTCGGCGCTCGCGCACCGCACGATCCTGTCCACCGCGGCGTTGTTCCTGGTGGCCGGGTTCGTCCTGGGCGAGGGCACGGCCGGGGTACTACATCTGCACGCGGATTCGCCGATCGTGGCGCGGTTGGCGGAGCTGGCGCTGTTCGCGGTGCTGTTTACCGACGGGATGCGGGTTGGTTGGTCGGATCTTCGGTCGGCGTGGCGGCTGCCGGGCCGGGCGCTGGGATGGGGTCTGCCGCTGACCCTGCTGGTCACCGCCGCGCTGGCGCGCTACGTGGCCGGGCTCGGCTGGGCGGAGGCGCTGCTGATCGGCGCGATCCTGGCCCCGACCGACCCGGTGTTCGCGGCCGCGCTGGTCGGCAACGACAAGGTACCGGCACGGCTTCGGCACCTGCTGAACGTCGAGTCCGGGGTCAACGACGGGCTGGCGCTGCCGTTCGTGGTGGTGCTCCTCGCCGTCGCCGCCGGCTCGAACGACCTGCACCTGGGGGAGTTGGCCACCGAGTTGTCCGTCGGGCTGGCGATCGGCGTCCTCGTGCCGCTGGCCGCGATCGCGCTGGAACGGACCCGGTTCTTCGCCGCCTCGGCCGCGTACGCGCCGCTCAACGGGGTGGCCATCGGCCTGCTGGTGCTGGGGTTGGGCAAAGCCACCCACGGCAACCTGTTCCTGGCCGCGTTCGCCGCCGGCATCACCGTGGCCACCTTCGGGCCACGGGAGCGTGCCGCGTTCGAGCACTTTGGGGAGAACGTCGCCGAGCTGCTGAAGCTCGCCGCGCTGCTGGTGTTCGGCGCGCTGATCTCGATCGAGTTCCTCAGCGACATCTCCTGGGCCGGTTGGGTCTTCGCAGTCCTGGCCATCGTGGTCGCCCGGCCGATCGCGCTGTGGATCTCGTTCCTGCGCTCCGGGCTGAGCCTGCGAGAGCAGGCCGCGGCCATGTGGTTCGGGCCGAAGGGCTTCGCCTCGGTCGTCTACGGGCTGCTGGTGCTCGAGTCCGGCATCGCCGCCGCCGACGAGGTCTTCCACCTGGTCGCGTTGACCATCGTCATCTCGATCCTGGCGCACTCCTCGACCGACGTCGTGGTCGCGCAGGCGTTCGACGACACCCGGGACATCCCGAACTGGCACGGCCTGCTGCGCCGGGTGCGCCGCCGGGCAGCGCTGCCACGACCCCGCGCCAGCCGCCGCGCCGCAGCGGCTGGATCCGGGGCCGACGACGGCGCGGGGCAGCGTCAGGCGAACACGAAGTAGCGCAGCCACAGGTAGGGCACAGCCAGCCCGACGGTGACCAGGGTGACCAGAATCCCGTACCGGGTGAACTGCCAGAAGGTGATCCGCTGCCCGGCGCGTTCGGCCAGGCCGAGCACGACGACGTTGGCGGAGGCGCCGACGGCGGTGGCGTTGCCGCCCAGGTCCGCGCCGAGCGCGAGGGCCCACCACAGCACGCGGGACTGCTCGGCGCCGCCCTGGGCGTGGACCAGGTCGGCGACGACCGGGCTCATGGTCGCCACGTACGGGATGTTGTCGACCACCGCGGACAGCGCCGCGGATCCCCAGAGCAGCACCATCGACGCGGGTAGCAGCCGGCCGTCGGTGGCATCGATCGCGGCCTGCGAGATCTGCTCGACGACACCGGTGTTGACGAGGGCGCCGACCATGATGAACAGCCCGGCGAAGAAGACCAGGGTCGGCCACTCGACATCGCGGCTGATCTCCGCGGCGTCCAGTCGGGACAGCGCCAGCAGCAGCAGGCCGCCGAGCAGGGCGACCACCGCGGGTTCCAGATGCAGCGTGGTGTGGAGAACGAACGCGGCGGTCACCGCGCCGAGGACGGCCAGCCCGAGCACCAGCAGTCGCCGGTCGCGGATGACGTCGCCCTCGTGCAGCGCGGCGATCTGCGCGGCTCGCTGCGGGTCGTAGCGGAACGCCGAGCGGAACAGCACCCGGCACAGCAGCAGGAAGACCACCAGCAGCAGCACGACGAACGGGGCGAGGTGGACCAGGAAGTCGTTGTAGGTCAGGCCGCTGCGGCTGCCGATGATGATGTTAGGTGGGTCGCCGACCAGCGTCGAGGTGCCGCCGATGTTGGAGGCCATCGCCTCGGCGATGAGGAACGGCGCCACCGGCACGTCGAGACGCTCGCACACCAGGAAGGTCACCGGGGCGATCAGCAGGACGGTGGTGACGTTGTCCAGCGCCGCCGAGGCGACCGCGGTGATCACCACGAGGATCACCATTACCCGGTACGGTCGGCCCCGGGCGCGCTTGGACGCCCAGACGGCCACGTACTCGAAGCCACCGGTGCGTTTGAGTACGGCGACGATGAGCATCATGCCGACCAGCAGGAAGATCACGTTCCAGTCGATGCCGGCCTGCTCGGAGAAGAACGCGTGGGCGGTGTCGGTGGCGCCGATCAGGAACATCACCGCCGCCCCGCCGAGGGCCGCGGCGATCCGGTGGATCTTCTCGGTGGCGATCAGCACGTACGCGACGGTGAAGACGGCCACCGCCGCCCAGGCCACCCCGGTCACGCGGTGAGCATCCGGTCGAGCAGCGCGTCGAGGGTGATGCCGCCGACCATCGGCCTGCCGCGCTCCGCCACCGCGACCAGTGGGCTGCGCTTCTGCGCCATCACCGCGGCCACCTCCAGGGCGGTCGCCTGCGGCTCGACCACGGGCGGTTCCGGATGTTCCTTCGGCAGCAGGTCGGCGACCGTACGCCCCTCCGTGCCGCGCAGGAACACGTCGGCGGACGGCTCGTCGATCATCCGGGCCAGTGTCGGGTCCTCCCGGCAGTACGCGGGGATCACCAGGCGCAGCACCTGGGTGCCGGGTAGCACGGTGACCGGGCAGCCGTGTTCGTCGACCACGATCAGACCGGGCAGGTTGTGGCCGGCGAGCAGGCGGGCCGCCTCCAGTACCGAGGTGGCTACGGTGATGGTCGGGACGGGCACGGCCAGGTCTCGGGCTCGCACGGTGAACTCCAAAGGCTGCGGGACGCGACGGATGACACGCCGACCAGGCTTCCCGGCACACCGACGATCACCCTAGCCGCCGGAGGCCCCGAACTCACCGGTACATGCCCGACTGTTTGGTCACTGGGTGCGGGTGTGCTGGTCGAGTTGGTGCCGCAGGGTGCTGGCGAAGTCCTCGGCGGTGGCCAGCTGCTCGCGGAGCGCGTCCACCCGGGTGGTCGCGGCGGTGTGGAACATGTCGAGCCGGTCGAGCAGGGCGGGCCGTTCGCCGTTGCCGGCGGTGGGTAGGGCGCCGAGGACGGTGAGCAGGTCCCGCATCTCGTCGAGGGTGAAGCCGAGCTCCCGCCGCATCCAGGCCGAGTTCACCGTCCTCGAGTAGCACGTCGGCGTCGGTGCCCGCCCACCCGGAGCCGGCAGTCAGATCTTCTCCGACAGCGTCGGCATCGGCCACTACCGCATCGACCTGCACCCCAGCACCGCCGGGCGCACCTACGTCGACATCGAGTCGTGCCCGTTCCAGATCCCGCTCGGCGCCCTCATCCCGATCCGGGTCGACAATCTGCTCGCCGCCGGCAAGAACCTCGGCACCACCCACGTCACCAACGGCTGCCACCGGAATCGTGCCGGGTGTGTTCATGCTGATCGGGGCCGTGATCGTGCTCGAGTCCGGGGTTCTCGCCCGGCTGATCTAACACCCCTCCTGCTGGCTGCCATCCAGCCCTCCGCCGGCCCTTACGTCGGTGGAGCGGTTCGGCGGCTGCGGCGCGGTGGTGGTCGACGACGACCCGGCTGGCCGATATCGGCGGCGACCGAGTCTTCACCGCCACCGCCCACATCGCCGACCTGCTCTGGCTGCCCGTGGCCGGCGCCACCGTGCTCACCGACTGGGGACACAAGTTCGGCGGTTGTCCGGTGCTACCCGCCGACGAGGCAGCGTCGAGAACGCGATCCACTGAGTGTCGGGCCGCGAACGCTCCGGAACCTTGTTCAGCGTCCCACCGTCGGGACTGCCAACGCCGCGTGACCGATGCAGCCAGCAGCACCATCTGCAAGCTCGGCCCCTTCAGGGCCGAGAAGCTGACCTGCGGCGCGGGCACCCCCGTAAGCGCTCAGCGGGCGGGTGAGATCGTCTTCACCTGGAACTCCCCGGTTGGCCCTACCTCGATGACGGGAAGCCGACGTCCGACGGCGTTGCCGGTCGTGGCGTTGAGCGTGAAGGCACCGCCGGCGCCGTGCACCTGGTTGCGCTCGCGGTCGGACCGCCCCAACTCGGAGCGCACGGTTTGCCGGGTGGGTAACTCCCCGGGCTTCAACCCGTTGGCGGTACGGCTGACCGTCTCCGTCAGCGCCAGCATCGCGTCGTGCATCATGACCCCCCAGCCGTCGGCCAGGTCGGTCGTATCGAATCCGAGGCGTCCGAACTCGGCGGTGATCTGATCAAATTCGGTAATCCCCATTGCCCGGGCGGCGTCCGGGTCGACGTGCGGGGTGTAGACGATGGACAGGCTCGGCTCGCTGCTCCGGGGAAGCAAGTCCGGCCTGGTGCGCAGCATCGATGCATCTGAACCGGTGACGAGGGTGATCCGCCGGTCCCGTGCGCAGCCGCGCTGGCGTAGGTTGTTGATCAGGTCGTCCAGCAGCACCGCGCGGCCCGCATAGAGCACCGTGTCAGGGGTGCCGTCACCGCAGAGGTCCTTTGTGATCTCGCGGAACTGGGTGTCCAGCGACGCCTCGATGTCAAAGCGGCTCTCCACGCTGATCGACAGCCGGCGGGCCGCCGCGGCAGCCTTGAACTCCTTGTAGAGCGTAGAGGTGTAGAGGTCGTTGTCGTCGCTGTCGTAGACGAGCATGGCCTTGCTGATACGCCGTTGGGCCAGGTAGTCCGACAACACAGCGATCTGGTCGCCGGTGGTGGAGTTGACCCGGGCGAATCCCCTGATGTAGCGGGTGGGGGTGCCTGACTCGGCGGGCGGCTCGACGTTGAAGTCGGTGGCGGTCAGCACCGAGGCCACCATCGGGATGCCGGCCGCTGACAGCGCCCGTGCCGTCTCCCGGGCGTTGGTGGTGCTCTGGCCGACTCCGATCACACCGACCAGCCGTTCCTCGTCGGCCACCTCGGCGAGCTGGTCAACCACCCGTCGCCACTGTTGCTGTCGGCTGCCGGGATTGGCCAGCAGCAGTCGGACCTTCGGCTCGCGCTTGTCCTCGTTCGCCGCCAGCTGGGCGACGTGGGCCCCCTCGAGCTGGGCGCGGATTCGTGGCCAGGTCACACTGCCCACGGCGGTGGGCAGCAGCGGCGTGAGGAGCGCGACGGTGACATGCGGCCGATCCTGCACGCGCTTGTTCTCCGCCAGAATCCGCCGCTGCACCGCGGCGAGCTCGCCGCCGAACACATAGGAGCCGTCGGTGACCCCGACACACTCGCCGTCCCGCTTCTCGACGCCGTCGGCACAGCTGGTGAACCTGGCCACTCCGAAGGCGACGGCAGAGCCCAGCAGCAGCGCCACCACCGAGATGACCGCCGCCAGCCTGACCCGCGCCCTGTTCCGGATGACCTTCGTGATCGGCGGTGTGAAGTCGGCCCGCTCCCGCTGCGCCGACGCCTGCCGCCGGGCGGAAGGGCTTGGCACTGGGATGTCGCCCGCCTCGGCCCTGGCCTCGAATCGCGCCGCGGCCTTGAGGAAGTCGTTGCGCGGCACGCCCGGCCGCTGTGCCAGCGTCTTCAGGTCCCACGCCGCGCTGCCGTGGAGATCCGCCCGGTCTGCCGTGGAGAAGGGGTCACTGGCGGCCCACAGTGCCGCGACCACGCGGGCGATCGTCCGACTGGGCTCAACAGCCGGTCCGGTGCGGCCAGCCACGGCGAGCACCTGGGTAGGGTCGGCCTCGTCGGTGTCGAGGTCGTTGGGCGCGGCGGTAACCGTGTCCAGCTCGGCAAACCACGACCGCGCGTCCGGCAGCAACTCCTCCAGGCGCTGTGCCACCGCATCGACGTCCCGCAGCGCCAGTGCGTGATAGAAGCGGTCGGCTTCCCGGCCGTTGTCCCGCAACCAGGTGTGCACCGCCGTCCACCGCTCGGGCGTGGCAGCTAGGCGGCGCAGCAACAGGTGGCGCAGGGCGGGCAACATGACCTCGCGCCCCGTACCGGTGTCGTGCACCCGCAGTTCGGCGGACACCAGCCCGGCGCCGTCACGCGGCGGAGGCACCAGGGCGCTGCGCGCCAGTTCGTCGGCCTGCTCGATGTCCCTGGCGGCGGAGCAGGCTTCCAGGGTGGCCAGCACCGCGTCCGATGGCGAGCCGAGCAGCTCGCGCAGTAGCCGCTCCTCGACGGTGACCGGGTCCTTGTCGACCGGGCCTCGCCACCGGGAGCCCAGCAGCCGCTTCACCGACGTCGCCCCGCCGGTGTGGTCGTCGAGGGCCTTGACGATCACGGCAGTGGCGGCGGGATGACCCCGGGTGAAGCGGTACACCTCGGCCGCGGCTGCGCGGCGCGAGCCGAGCCGGGGGCCCGCGACGTCGGACACCATGTCCTTGACCTCGTCCAAGGTCAGGTCGCGCAGCGCCACCGGGTAGGAGTCGCTGGCGAACGGGCCCTGCCGGCGTTCGAGGTAGTCGTCGTAGCTCGCCTGCTCGGCGAAGGGGATCTCCTCGTCTGCGGCCACGTGCCGCACCACGCCGCCGGCGCTGGTGGCGACCACGGTCAGC
>NZ_JAPDPH010000297.1 GCF_026013475.1 Micromonospora yasonensis | reverse complement strand
GTCCCGCTCGGGCTGGCACTGCTGCTCAACCGGGCATTCTCCGCGACGGCAGCGCCGGGCAGGGTCACGGCATCGAGGCGGGCGCGGCGGTGGCGCGGGCGTCGGCCATCGCCGGCTTCGCCGCGACCAGTGACGTCGAGGCCGCCATGCGGTACGGACTCGCCCCGTCCGGGACGATGGCCCACTCGTACGTCGAGGCGTTCCCCCACGAGCGGGCGGCGTTCCGGGCGTTCGCCGCCGACTACCCCACGAACCCGATCTTCCTGGTCGACACCTACGACACGCCGGCCGGCGTCCGGGCCGCCGTCGACGTCATCACCGAGCTCGGGTTGACCGGGCCGGTCGGCGTACGGCTCGACTCCGGAGACCTCGGGGCACTGGCCCGGCAGACCCGGGCGATCCTGGACGACGCCGGGCTGCGGCAGGCCACGATCGTCGCCAGCGGCAGCCTCGACGAGAACGTCATCGCGGGGCTCGTCGCCGAAGGCGCCCCGATCGACGGGTACGGCGTGGGCACCAAGATGGGTGTCTCGTACGACGCGCCGTCGCTGGACAGCGCCTACAAGCTGGTCGCCTACGGTGACCGGCCGGTGCTCAAGCTGTCCCCGGGCAAGGCCACGCTGCCCGCTCCCAAGCAGGTCTTCCGTGATCCCACCGGCGCGCACGGGGACGTGGTGGGACTGCGCGACGAGCCGCCGGGTGGCCGCGAGCCCCTGCTGGTGCCGGTCATGCGCAAGGGCCGCCGCCTCGACAGGGCCGACCCCGCCGAGGCGGTCCGCGCCGCCCGTGGCCGCTTCGACGCCGATCTCGCCTGGCTACCGGAGCCGGCGCGCCGGCTGGCCGATCCGGTGCCGCTGACCACGACGGTCAGCCCGACGCTGACGGCGCTGCATGAGCGGGTGACCGCAGAACTGGGCGGCGCGGTCAGGCGTGGTGACCAGGAGCGTCGCTGACGCCGGTAGCGGACGGCTGAGGGTACGCCTCAGCCGCGGGGCCGGAACTGGTGCCGGACCACGTACGCCGTGGTGTCCAGGCCGATCCGCGCCCCCTGCACGTCGGCGGTGCGGGTGTGGATGCCGCCCCACACCCGGGCGTCGATCACCTCGGTGAGCGCCTGGGAGAAGCTGCTGAAGTACCGGCGGGTGCCGGAGTCCGCGCTGTAGGCGCTGAAGGAGATGTCGTCCCGGCCGAAGAAGTACGCCAGCGCCGACATGGTGGCGCCGGTGTTGCAGGTGTGGCCGGACGTGTAGTCGGGGTGGGGTGGTGTGACGAGCAGCGGCGTCCAGCTGGGGTCGGCGGCGGTGGCGGGGTTGCCGTCGGTGTCGCCGAGCCGGATCGCGGTGATCGGTCGCCACCGGTTCCACGCCTCCTTCTCGTTGAAGCAGGCGATGACGGCGTCCGCCTCGGCGACGTCCACCAGGGCGAACATGCGGGCGGCCTGCAGGGCGTCGAGCCGCTGGCTGGTGACGAGCTGTCGTTTGATCTCCCACTCGCCGAGCCGCCGGTCGTGCCACCAGATCGCCGCCTCGGTCTGGTCGGCCGTGCGGACCGTGCTGGTGGCCGAGCCCACCGCCTTGATCTCGTCGTAGTCCCGGGCGTACTGGGCGCTGGTGAGCGCCGGTGGGCCGGAGGTGCGGAAGATCGAGGCGCGGGGCAGCACGAACGGCCTCATGTGGCCGACCCAGCCACCGTCGTTGGCGTAGGCCGGCGGCGTCGGTCGCCACTGCCCGGGCTCGGTCCCCACCCGGGAAGGTCTGCGGTCCGAACGCGCCGTCGTCGCGGCGGGCGTCGATCATCGCGGCGGCGGCCTGCGTGCCGACCTCGATCCCGCGTCGCTTCGCGCGGCCGTCCGGGATCGCGCCGAGCGACTCGTCGTACCGTGCGGTGAGGGCGGCGTGCTGGTCCGGGAAGGTCGCGTCGAGCACCCGGTACGCGGCGGCGGCCACGGCGGCGTCGACGGACTCGGACCCGTCGGCGGGCGGCGCGGTGAGGTAGGGCTGGTAGGGGCGGCCGGCGATGGCGTTCACCGCGTCGTAGACCGCGCCGTGCACCATCGCCGCGCCGCGCGACTGGACCTGCGGTGCCTGGCGCGCGACGTCCCAGATCGCCGTCTCGGCGTGTCGGTCCCAGGTCAGGACGGACTCCGGCGACGCGGTGCCGGCCGCGGCCTGTGCCGCCGCCGGCGCGACCATGAGCGGGCCGGTGGCCAGGACGGCGACGACGGCCACGCAGGCGGCGCGGCGCGCGGGACGAACCCTGCTGGTCATGATGTCTCCTCGCTGCTTCCGACCCGTCGATTCACCCCGTGTCACGAGGTCACAGCATTGAGCGATCTGACTTTAGGCCTTCGCATTCGTGGCAGTCGATCGGCCGATCGGGTGCACCGTCGGGCATACTGCCCGTCATGCGCGTACCGTTTCCGGAGCCCGGCCCGTCCACGGACGTGCCGGCACTGTTCCTCGCCTACCTCGACTACTACCGGGACACGGTCGCCGACCGGCTCGCCGGGCTGACCGACACGCAGGCCCGCACCGCCCGGGTGCCGTCCGGCTGGACACCGGTGGAGCTGGTGAAGCACCTGACCTTCATGGAACGACGCTGGCTGCTCTGGGGCTTCCTCGGCGAACCGGTGCCGGACCCGTGGGGCGACCGGACCGACGACCGCTGGCACGTCGGCCCGGACGAGACCGTGACCGACCTGGTGGCCGCCCTGCACCGGGGCGGGGAGCGGACCCGGGAGATCGTCGAGTCGACGCCGCTGGCGACCCCCGCCGCGCTGGGCGGCCGGTTCACCGACCCGGCCGCCCGACCCACCCTCGGCGCCATCCTCTTCCACGTGCTGCAGGAGTACGCCCGGCACGCCGGCCACCTCGACATCGTCCGCGAACTCGTCGACGGACGCATCGGCGAGTGACCCCGGCAGTTCTCGTCGGCGAGGCAGCCGGGGTACGGCCGGCCGGATGACCGGTCAGCGGAGGCTCCCGTCCGACCCGGCCGGGGCGCGGCGGGCCAGGTAGACCACGTCCGGTTCACCGCGCGGCACCGGTACGAGGTGCGTGCTGAGCGGACCGATCACCGCCGCCAGGTGGGCGGCGTACGCGGGTGCGGCCGAGGCGCTCCAGACGGCCAGTACCCCGCCGTCGGCGAGTCGGTCCCGCAGCAGGGCGATGCCGTCCGCGTCGTACAGCGCGGCGTTGCCCGGGAACACCGTCCAGTCGGGGCCGTTGTCCACGTCCAGGCAGATCGCGTCGAAGACCTCATCGGTGCCCCGCAGCCAGGCCAGGATGTCCTGGTTGACGACCCGTACCCGGGGATCGCGCAGGGCGCTGCCGCTGACCTCGGCCAGGTGGCCGCGGTGCCACGCGACGAGCGTCTCCTCGATCTCCAGCACCACGATCTCCGCCGGCACGCCGGAGGCCGCCGCCTCGGCCAGCGAGAAACCCACACCCAGCCCGCCGATCAGCACCCGCGCCCCCGGACGCACGAGCGCCAGCGCCTCCCGCAGGAGCAGTCGCTCCGACGTCCCGGCCCGGGTGTCCATCAGGAACACCCCGTTGCTGACGATCTCGAAGTGCTCGCCGACCTGCCGGAGGACCAGCTCACCCCGGTCGGTCAGCACCCGGTCGACCACGGCACCTGTCTCCACCACCCGGCCAATCTAGGCCGACATGATCCGGATCGGCTGGCGATTTACCCATTCCTCCGCGGCAGGTCCGCCTCGCAGACCCCGCTGGCGCACGCGGGCTGGCTCACCGGAAATCCTCCTCGCGGTACTCGCCGGCCGGCCGCCCGTCGGCGTGCTTGTCCCGCTCGGCGGCGCGCAGCTCGGTCCGGCGGATCTTCCCGGAGATGGTCTTCGGCAGCTCCGCGAACTCCAACCGCCGCACCCGCAGGTACGGGGCCAGCCGAGCGCGCGAGTGCGCGAACACCGCCGCCGCCGTCTCCGCCGTGGGCTCCCAGCCGGGCGCGAGCACCACGTACGCCTTCGGCACGGCCAGCCGCACCGGGTCCGGCGACGGCACCACCGCCGCCTCGGCCACCGCCTCGTGCTCCAGCAGCACGCTCTCCAGCTCGAACGGCGACACCCGGTAGTCCGACGCCTTGAACACGTCGTCGGTACGCCCCACGTAGGTCAGGTAGCCGTCGGCGTCCCGGGAGGCGATGTCCCCGGTGTGGTAGAAGCCGTCGCGCATCGCGCTGGCGGTCAGCTCGTCGTCACCGTGGTAGCCGACCATCAACGCGGTCGGCCGGCGGGCCAGGTCCAGGCAGACCTCCCCGTCGTCGCCCGGCTCACCGGTCACCGGGTCGACCAGGGTCACCACGTACCCGGGCAGCGGCCGTCCCATCGAGCCGGGCTTCACCGGCGCCCCGGGCGGGTTGCCGATCTGCGCGGTGGTCTCGGTCTGCCCGTACCCGTCCCGGACGGTCATCCCCCAGGCCGCCTCGACCTGCTCGATCACCTCCGGGTTCAGCGGCTCCCCCGCGCCCACCACGCCGCGCGGCGGCTTGCTGAGTTGGGTCAGGTCGGCCTGGATGAGCATCCGCCAGACCGTCGGCGGGGCGCAGAAGCTGGTCACGCCGCACCGGTCCATCGCGGCCATCAACCCGCTCGGGTCGAACCGGGAGTAGTTGTAGACGAAGACCGTGGCGCCCGCGTTCCACGGCGCGAAGACGTTGCTCCAGGCGTGCTTCGCCCAGCCCGGCGAGGAGATGTTCAGGTGCACGTCGCCCGGACGCAGCCCGATCCAGTACATGGTGGACAGGTGCCCCACCGGGTACGACGCGTGGGTGTGCTCGACCAGCTTCGGCCGGGCGGTGGTGCCGGAGGTGAAGTAGAGCAGCAGCGGGTCGCCCGCCCGGGTCGGCCCGTCCGGCGTGAACCCGCCGTCCTCGGCGTACGCGTCGGCGTAGGCGTGCCAGCCGTCGACCGGCGCGCCGACCGCGATCCGGGTGTAGTCGCCCGGCACCTCGGCGAACTTGCCGGTGTGTTCCGTCCCGACCACCACGTGCCGCGCGGCACCGCGCGCGAGGCGGTCGGCCAGGTCCGCCGGACCGAGCAGCGGCGTGGCCGGGATGATCACCGCGCGCAGCTTGATCGCGGCGAGGATGGTCTCCCACAGTTCCAGCTGGTTGCCGAGCATGAGGATCAGCCGGTCCCCGGCCCGTACGCCCCGGGCGCGCAGCCAGTTCGCCACCTGGTTCGAGCGGTGGGACAGCTCCGCGTACGACCAGCGGCCCTCTCCCCCGTCCGCCTCGACGATCCAGAGTGCCGGGGTGTCGTTGCCGTCGGCGAGCACGTCGAACCAGTCCAACGCCCAGTTGAACTCGTCCAGTCGCGGCCAGCGGAACTTCTCGTACGCGGTCTCGTGGTCCTCGCGGTGCGCGAGCAGGAAGTCGCGCGCCTCGCGGAAGGCCTGGGTGCCGGCGGTGGCCATGGGGGTGTCCTTCCTGTCACCAGGCGCGGCCAGCAGGGGACGGCGCCGCGCGCAGTACGCTGATCCTCGATCGGGTGACGCAGGTCTCACCACCCCCGGACGGGGGTGGCCGGCAGGGAGGTGGGGACGGTGCCGAAGCTGTATCCGCGCGACGACGCCGACCAGCTCCGCAGCGCGCTGCTCACCCTGCGCCGGGGCACCGGCCTGCCGGTCGCGTTCGGCGGCCTGGTGCGGCCCGCGAGCCGGATGACCATCACCGAACTGTCCGGCACCACCACGGCGGCGCTGCGCGGGCTGGCCATCCACGCCGGCGCCGGGCTCGGCGGCAAGGCCCTCGCGCTCGGCCTGCCGCTACGAGTGAACGACTACCCTCTGGCCCGCACGATCAGCCACGAGTACGACGGCCCGGTCGGCGCCGAGGGGCTGCGCTCGGTGGTCGCCGTGCCGGTGGTGGTACGCCGGGAGGTCCGCGCGGTGCTCTACGGCGCGGTACGCCAGCGACTCACCCTCGGTGACCGGCTGGTCGCCGCCGCCATGGACGTGGCCCGCGACCTGGAGCGTCGCCTCACCGATACCGACGCCGCCCGGGCCGCGCTCACCACGCTGCGAGCCATCCCGCCCGAGGGTGAGCCGGCCGGGCCGGAATGGGAGCAGGTCCGGCAGGCGCACGCCGAGCTGCGCGGCCTGCTGCGCCGGATCGACGACCCGGAGCTGCGGGACCGCCTCGACGCGGTCGCCGACCGGCTGGCCGGGGCGGTCGCCCGGCCGGACCGGCCACCCTCGGCGGTGGCCCTCTCGCCCCGGGAGACCGACGTGCTGGCCTGCGTGGCGCTGGGCTGCACCAACGTCGACGTGGCCGAGCAGCTCGGGCTGCGCCCGGAGACGGTGAAGAGCTACCTGCGCTCGGCGATGCGCAAGCTCGACGCGCACACCCGGTTGGAGGTCGTGGTGGCCGCCCGCCGGGCCGGACTGCTCCCCTAGGAGGCGACGATGAAGCGGTGGTGGCGTCCCCGGACCGGGGCCCTCGTGCTCCTGGCCGTGCTCGCGGTCGGCGCGGTGCCCGTGATCCGCGACCTGCCCCGGCCGATCTCCGAGCAGGTCTCGGTCCAGGCCTACGACCGCACGGAAGATCCCCGGGTGATCGTGGCGCTCATCGAGACTTACCCGGACTTCGTGCTGCACCGGGCGACGGCCGACGAGGACGCCGGCACGGTCGTCCTGCACGTCTCGATGCGGCCGCCCAACCGCTGGTCGTGGTCCGGTGGCGACGTCGCGGAGTCCCGGCGCATCCGGTTCCGGCTGGACAGACCGCTCGCCGACCGCCAGGTGGTCGACGGTCGGCTCGGCACCCCCGTCGCGGAACGCTGACCGCCGCGGCTCACCGAGCGACCAGCTCCCCGACCCGCGCCGCCGGCTCCGGCCCGACCACCTGAGGCGTGGTGCGCCGGCCGGACCGGAGCACCCGGGCGACGATCCCCGGCGCGAACAACCCCGGCGGCGGCGTCATCAGGTTGGCCACGCTCAGGAAGCGCCGCCCGACGACCGGGTGCCGCGGGGCGGCGGCATGCAGCCGGGCGACGTACCCGTTGAGGAAACGGGTCCGTCGGCTGCGCGGGCCGACGACCGCCGGGTGACGCAGGTCGGCGCCGACGGCCATGTCCCACGGCACGTCCACCACCTTCGCCGCCGCCGCGAAGAACCGGCGCGGCAGGTTCCGCCGGCCCTGCCGCAGGCAGTCGCGCAGCACCATCGCCTCCGCCGCGGCCACCGTCATGCCCTGTCCGTACGCGGGGTTGAAACTGCACACCGCGTCGGCGACCGCGAGGAAGCCCTCCGGCAGGCGGG
>NZ_JAPDPH010000296.1 GCF_026013475.1 Micromonospora yasonensis | reverse complement strand
AGGTCGCCGAAGGCTCCGGGCACGGCGGTGGGCGTAGCCACGATGAAGTGCAGGCGGGCCTCGGCGGACAGTTCGCGCAACCGCTGCGACGGCAGCGCCGGGTCGAGCGGGACATACCCCGCGCCCGCCGCTTGCACGCCGAGCAGGGCGACCACCAGGTCCGGACGGCGATCCACGCAGACACCGACGAGGTCGTCCGGGGCGATGCCGTGAGCGCGCAGCGACGCGGCGAGGGCGCTGGCCCGGCCGATGAGGTCGCCGTAGCTCAGTGCCAGGTCACCCTGCACGACCGCGGGCGCGTCGGGACGCCGCTGGGCGTGCCCGCCGACCAGGTCGGGCAGGCACAGCTCGGGATAGGGCAGGTGGGGGCCGGTCATCGCATCGCCTCGATCCAGTGTCTGGTCCGCTGGAACGGATAGCCGGGCAGCGGAACCCGCCGGCCCCGCACCACGGGCAGGTCGCCACCGTCCAGCCAGGAGCGCGCGACAACGTCGTCGGCCACCGGTCCACCCTGCGCGAGCGCGGTCAGCTGCCCCACCGCCTCCCCGGCGTCGGCACACCCGACCGCACCGCGGTACGCCAGCCGCCGCCGTCCCACCGCCAGCGTGTGCGCCACATCCGTCACGGCGAGGTCCCCCACGGCCAGCCGCTCGGCCAGCCGCCGGGCCAGCTCCCGCAGCGCCGCCGGGCTCCCCGCCGACAGCCCCAGCACCACCCGGTCACGGCATTCTTGTCCACGCTCGCCGCCAAGACCGTCCGGCTCGTCATGGTCGTTCGCACCGGGCGCCCGCTCCACGAGCACATGCGCGTTGGTGCCGCCGAGGCCGAACGAGCTGACCCCGGCCCGCCGCTGCCCGGCCCACGGCCGGGTCTGCGCGCTGACCTCGGCACCCGCGGCGGCCAGGTCGACGTCGCCGTGCGCGCCGGTGAAGTGCGCCGTCCCCGGTACCTGCCCGGTGTGGACGGCGTACACGGCCTTGATCAGGGAAATCACGCCGGCGGCGGCGTCCAGGTTGCCGAGGTTGCCCTTCACGGAGCCGAGCAGCAGCGGGCTGCGGCTGCCCCGGCGTACCCGAGTCAGGGCGTCGACCTCGATCGCGTCCCCCACCGAGGTGCCGGTGCCGTGACCCTCCAGATAGCTCGCGTCGGCCGGGTCCCAGCCCACCGACGCCAGCGCCTCCGCCAGCACCGCCGCCTGCCCCGCCACGCCCGGTGTGGTGAAGCCGGGCCGGTCGGCGCCGTCGTTGTTCACGGCCCAGCCGGGGAGGACGGCGTAGACGTTGTCGCCGTCGGCACGCGCCTCGGCGAGGCGCTTGAGCACCACCGCACCGGCACCGTTGCCGAACATCTGCCCGGTCGCGGCCGCGTCGTAGGGACGGCACACCCCGTCCGTGGCCAGCAGTCCGCCCGGCCGCAGGCGGTAACCGGCCTGCCGGGTCGAGACCACCGCCGAGCCACCCGCGATCGCCACGTCGCAGCGGTAGTCCAGCAGGCTCTGCGCCGCCTGGCATACCGCGACCAGCGATGTCGAGCAGGCGGTCTGGACCGCCACGGCCGGTCCCGCCAGCCCCAGCGCGTACGCGGTGCGCGTCGGCAGGTAGTCGCAGCCCGAGCCGGTCAGCGCGTCGTCCCAGTCCTCAGCCAGGCCACCAAAGCCGGGCTTCAGAGCGGGATTGCCCAGCAGGTGATGGTGCAGGTAGCGGTTGGGGCCGCACCCGGCGAACACGCCGACCTGGGCCGGGTCGCGGTCGGGATCGATTCCGGCGTCCTCCAGTGCGCGCCAGGCGACCTCGAGGAACAGCCGGTGCTGCGGATCGAGCAGCGCCGCCAGCTCGGCGGGATAGCCGAACAGGTCTGCGTCGAAACCGTCCAGGTCGTCGAGCCGCCCGAACACCGGCACCCAATCTGGGTCGGTGAGCGCACCCTCGGCGGCGGTCAACCGACGTACCGAGTCCACCCCGGACAGCAGGTTTCGCCACATGGCGGGTGCGTCGTCCGCGCCGGGCACCCGGCAGGACAGGCCCACCACCGCGATCTGGTCGGTCTCGCTCACGTCTCGCCCTCCCCGCGGCCACCGCGCCGCGCGGCTCTGCGCCGCGCCATCCGGTGCCCGACTGCCGCCAAACGACCATCCACCGGTACGCCGTCAGCGCTCGCCACCGCCCCCAGGTGTGCCGCCAACGCCGCCACCGTCGCGAACTCCATCAGCCGGGCCAGCGGCACCCGCCGGTCGAGGCGTTCCTCCAGGTGCCGCTGCAGCAGGGCGAGCTGGAGCGAATGCCCGCCCAACTCGAAGAAGCTCACCTGACGGTCCACAGCGGGCAGTCCCAGCACCGCGCACCAGCCCGCCGCGATCGTCTCCTCGAGCGGCCCCGACGGCGCCCCGCCAGCCCCCGCGACGGCTCGCACGGCCTCGGCATCGGGATCGGGCAGGGCGGCCTGGTCGAGCTTGCCGGTCGGGCCCATCGGCAGCTCCGCCACCGCCATCACGGCCCGGGGCACCATGAAGTCCGGCAGCACCGCCGCCAACCGCTCCCGCAGCCGTCCCGGCTCGATGCTCGCCCCCACGGCCGGGACCGCGTACGCGATGATCTCGTGCTCGCCGGTGCCGGACGCGGCCGCGCTGCGCCGGGCCACCACGGCCGCCTGGCCCACCCCGGGCAACCCGGCCAGGTGGGCTTCGATCTCGCCCAGCTCCACCCGATAGCCGCGGATCTTCACCATCCGGTCGCTGCGACTCAGGTAGACCAGCATCCCGTCGGGCAGCCGCCGCGCGATGTCCCCGGTCCGGTACGCCCGCACCCCGCCGTGCTCGATGAACCGGGCCGCCGTGAGCTCCGGCAGGCCCAGGTATCCCAGCGCGACGTGCGGTGTACGCACGATCACCTCGCCGGTCAGGCAGGTCGGGCGGCCGGCCGGGTCGGCCAGCACCACCTCGATGCCCGGCAGCGGGTGCCCGATCGGCACGACGGCCTGCGCCAGTTCCGCACCGGGCGGCAGGTGGTGCTGCGCGGCGAAGCTGATCTCGGTGGTGCCGTACCCGTTGACGAACACCACACCGGGCGCGAACGACCGCCGGGCCAGCGCCACGTCGTGCCTGGTCACCTCCTCGCCGCCGAGTACGACGGCGCGGATTGACGGCAGTCGCCCGCCCTCGCCCAGGCTCGCCACCAGGTATCGGTAGACGGTCGGGGTGGAGTGGTAGATCGTGACGCGCCGGTCGGCGAGGGCGCTGGTCAGGTGGCCGAGGCCGTGTGCGCGAACGTCGACGGGGACGGCGGCGGCACCGGACAGCAGGGCGCTGAACGTGTCGGTGACCGCCATGTCGTAGCCGAACGAGGTGAGCACGCTGGTGCGGTCGTCCGGCCGGATGGCGAAGTTGCGCACGTGATTGCGTACGCCGAACAGCACGTTGCGGTGGCTCTGCACCACACCCTTCGGCATCCCGGTCGACCCCGAGGTGTACAGCACGTACGCCGGGTCGTCCGGCCGCGCGAGCCCCCGCAGCCCCGCCAGGTCCGGCTGGGATGTGCCGGGCTGGAGGTGCACGATCGGCAGCTCCGGCAGCCCGGCTTCGGCGGCCAGCGTGGCGGCGAGCCGCGCGTGCTCGGGGTCCGTGACGATGGCCCGCACCCCGGCGTCGCGCAGCATCCCGGCCAGCCGGACCGCCGGGAACACGGTGTCCAGCGGCACGTACGCGGACCCCGACGCCAGCACCGCCAGGATGCCGGTGATCGTGGCGACGCCGTGGCGGCACAGTACTCCGACCGGCGCGGGCGGTGCTCCGACGTTGCCCGGATCAGCCAGGGCCACGGCGGTCGCGGCCACGGCGGCACCGAGTTCGCGATAGGTCACGGTCGCGTCGTCGGCCAGCACCGCCACCCGCTGCGGGTACGCGGCAACGACCGATGCGAACGCGGCCGGGATCGTGCCACCGCGTACGCCGTCGGCCTCGGTGCCGTCGCCCCCGTGCAGCCGGGCCAGTTGTGGTGCCGGGCGCTGCTCGTAGCGGGCCGACGGCAACACGTCGGCCGACGACGCGGCCGGGTCCAGCGCGGACAGGAACTCGGCCAGGTCGGCGCGCAGGTCGTCGGCGTAGTCACCGGGCAGCCCCGACAGGGCGCCTTCGCCCAGGTCAGGGCCCAACTGGACGCTGGCGTCGGCGGCGGAACCCGGCGGTGCGGGGCGCACCGACCGCCACAGCTCGCGGATCGGGGCGTCGGCGGTCAGGTCCAGCGCCACCAGGTCGTCGCCGTGCCGTAGCGTCACGACCTGGGCGCCGGTGTACCGACGTACCAGCAGGGCGGCCGCGGTGAGGACCACCGCGGCCGGGGTGACCCCGACGGCGTGGGCCTGCGCGGCAAGCCAGGCAGCCCGCTCGGGTGACAGGCGGAGCGGGCGGCCGGAGGACTCCAGGCTCACCATTTGTTCCAGACGGCGGCCACGACGTCGTCGACCGTGGACACCTCGGCGTCCGCGTCGGCGACGGCGAAGTCGTTGGAGTAGCTGCCGGTGCCGTGCACCACGATGTCGTGCCCGGCCGGCACCAGGCCGCGGTCGATGGCGTTGCAGACACCGGTCAGCGCCATCACGATCGACCACTCCCGCAGCCGCTCGGGGTCGGCGGGCAACTCGAGCCCGGCGTTGGCCAGCCAGTCCCGGGCCACCGGGTAGCGCTGGGCGCATTCGCGCCGTGACACGACGATGCCGTCGCCGCCGTGCCGCTCGATCAACGCGTTCATCGCCGGGGAGGTCATCGGGCGATGGGTGTAGAAGGTGGGGTCGAGCACCTCGGCCGGGTCATCGGTGACGGCCGGGAAGTGCGTGTCCTTGTCCTGCGTCCAGGCGCCCACGCCCTCATCCAGGGTGTAGGCCGGGCAGTTGTCCCGCTCGAACGAACCGTGGCGCAGGCTGAGCACCATGTCGGGCGTACCGAGGTGCTGCACGAGCAGGAAGCCGGGGCGGTCGGCCGGGCTGGCCCTGCCCGCCGCTTCGAGCACGTCGCGGCCCAGGTTGTAGCCGAGCAGGCCGAACGCGCTGGAGACGGCGTGCGCGTGCCAGCGCGGGCGGGCAGCGCTGGCCGGGGCCACGTCCGCCTCGAAGGCGGCCCGGGCGGCGTCCGCGACCAGGTAGTTCTTCAGGTCCAGGGTGTACCACAGCGTGACGGCGTGCTTGTCGTGCATCGTGGCGGCGTACTCGTCGACGAACGCGCGGCCGAGCGCCTTCACCCCCTCCGGGTCGCTGCCGGTGTATCGCAGCAGCGGGTTGACCTGGCGCGACCGCGGGTCGGCGGCCAGCGCGTCGTGGCGGAACTTGTGCCGGGTCGACTGCGGTGCCAGCACCACGATGGACAGCTGCTCCGGCGTCACCAGCCCGGCCGCGTAGGCACGGGCCACCGAGTCGCGCAGCGCGACCCCCTTGTTGCCGGAGGTCGGCGTGAAGATGCACAGCCGGGTCCCGGTGCGTCGGACGTATTCCACCGCGCGGGCGACGATCACCATCGACGCGAACGTCTTGGTGGTCTGGGTGCCCGGGTTCGCTGTCAGGTCGAGCAGCTGGAGGTTGTGCCCGCCGTATTCGCCGAGCTGGGTCCAGCTCGCGGTGGCGGCGGCGTAGTACTCGCGCACCGCCGGGGTCAGCTCGGGCAGGTCGAAGCCGGGCGCGAAGCCGGGCGTCCCGGCAGGACCGCCGGGCACGGCGCCGCACTGATCCACCGCGGAAGCGATGACGTCGTAATAGTCGGTGATCAGGTTGCGTGTGCTCGGGGCGGTCAAGGACATCGGGATTCCTCCAACACACGAGGGGCCTGCGCCGGCGCTGGTGGCGCCGTTCGCAGATGGTCGCGCAGGGCGATGAACCGAGCAAAGACCTCAGGCAGTTCGGTCACGCGCCAGCCTTCGGCCAGTTCCGGCTGGTACGCCGACAGCGCCGCCCGGGCACGCTCCGGATAGCGCACGTGGCCGTCGCTGACCTCGACGCCGTCACGGTGCCCGGCCGCGGTGTTCCAGGCGACGGCCTGCGCCGCGCTGACCTCGGGCGGCAACCGCAGCTCGGCCCGGCCACCGCTGAGCCGGACCGGATAGCCGCCCGGCAGCCCCAGCGGCCCGGGCAGGCTCGCCACGACCTCACCGGCGTCGGCGGCGAGCCCCGCCACCAGGGCGGCGGCGGCATGCCCGGCCAGCGCGTTCA
The DNA here is from genome assembly GCF_026013475.1 of Micromonospora yasonensis. GTDB lineage: Bacteria > Actinomycetota > Actinomycetes > Mycobacteriales > Micromonosporaceae > Micromonospora > Micromonospora yasonensis. Next base: position 1,109 of record NZ_JAPDPH010000296.1, on the reverse strand, counting down.
GCTCCGGCCGGGGCAGGGCACGGTAGCCGGCCAGCAGCCCGGTGACGTCCGGGACGGGCAGGCCGTCCAGCCAGGCGCGTACCTCGGCGGTGTCCTCCCCGGTGCTGTCCGGGCCGGGCGCGGCGAGGTGGGCGTGGTGGCCGAGCACAGCCAGCCGCCGCGGCCCGGGACGGCCCAGCGCGGCGTCCAGACACGCCGCCAGGGTCGCCACGTTGCCGATGCCGCACAGCACGGGCAGATTCAGCGCTGCCAGCAGCGGGTTGACCGCGTCCGGGAAGCAGCCGTTGACCAGCAACGCGTCCGGTGCGCCGCCGGCCAGCGCGGCGGCCAGCCGGGACACCAGCTCGGCCTGCAGCGCCAGCGTCACCCCGAAGCCGGCCGTGGCGACCAGCTCCGTCCAGGCCGACGGCGCGTGCACCCGCTCGTACGGCGACTGGGTCGACGCGGCGCAGACCAGCACGTCAGGGCGGAGCCGGGCCATCGACACGGCGTCGGCGGCGTACCCGTCGCCGGGGTCGGTGGACGGTTCGGCGGTGAAGGGCTGGGCGGTGAAGCTGACCCCGGTCCCGGCAACCGTGGCGCGCACCTGCGCGCCCCGGGCCGCGCCGACTGCGGCGGTCAGGTCGCGGGCCAGCACGGTCACGCGTACCCGCTGGGGGGTTTGAATCGAGGCCAGGGAATCGCACAGCGAGCGGGCGAGCTGGCCGCTGCCCACCACGACGACGTGCCGCGGCGCGTTACCGAGGGGGGCTGACATCGCGTCTCGCGTCCGTGACCCGGTCCAACCAGTCGGCGAAGGACCCGGCGCGCAGGCAGCTCGCCGGGGACACCTCCAGGTCGGCCATCTCGCGCACCCGGTGCGCCACCCGCAGCGCGGTCAGCGAGTGCCCGCCGAGGGCGAGGAAGTTGTCGTCGTCATGGACGGCATCGACGCCGAGCGTGACCCGCCACGCCTCGCGCAGCCGGTCGGCGAGGGCGCCGCCCTGCTCCGGGGCCGCTTCCGCGTGCCGGCGGGGTGGCGGCGGCAGCTCCAGCCGGGCCACCTTGCCGTTGGGCAGGCGGGGGGGGGGGGGGGCGGGGGCGAGGGGGGGCGCGGGGGGGGGGGGGGG
>NZ_JAPDPH010000295.1 GCF_026013475.1 Micromonospora yasonensis | reverse complement strand
GGCGGCCGCCGCCGAACAAGCCCCGCCGCTCGCGGCGGTCGGCCTGACCACCGAGCGGGCGACCGACCCGATCGGCCTCGACCTGGCCCAGCCCCGCCTCGGCTGGCGGATCGAGTCCGCCGCCCGGGGCGTGCTCCAGGAGTCCTACCAGGTACGGGTCGCCACCGGGCAGGCCCGCCTCGACGACCCCGACGTCTGGGACAGCGGCCGGGTCAGGTCGCGGCTGAGCACCCTCGCCCCGTACGCCGGCCCGGCGCTGAAACCGCGCACCCGTTACGTGTGGCAGGTCCGGGTGTGGGACACCGCCGGCCGGGCCTCCGGCTGGAGCGCCCCCGCCTCCTGGGAGACCGGCCTGGGCGGCGCCGAGGGCTGGCGGGCCGACTGGATCGGGCTGCCCGCGCCCACCGAGTCCTGGCGCGACTACACCGTGCAGACCACGGTGCGCCTCGAACGGGACGCGGCCGGGATCTACCTGCGCGCCCACGGCCCGACCAACGCCTACATGTGGCAGTTCTCCATCACCGGCGGCACCGCCAAACTGCGCCCGCACGTACGGGTCAACGGCGCGTGGAGCGTGCTCAAGGAGGTGCCCCTCGGCGCCGTCGTGCCGGCCGACAAGCTGACCACCCCGCACACCCTGCGCATCACCGCCGCCGGCGACACCATCACCACCTGGGTCGACGGCACCCAGGTCGACGTCACCCGCGACACCCGGCACCAGGGCGGCTCGGTCGGCCTGCGCACCGACGGTGCGGAGACCGGCGTCTTCTCCGACTTCTCCGTGACCAGCGGCGAGAACACCCTCTTCGCGGCCGCGCTCACCGACGACGAGAACCCGTTCGGCGGCGGCACCCCCACGTCGAGCGGGCTGCGGGTCACCGGCAACACGGAGGCCATGCTCACCGCGCTGGACGCGAACCCGCTGCTGCGCCGGGGCTTCCGGGTCGACGGGGAGGTCGCCCGCGCCCGGATCTACGCCACCGCGCTCGGCGTCTACCGGCTGTCGCTCAACGGGCAGCGGGTCGGCGACCACGAGCTGGCGCCCGGCTGGACCGACTACCGCAAGCGGGTGCAGTACCAGACCTACGACGTGACCCGCCAGCTCCGCCAGGGCGACAACGCGCTCGGCGCCATGATCGGTGACGGCTGGTACGCCGGCACCATCGCCTCGTTCGGCCCGGACCACTACGGCTCGCGTCCGCACCTGGGCGCGCAACTGGTCATCGACTACACCGACGGGCGCAGCGAGACGGTCCGCACCGACGGCTCCTGGCGCGCCACCCCCGGCCCGTTCCTGCAGAGCGACCTGATCCACGGCGAGACCTACGACGCGCGGCGGCTGCCGGCCGGCTGGGACCGGCCCGGCTTCGACGACGCAGGCTGGTCAACGGCCACCGTCGACGACCCCGGCGCCACCGGACCGGTCGTCGCCCAGGCCGACCCGCCGGTACGGGTGGCGCAGGAGCTGCCGGCCCGGACGCTGACCCAACCCACCCCCGGCACCTGGATCTTCGACCTCGGCCAGAACATGGTGGGCAAGGTACGGCTGAAGGTCGACGGGCCGGCCGGCACCACCGTGCGGATCCGCCACGCCGAGGTGCTCAACCCCGACGGCACCGCCTACACCGCCAACCTGCGCTCGGCCCGGGCCACCGACCTCTACACCCTGCGCGGCGGCGGCGCCGAGGTCTACGAGCCGGCCTTCACCTTCCACGGCTTCCGCTACGTCGAGCTGACCGGCTTCCCGGGCACCCCCGACCTGGCCACCGTCACCGGCCTGGTCATGCACACCGACGGGGCGCTCACCAGCGAGTTCGCGACCTCCAACGCGATGGTGAACCAGTTGCACAGCAACATCACCTGGGGGCAGCGCGGCAACTTCCTGTCCATCCCCACCGACACCCCGGCCCGGGACGAGCGGCTCGGCTGGACCGGCGACATCAACGTCTTCGCCGAGACCGCGACGTTCAACATGGACAGCCTCACGTTCCTCAGCAAGTGGCTGCAGGACCTGCGCGACGCGCAGTCGGCCAACGGGGCGTACCCGGACGTCGCGCCCCGCGCCTGCTGCGGCGACGGGGCGACCGGCTGGGCCGACGCCGGCATCACGGTGCCGTACACGCTGTGGCAGCGCTACGGGGACACCCGGGTGATCGAGGAGCACTACGCGTCGATGACGCGGTACGCCGCCTGGCTGCAGAGCACCAGCTCCGGCAACCGGCGCACCAACGCCGGCCCGTACCTCGACTGGCTCAACCTCGACGACCCGACACCCGCCGGCGTCATCGGCACCGCCTACTACGCGTACAGCATCCGGCTGCTGGGGGAGATGGCCGCCGCCATCGGCCGGGACGCCGACGCCGCCCGCTACGCGGCGCTGGCCAAGGACATCGCCCAGGCGTTCGTGGACACCTACGTCGCGGCCGACGGCACCGTCCAGGGCGACAGCCAGACCGGGTACGTGCTCGCCATCGGCATGAACCTGCTGCCCGACCCGCTGCGGGCCAAGGCCGCCGACCGGCTGGTCGCCAACGTACGCCGGCACGACTGGCACCTGTCCACCGGCTTCCTCGGCACCCCGGACCTGCTGCCGGCGCTGAGCGACACCGGACACCTCGACGTCGCCTACCGGCTGCTGCTGAACGACACCTACCCGTCCTGGGGCTACGAGATCGACAAGGGCGCCACCACCGTCTGGGAGCGCTGGAACTCGATCATGCCGGACGGCAGCTTCGGCGACGTGTCGATGAACTCCTTCAACCACTACGCCTACGGCGCGGTGGGGGACTGGATGTACCGGACCGTCGCCGGCATCCAGCCCGACCCCGGCAACCCCGGCTACACCCACCTCACCTTCGCGCCCCAGCCCGGCGGCGGCCTCACCTCGGCCCGCGCGTCGTACCGCTCGGCGCAGGGCGTGATCGGCAGCGACTGGAACCTCGACCCGCGCGGCGACATGCGGCTGCGCCTCACCGTCCCGGCCAACGTCACCGCGACCGTACGCATCCCGGCCCCCGGCCGGAACGCGGTCACCGAGGGCGGCCGACCGGCGGGCGACGCCGACGGCGTGCGGTTCGTCCGGATGGACGGCGGCACCGCCGTGTACGAGATTGGCTCCGGTTCCTACTCCTTCGCCGTCGACCGGGTGCTGGGCGACCTGGGCGACAGCGCCGACACGGTCGGCGCGCTGACCACGCTGACCGACGAACTCGCCGACGAGCTGGGCCGACCGGTGGTCGCGCACCTGCGCGCCCAACTCGGGAAGCTCGCCGACGAGACGACCGCGGCGCGGACCGCGTACCTGGGCGGTGACAACATCGCCGCCGCCGGCGCCGTGCACCACGCGCTGGCCACCGTGGCCGACCTGGACCGGTGGCTGCGTACCCAGGTCGGCGTGGACCGGATCGCCGCGACCCACGCCGACCGGTTCACCGCCCTGCTCACCCGGGTCGACCAGCGGCTGTCCGCGGCGTCGTCGGCCCTGGTCGGCGCGGTCGTCAAGCTCGACCTGCCGGTGGGTGAGCGGCTGCCCGGCGACGTCGTCCGGGCCAGCGTCGTCGTCGCCAACAGTGGCACCACGCCGATGACCGGGGTGACCTCCACCCTGCGCGCGCCCGACGGCTGGACGGTGACGCCGGTCGGCGACCGGCCCAGCACCGTCCCCCCCGGAGCCACCGTCAGCCACCACTACGACCTGCGGGTCCCCGCCGACCAGTCGCCGGCGTCCGTGGCCGTCGACGGGTCGGCCGGCTACCGCCACCAGGAGGGCACCGCCACCCTGCCCGTCGCCGGCACGATCACCACCGCACCCGCCGTGGTCATCGAGTCGACCGCCGCGACGCCCGCCGACGTGGCGCCCGGCGCTACCACGACGGTCGCCGCCGTGCTGCACAACCGGGCCACCCTGCCGATGACCGGGCAGCTCACCACCACCGCGCCCGACGGCTGGCGCGTGGCCCCGGCCGCCGGGTACGACCTCGCCCCCGGCGCGCAGACCACCGTGTCGACCATCCTCACCGCGCCGGTGTCGGTGACGGAAGGACCGGCGGAGATCACCGTGGCCACCGGCGACACGGAAGCCGAACGGCGCACGCTCGCCGTGCCGGTCCGGTTCACCAACCCGCCGGCCGGCGCGTACGACCACGTCGACCTCGGCGACCCGGCGTCGGAGCAGGCGCACCACCTGACCGCCTCGACCCACTCGGGCACCAACACCGAGGCCGGGCTGACCCGCCGTTACACCAACGTGAGCTACCCCGGCGGCTGGTTCGAGTTCGACCTCGCCGTCACCCCCGGCGAGCCGTTCGTGCTGCGGGCCGTCGAGACCTACGACCAGGCGCAACTGAAGGACTACGAGATCCTCGTCGACGGGGTGGTGGCCCACGCCCGCGCCTACCGGCGCACGGTGGGCGGGGCCGGCACGGTCAGCTACCAGTTCGTCGTCGACCTGCCGGACGCGACCCGCGACGGCGTGGTGCGGGTGCGGTTCCGCGACAGCGGCGACGGCTACGACCCGTCGATCGCCGACGTCTGGTCCGCGCCCCTGCCGTCCTGACCCCACACCACCATCGCTTCGAGGAGAGACGTCCATGGCGCAGACACCACCTCCGGGGGCCGAACTCAGCCGCCGATCCCTGCTCGGCTGGGGCGTGGCCGGCGCGGGAGCCGTCGCGCTCGGCGCGGCCACCGCCGCGCCGGCAGCGGCGGCCGCCCCGGACCCCGGCACCGGCGCCGGCCCGCTCGCGGTCGGCCGCCCCCGCACCGAGTACGCCGACCGGCCGCTCGGCACCGACGTGGCGCAGCCCCGCTTCTCCTGGACCGGCACCGCCCTCGGCCACGGCGCCACCCAGAGCGCGTACCAGGTGCTGGTGGCCACCAGCGCGGACCGGCTCACCCCGGGCGCGGCCGATGTCTGGGACTCGGGCCGGGTGGCCTCGGCGCGCTCGGTCGGCGTGCCGTACGACGGCCCGGGGCTGGCCCCGCGCACCCGCTACCACTGGGCGGTCCAGCTGTGGGACGGCGCCGGCCGGGAGACCGGCTGGAGCACGCCGACCTGGTTCGAGACCGGCCTGCGCGACGAGGGCTTCGGCGCGGCCCGCTGGGTCGGCGCGCAGCCCGAGGCCATCCAGACGCCGCTGGACTTCGCCGGCGCGTCGTGGATCTGGTCGCCGGGCGCCACCGCCGGCAACGCGCCGGCCGGTAGCCGCTGGTTCCGTGGCCGGTTCGCCGTTCCGGCCGGGGTGGAGATCGCGGTCGCGCACCTCGTCGTCACCGCCGACGACGACTACACCGCCTACCTCGACGGGCGCCAGGTGCTGTACGCCCCGCAGCAGGCCGACGGCTGGAAGAGCGCCGAACTCGCCGACGTCACCGAACTGGCCCGCGCCGCCGTCGGCGGCACGCTCACCCTGGCCGCGGTGGCCACCAACCGGCCCGGACCCGCGGTCAACCCGGCCGGCCTGCTCGCGAAGCTGGTGCTGGTGACCACCGCCGGCCAGCGGCTCGTGCTGGTCACCGACGCGTCGTGGCGCAGCACCGACGCCGAGCGCCCCGGCTGGCAGGAGGCCGGATACGACGACACCGGCTGGGCCGGCGTGGCCGTGCTCGCCCCGTACGGCCAGGGCCCGTGGGCCGGCAACGTCACCGTGCCCCAGCCGCAGGCGCTGAACCTGGCCGGCGCGTCCTGGGTGTGGGGCCCGGGCGCGACGGTGAACAACGCGCCCACCGGGCCGCGCTGGTTCCGCGGCCGGCTGGCCCTGCCGGCGGGGCTCGACGTCGCCTCCGCCCGGCTGATCATGAGCGCCGACGACGACTTCACCGCGTACCTGGCCGGGCAGCTCACCCTGTCGGCGCCGCAGCAGACCGACGGCTGGCGCACCGCCCGGGTCGCGGACGTCACTGAGCTGGCCCGCCGGGCCGTCGGCGGCGACCTGGTGCTGGCCGCCATCGCCACCAACCGGCCCGGCGCCTCGGTCAACCCGGGCGGTCTCATCGCGCGGCTCGTCGTACGGACCGCCGACAGCCGGGAGTTGGTGCTGGTCACCGACGCCGGCTGGCGGACCACCGGCACCGTCGAGTCCGGCTGGGAGCAGCCGGGACACGACGACTCGGCCTGGACCCCGGTGGTGGTGCTCGCCCCGTACGGGCAGGGACCGTGGGGCAGCGGCGTCGAGCCGCCGGTGGAGGAGCGGCCGGCACCGCTGCTGCGGCGCGCGTTCCAGCTGACCAAGCCAGTGGCCCGCGCCCGGCTGTACGCCAGCGGCCTCGCCTACCAGGTGTTGCAGGTCAACGGGCAGCGGGTCGGCACCGCCGTGCTGGACCCGGGGTTCACCGACTACGACGACACCGTCCTGTACGTGACGCACGACGTGACGGACCTGCTCGCCGAGGGGCGCAACGTCCTCGGCGCGGAGCTGGGCCGCGGCTTCTACGGCATGACCACCCGCAACGTGTGGCGCTGGCACCAGGCGCCCTGGCACGGCGAGCCCCGGCTGCTGGCCCGCCTCGTGGTGGACCACCCCGACGGGTCGCGGACCGAGATCGTCACCGACGACGCCTGGCGGATCACCAGCGGCCCCACCCTGTCCAACTCGCTGTACGCGGGGGAGACCTACGACGCCCGCCGGGAGCCGGCGGGCTGGTCGACGGTGGGGTTCGACGACTCCGGCTGGTCCCGGGCCAGTGTCCTGGACGCCCCGGCCGGCACACTGCGCGCCCAGGAGCACGAGCCCATCCGGGTGGTCGAGTCCGTCGCCCCGGTCACCCTCACGTCGCCGCGCGCCGGTGTCTGGGTGGCCGACTTCGGCCGGACCACCGCCGGCTGGGCGCGGCTGCGCGTCACCGCCCCGGCGGGCACCACCATCCGCATCCTCTACGGCGAGAAACTGCGCGCCGACGGCACCGTCGAGGCGTCCAACGGCAACGTGCAGAGCGCCCGGTTCCAGCAGGACGAGTACGTCGCCCGGGGCGGCGGCGAGGAGGTGTGGGAGCCGAGCTTCTCGTACAAGGGCTTCCGGTACGCGCAGCTCGACGGGCTGCCCGGCGCGGCCACCACGGAGACCGTCACCATGCGGGTGGTGCACTCCGACGTGCGGGACGTCGGCGAGTTCCGGTGCAGCGAACCGCTGTTCGAGCAGTTCGAGCAGATGATGCGCCGCACGGTGCGCAACAACCTGCACGGCATCCCCACCGACACCCCGATGTACGAGAAGAACGGCTGGACCGGTGACGCGCAGGTGGCCGCGCCCACCATGGCGGGCCTGCTCGACCTGTCCCGGTTCTTCACCAAGTGGCTCGGCGACCTGCGCGACAGCCAGGTCACCTCGGGGCAGGTGCCGGTGATCGTGCCCAGCGGCGGCTGGGGCTACCAGGAGGTCGACCGCCTCCTGGACGAGGCGTTCCAGCAGGTTTGTCCA
>NZ_JAPDPH010000294.1 GCF_026013475.1 Micromonospora yasonensis | reverse complement strand
TGCGGAACGGGCCTGGTTCAGTGCCGTGATGAACCGGCGGATCTGCCGCGAACTGACCGGCGCGCGGCCCGTTGCGCGAAGCTTCTCCGCCACCCGCGCCCCGATCTCGTCGATCCACGCTTCCTGGCTCGGCCCAAGCAGCACCTGGGCACTGGCGAACATCTCATCGAGGTTGGCCTGCACCTGGTCGGCCTCGTCGACCACGATCAGGTCACTGCGCCGCCACGCCGCCTCCAGGTACCGCATCTGCTCGTGGCTCAACGGTCCAGGCACGGGGGTGTGCACAAGACTCCACGGCGTCGCGATCCACACGTTCGCCGTGACCAGTCGACGTGCGGCCTCATGCCGCTGGCAGCGATACCACAGGGGACAGGTGCGCCGGGCTCCGTCCCGCCAGCCATCCACCGGGGCGTCCGGATCCGTCTCGATCAGGTGCTGGCAGGGCGCCTCGCGTACCTCTAGGGGGATGGGGGCGCCCCGGACGGCATCGAGTGGGCAGGCCGTGCTGACCAGGTCGAACCCGTACGGATCGGAGGGCAGAAGCCGGCCAGGCGCCGGCGGTTGGAGCCGATGGAGCCGCTCCGCATGCCGGGTTCGGTTCTGCCCCATGACCGGTGCCGCCACCACGCCGTCGTACCAGGACAGCTCGTGCGCCATGCGTAGTGCTGCCGAGTTGTCGCCGACCACGATCGTCGCCCGGAGGCCATGTTGCGCTGCCCAGGTCGCCAAAATCGTCACGAGGGTGCTCTTGCCGACGCTGACCATGCCGACCATGTGCAGGATCCGGTCGATGCGAAGGGTCGTGGTGTCGCCGAAGGTATCGTCGGCCAGCCGGACCTGCAGCGTGACGTCCAGCAGGCGCTCCTCCCATCGGTGAGAGGAACGCCCGGCCTCCAGGTCGGTGGCGTCCATACCTTGGGCGGTCGCCACCAACTCCTGCCACGTGACCTCGATCGGTGCCCGGGCCCGGACGGCCAGGTCATGCAGAGCCGGCGCCGGCGCGGGTGGAAGGTTGTCCGGCACGGTCACGCCATGACCACGCGCCGTGGAGCTCATGCGGTATCGCCCAGGTGCGGCGAACCGTACGCCGGTGGTGGCGAAGGGCAGCGGCTCGGTGAGTAGCTGCTCGTACCAGTCCCACCGGTTCGCCGCCACGCTGCACTGCCGGCGTACCGGTCGGCCGAGCGGGTCCAGATGGTAACCCCGCACTGCTTCAGGAGCTGACCGGTAAGCCCGCAGCAACTCGTCCCACCCGTAGGGGCGTTGGCTGCGCCACAGCAGGGCTCGCGCGTTGGCGAGCCGGACCGCCGCGTCGGCTGGTGGGCGCGGCACCGCGTCCCACAGCGCCCGGTAGCCGTCGAGCAACGCGGGTACTCCGCTGGCGGCTTGGTCGGCGGCGACTGTTTCCAGCAGATACAGGCACAGTTCGGTGTCCATCAGCCGGGAGGGTGAAGGCTGGTCGCCGGTCGGGGTGTAGTGGCCGCGGAGTGCGCGGGTGAAGCGGTTGCGGATGGTGTTGATCTGCCTCATGCCTCGGCCTCCACCCGCCGCTTCACGGCACCGATGAACTCCGTCTCGGAGACCGCCACGATTCGCTGGCCCGGCCGCACCTGGGGGCACGCCTTCCGCAGCCGTGCCACGTATCGCGGATGTGCCTTGACCTGCTCTTGGCCGATGACGACGTAGGCCCTCTCCGCCTCCGGCGACACGGTGAACAGCCGCTCCCGCAGCCGTCGGGCCAGCCGTACCGGGTTGCGCCAGGCCTTGATGTCGGCGACCCAAGGTCGTTCCGCGAAGACCGCGATGTCGCACGCGTCGAAGTCCGGCCACAACGCCACCGACACGCCGAGCTTCCCGATCGCGTCGGCGATGCGCAGCTCTGCACGACCCGGTGCGGTGATGAAGGTGCGTAGCTCACGCCGCAACCACCACACGCCCTCGCTGGCCGGGTGGTCCGCCCCGGCTGTTCCGGGTGCCGGGCAGGATTGGTCCTCGCAGATCCAGGTCCGGTCGTCGTCCAGTGGCAGCCGAAGACCGCCGCACCCGCCACAGGTCCGGATCACGCCGTCCGCCATCGCCTCCGGCGGCGCCTCCACGTACGCCTGCCGCACCTCATCCGACAGCAGTGCCAGGTCAGGATCGGCCAGCCGCGCGTCGAGCTCCATCGCCGCGATCGCCGGCTGCCGGATCAGGAGCTCACGGAACGCGACGTAGGACTGCGGCGCGTTGTGGGCCCGGGTCTTGTCCATCACCGCCCGCAACAGCGCGTTCTCACGGATCTCGCCTTCGACATCCCCACGGAGGTTGCCGAGTTCCTCGCAGGCCGCCGTCGGGCGGCCATAGATGAGCAGCGACTCGTCTGGGTCGACGTCGGTGCCGGTGAGGTCGATCTTCCAGTCGCCGAACGGCTCCTGCGCAAGCTGGAGTAACTCCACCACGCTGGCCGGCGCGGGCGCGTCCTGATGCCAGGCGAGCAGGGTCAGCCGGTCCAGCGCGAGCTGCAGGTTCGCCGGGTACGGCAGCCGGAACGCGTCACCCGATACGGTCTGCTGTGCGTACTCGAGGATCCCGCTGGCGAGCTGCGCAACCGCGATCTGCTGGTCAGGCAGCCACGCCGGGGCGGCGGGCGAATCGATCATGCATGCACCTTCTGTCACAGGACGACGTAGGCCAAGGCATCTGCGCCAATCCGACTCGTCTCGGATGCGCAACCCTTCGGCCACGGAACGCAGCATCGAGGATCGCCGACGGACCAACTCATCGCCAGCACCAACGCTGATAAGCCGACTTATCGGCGTGGTGGATACTGCAAGGAATCGCGGTGCCGTTACGGTTCGGGGACTCACGGTAGAGGAGGTGTGAATGACTGAGCCGGGGCCAACCCTGAGCCTGCGTGATGTCGCTCAGCTCGCCGGCGTACAGCGTTCCGTGGTCAGCATGTGGCGGCGTCGACCCCAGGTCCGCGGCCGCCACATTCCCTTCCCCGACCCGGTCACACCAGCTGGCGCCGTGGAGCGGTTCGCACGAGACGAGATCGTCGACTGGCTGACGCGCACCGGCCGAGGCAACAACCCGGAGCACCGCCTGGACGCGCCGGCGCTGAGCGTCCCGGTGGACGCGTCATTGGAAGATCTCGTGACCCTGCTCTGCCTCCACGCCCACGGCGACAGCGACCTCGCGGACCTGACTTCTGCCGAGCGGGAGAGGCTGGCCCAGCTCAGCGACCCCCGGGACGAGTTCCTCCTGACCGAGGTACGACAGCTGGCGGCCACCGACGAGACGTTGCGGTTCGTTGACGATCTGGTCGAGGCGTCCCGTGGCTTGCCCGAGGCGCTCGCCCGACTCGACGACGGGCCCGCGGGCCGAGAGCTCGGCCGGCGGGACTTAACAGTAGAGGCGATGGCGCTCGTCGGTGCCATCGTGCGGGCAGGGATCCTGCACCTCGATCCGGACGGCGTCCCCGTCGCCTTTGCCGACGGTCCGTCGAGCCTTGCCCTGGCGATCGCCTCCGGAAACCGCCTGCTGATCAGCGGTAATGGGGCGGCCGAACGGGCATTGCGTCGCCGTGCGTTCCTCAACGAGCTTGACGTCGTGAACCGGGCCGATGGACCACTGCTTCGCGTGCTGGCCGTGCTCAACCTGGAGGGTGAGGCGGCCCTGGAACGGGTCGACGATCTGCTGCTCGACCTCGGTCCGAACGAAGTGGCAGTGGTGATCGGGCCAGCCGTAACCCTGTGTGAGCGGCTGCGCGGAGATGCGGAACGGTTTCGCGCTAAGATGTTGCGGCTGGGTCACCTGGTTGCTGCGGTCCGTCTGCCGCGCGGGATGTGGCGGCGGGCGCACCGTCAAGCGCTCGGCTCGTGGGTCTGCGCGGGCGGCCCCACAGCGAACCGACCGATGGTCGGAGACCTGAGCGCATATCCGTCAGCGGACCTATCCATGGAGGACCTCGCCGCCGATGTCTCGGCCGCGCTATCCGGCGACACCAGCCGCGCGTTACGCTACCTCCGAGCCACCGACCTGCCCGTCATCCTGACCGGTTCGCCGATCGTGCCGGCAGGCGTGCGGGCAGCCCGCTTGAGCACGTCGTCCGACAACCACCTCAGTCGAGCCCAATCGGCGGCGCTGGTCGTCGCCGAGCCATTGGCACCGCTGGACGTTCTGCTAACCGCCGCTCCAGGCATGGTCCTCTTGCGGCAACGGTCCCTGGGCGAGCTGCATGAGGCTGGCGTCCTGCTGATGCGGCGTGGATGCCGGATCGATCCCCAGCACGCGGTGCCGGACGGCTCGATCCTGGTTCTCAGCGCTGACGGATCAGCCGACGGTGTCGCTCTGGATCCGTTCGACGCCGCCCGACTCTACCCGCGAGCCCACCGCACGGAACCAGGTGATGTGGTGTTTATCGAAGGCTCTCGGCCACGCGCACGGGTCGACGAAGACGGCAACTCACTGGTGGCGTCCCCATCGCGGCTCCTACGGCTACGCCCGACCGCAGGGGTCGGCCCGCACACCCTTGCCGCCATCATCAACCACCAGCCCGCGACCAGCGAGTGGCGGACGTGGAGCATCCCAGTTCTCGACCGCGCGTCGGGAGCGGCGCTGGAGAGCGCGCTGGTCGAGGCTAGCGCCTACGGTGCGGCCCTCCGCCAGCGGCAGGACGCCCTGCATGATCTGATCACCGCTCTGATCGATGGCGTGGCCGCGGGCGCGGTCAGCGTTGTTTCCCGCAGCAGCAACACCGAGGAAGGACAGTAGAGAATGCCACCGCGCAAGAGGCAGGAACCGTCGGTGCCGTCGACCATGAAGGAGTTGAAGGACACTCTGTGGAAGGCTGCCGACCGGCTCCGCGGGTCGCTGTCTGCCAGCCAATACAAAGACGTCATCCTCGGCCTGGTCTTCCTCAAGTACGTCTCGGACGCTTATGAGGAGCGCCGTGAGCAGATCCGTGCCGAGTTGACTGCCGAGGGCATGGACGACAGCCAGATCGAGGAGCTTATCGACGACCCGGAGGAGTACCAGGGATATGGCGTGTTCGTTGTCTCAGCCGCTGCACGCTGGTCATACCTGGCGGAGAACGCCAAGGGCAAGTCGGCGGTGGGCGATGAGCCGGAGAAGACGATTGGTCAGCTCATCGACGAGGCGATGAGCGCGGTCATGGCCGCCAACCCCGCTTTGGGCGGCACCCTGCCTCGCCTGTACAACAAGGACAACATAGACCAGCGCCGCCTCGGTGAGCTTATCGACCTGTTCAACAGCGCCAAGTTCAGCCGGCAGGGTGAGCACCGCGCGCGGGACCTCATGGGCGAGGTTTACGAGTACTTCCTCGGCAACTTCGCCCGGGCCGAGGGGAAGCGTGGCGGCGAGTTCTTCACCCCACCCAGCGTGGTCAAAGTAATTGTCGAGGTACTGGAGCCGTCTCGGGGGCGCGTCTACGACCCGTGCTGCGGCTCGGGCGGCATGTTCGTCCAGACGGAGAAGTTCATCTACGAGCACGATGGCGACCCGAAGGACGTCGCCATCTACGGGCAGGAAAGTATCGAGGAGACCTGGCGGATGGCGAAGATGAACCTCGCCATCCACGGCATCGACAACTCCGGCCTTGGCGCGCGGTGGGGCGACACCTTCGCCCGCGACCAGCACGCGGACATCCAGATGGACTACGTGATGGCCAACCCGCCGTTCAATATCAAGCACTGGACGCGCTTGGAGGACGACCCCCGTTGGGTCTACGGGGTGCCACCGGCCAACAACGCCAACTACGCCTGGATCCAGCACATCATCTCCAAGCTCAAGCCGGATGGCAGCGCTGGCGTGGTGATGGCGAACGGGTCCATGTCGTCGAACTCGAATGGCGAGGGCCAAATTCGTGCCCGGATCGTCGAGGCTGACTTGGTCTCGTGCATGGTGGCACTGCCGACCCAACTGTTTCGCAGCACAGGCATTCCGGTCTGCCTTTGGTTCTTTTCCAAGGACAAGAAGGTCGGCAAGAACGGCGGGGTGGACCGCCGCGGCGAGGTGTTGTTCATTGACGCTCGCGACCTTGGCTACATGGTCGACCGCGCCGAGCGGGCGTTGGCGGATGAGGATATTACCAAGATCGTCGATGCCTACCACGCCTGGCGGGGAACAGATTCAGCGGCCCGAAAGAAGCTCGTCTACCAGGACATCCCCGGCTTCTGTAAGTCGGTCACTCTCGCCGAGATCAAGGAGGCCGACTATGCGCTGACGCCGGGCCGGTACGTCGGTGCGGCCAAAGTCGACGACGATGGCGAGCCGCTCGACGAGAAGATTGCGCAGCTGTCGAAGGAACTCCTGGAGGCCTTCGAAGAGTCGGCCCGCCTTGAGAAGGTCGTCCGTGAGCAGTTGGAGCGGCTCCATGTCTGACTGGCAATCCAAAAAGCTTGTTGACGTGCTGGAGCTCCGGCGTGGTTTCGATCTTCCAAGCCGACTCCGCCGGCCCGGTCCCTACCCCGTCCTGTCGGCCGGCTTGACCGCGGGTTGGCATGACGAAGGGCCAATCAAGGGGCCCGGATTCGTCGTAGGGCGTGCCACGAACCTTGGCAAGCCGACATGGAGCGGCACGGACTACTGGCCGCTTAATACCACGCTCTACGTAGCGGATTTCAAAGGTCATCACCCACGGTTCCTGTATCACCTGTTTGAAACCCTGGACCTGACTGGGTTCGACTCGGGAAGCGTCCAGCCCATGCTAAATCGCAATTACATTGCGAACGTGGAGGTGCGCATACCAGACCTACCAACGCAGCGGGCGATTGTGGAGGTTCTAGGGGCGCTGGATGACAAGATCCATGCGAATGGTCGTGCCATAACGATTGCCCGTGATTTGGCAAATGCTCGGTTTTCCAGGGTCTTGGCCGCGCACCCTGGCCGGAGGGTTGCTCTTGGTGAGTTAGCCGATTGCCGGGCGATTGAGTTTGGCGACGGATATCGTACCAAGCGGTCGGAGCACGGGGCTACCGGAGCTCGGATTCTTCGGGCAGGTGACGTGCGGGGAGGTCGCATTTTCCCGGATGGGCCGGACTTTGTAGCGGACGAGTATCGAGCGCGCATCGGCGCCAAGACCTCCGCTAGCGGTGACATCGTACTGACAACGAAAGGGTCTGTCGGTAGAGTCGCAATTGTGCCAGCGTACATGGAGGAGGTGGTCTACAGCCCGCAGATTTGCTACTTCCGCCTCCTCGATGAGAGTGGCCTCGATTCCGGATATCTGGCGGCGTGGTTCAATTCACGCGACCTTGCTGACCAGCTCGCCGTGGTTATGCACAAGAGCGACATGGCGCCGTATGTAAATCTTCAAGATATTCGATCACTAAGCATCCCTCTTCCTGGGTTGTCAATCCAGCGTGCGGAGGGATTGTTTCAGCATTCAATGATCGATAGCCTGCACGCGTTGTTCCGGGAGAACGACATACTGGAGCGCGTTCGCAATGAGTTGCTACCGCTGCTGATGTCGGGTCGGA
>NZ_JAPDPH010000293.1 GCF_026013475.1 Micromonospora yasonensis | reverse complement strand
GCGCCCTGGTCGGCACGCCCACCCGACGGGCCGCCCAGGAGCAGGTGGCCGGCGGGCGGTCGCTCGCCGAGCAGTTCGGCGCGCTGCCGGCGGGTGAGCGGCCCCGGCTGCTGCTGGACCTGGTCCGCGGACACGTGGCGGTGGTGCTGGGGCAGGGCTCACCGGGCTCGGTGCCGGAAGGGTCGCCGTTCAAGGACCTGGGCTTCGACTCGCTGACCTCGGTGGAGCTGCGCAACCGGCTGCGGACCGCGACCGGGCTGCAGCTGCCGGCCACGCTCGTCTTCGACCACCCGACCCCGCTGGCGGTGGCGGAGTACCTCGCCGGCCAGCTCGCCCCGGCGGAGCAGGCGCCGCCGACGTCCGTACTCGCCGAACTCGACCGGGTGGGGGCGGCGCTGGCGGTGGCCGCGCTGGACGACGCCGAGCGGCGCCGGGCGGAGGACCGGCTGCGGGACCTGTTGCGCCGGCTGGACGACCTGCGACCGGCCGGCGCGGACCTCGACGACCTCGTCGACCTGGAGTCGGCGACCGACGAGGAGCTGTTCGACGCACTGGACAAGGAACTCGGCGGTTCCCCGTCGTGACCAGATTGATGATCGCTTCTGCCGGCTCCGACCAGGGGGACGCACGATGAACGACGAAGACAAGCTCCGGAGCTACCTCAAGCGGGCCACCGCCGATCTGCGCTCGACCCGCCAGCGGCTGCGCGAGGTGGAGGACCGGGCCCACGAGCCGGTGGCGATCGTCGGCATGGCCTGCCGGTACCCGGGCGGGATCGACACCCCGGAGCAGCTGTGGGACCTGGTCGCCCGCGGCGGCGACGCGATCGGCCCGTTCCCGACCGACCGGGGTTGGGAGCTGGAGTCCCTCTACGATCCGGACCCGGACTCGCCCGGCACCACGTACGCCCGCGACGGCGGGTTCCTCACCGACGCCCCCGGCTTCGACGCCGCCTTCTTCGGCATCAGCCCACGGGAGGCGACCGCGATGGACCCGCAGCAGCGGCTGCTGCTGGAGACCGCCTGGGAGAGCATCGAGCGGGCCGGCATCGACCCGGCCAGCCTGCGGGGCACCGCCACCGGCGTGTTCGCCGGGGTGATCTCGCAGGACTACCTGGC
Source organism: Micromonospora yasonensis (assembly GCF_026013475.1). Classification (GTDB taxonomy): domain Bacteria; phylum Actinomycetota; class Actinomycetes; order Mycobacteriales; family Micromonosporaceae; genus Micromonospora; species Micromonospora yasonensis. The sequence continues at coordinate 6,397 of NZ_JAPDPH010000293.1, read as the reverse complement.
CCGGATGAGCGAGCCCGACCCGGACCTGGAGGGCTACCTGGTCACCGGCAACTCGGGCAGCGTCGCGTCCGGGCGGATCGCGTACGTGCTGGGGCTGGAGGGGCCGGCGGTCACCGTGGACACGGCGTGCTCGTCGTCGCTGGTGGCGATGCACCTGGCCGTGCAGGCGATCCGGGGCGGCGAGTGCGACATGGCGCTCGCCGGTGGCGCGACGATCCTCGCCCTGCCGCGCCCGTTCATCGAGTTCAGCCGGCAGCGGGGCCTGGCCCCCGACGGCCGGTGCAAGCCGTTCGCCGCCGCCGCCGACGGCACCGGCTGGGGCGAGGGCGTCGGCCTGCTGCTGCTCGAACGGCTGTCCCTGGCCGAGGAGCGCGGGCACCGGATCCTGGCCGTCGTCCGGGGCTCGGCGGTGAACCAGGACGGCGCCAGCAACGGGCTGACCGCACCGAACGGACCGTCGCAGGAGCGGGTGATCCGGCAGTCCCTGGCCAACGCCCGGCTCACCCCGGCCGATGTGGACGTGGTGGAGGCGCACGGCACGGGGACCACGCTCGGGGACCCGATCGAGGCGCAGGCGCTGCTGGCGACGTACGGGCAGCAACGGCGGGACGGACGGCCGCTGTGGCTGGGGTCGGTCAAATCGAACATCGGGCACACCCAGGCCGCCGCCGGCGTCGCCGGAGTGATCAAGATGGTCCTCGCCATGCGGCACGACCTGCTGCCGCGGTCCCTGCACATCGACGCCCCCAGCCCGCACGTCGACTGGGCCGCCGGCGCCGTCCGGCTCCTCGACGAGGCCGTCGAGTGGCGGCAGAACGGGCACCCGCGCCGGGCCGGGGTGTCGTCGTTCGGCGTGAGCGGCACCAACGCGCACCTGATCATCGAGGAGGCGCCGGCGCCGGTCGACGACCCGCTGCCGCCGGCCGGGCCGGCGGTCATCGTCCACGGTGCGGAGCTGACGGATCTGCCCGGTGGCGAGTGGGTGCCGTGGCTGCTGTCCGCGAAGACCGAAACCTCGCTACGGGAGTACGGAGGGCGGCTGCGCGACTGGACGGCCGCCGCAGCGGAGCTGGACCTCGTCGCGGTGGCGCACGCCCTGGCCGGCCGCGCGGCATTCCCCCACCGGGCGGTGGTCCTCGGCCGAACACCCGAGGAGATGTCCGCGGGGCTCACCGCCCTGGCGGACGGCGTCGAACACGACAACCTGACCGTCGGCGAAGCCACGCCCGGCGGGAAGGTCGCCTTCATCTACCCCGGCCAGGGCAGCCAGTGGCCGGCCATGGCCCACCAGCTCTACCGCACCTCCCGCCCATTCCGGGAGAGCATCGACGCCACCGACGCGGCGCTGCGCCCGCACGTCGACTGGAGCCTCCTCGACGTCGTCCTCGACAGGCCCGGCGCGGCCAGCCTGGAGCGGGTCGACGTCGTCCAACCCACCCTGTTCGCGGTCACCACCGCCCTCACCGCGCTGTGGCGGCACCACGGCCTCACCCCCGACGCGGTCATCGGACACAGTCAGGGTGAGATCACCGCCGCACACGCCGCCGGCGTCCTCAGCCTCGACGACGCCGCCCGCCTCATCGCCCACCGGGGCCGCGCCCTCACCACCATCGAAGGCAGCGGCGGCATGCTCGCCGTCACCGGCCCCACCCCCGACGAGCTGCCCGGCCTGCTCCGGCACGTGGTGCCCGCGCACGCCGCGCAACTGCACCTCGCCGCCCACAACGCCCCCACCACCTGCGTCCTCTCCGGCGCCCCCGGCGCGATCGAGGCCGCGCATGCGGCCCTCACCGGCCACGGCCTCACCGCCCGGATCATCCCGGTGAGTTACGCCAGCCACTGCCCGCACATCGACCCACTGCACGGGGAGCTGACCGGCGTCGCCGTCGACGCCCGCCCCGGCGACACCGCCTTCTACAGCAGCACCCGGCAACAGGTCACGTCCGGCACCGAGTTGACCACCGACTACTGGTGGGAGAACCTGCGCCAGCCGGTCCACTTCCACCCGACGCTCCAGCGGCTGCTCGCCGACGGGCACCACACCGTCGTCGAGGTCAGCCCCCACCCGCTGCTCGCCGCCACCATCGACGACGCCACCGCGCTGCACACCCTGCGCCGCGACACCGATCCCTGGCACACCCTCCTCACCAACACCGCGTTGCTGCACACCCAGACCACCCACCCGATCGCCTGGGCCCGGCTCATCCCGCCCGCCGGACCGGCAGTCCCGACCCCGCCGACGTACCCCTTCCACCACGTGCGCTACTGGTCGACCGTCGCGCCGGCCGCCCACCCGGGCCGGCTCGGGCTGCGGGCCACCAGCCACCCCCTGCTGGCCGCCACCATCACCACCGCCACCAGCGGCGAGCACCTCTTCACCGGGCACCTTTCCCGCCGGGCGCACCCCTGGCTCGCCGAGCACACCATCGCCGGCACCGACCTGCTGCCCGCCACCGCGCTGGTCGAGTTCGCCCTGCACGCCGGCGCCGTCGCCGGGTACCCGCTGCTGGAGGAGCTGACCCTCGAGGCACCGGTGCCGCTCGCCGACGGCGGCGCCGACCTCCAGGTCACCGTGACCGGGAGCGACCAGCCGGGACGGCGGACGCTCGCCGTCCACACCCGACCGGCCGACGACCCGGACGCGCCGTGGACCACGCACGCCACCGGCCTGCTCGCCGGCGACGAGGGGGACGAGCCCGCCCCGCTCGGGGTCTGGCCGCCGGTCGGGGCCGAGCCGGTCGACCTGGCCGGGGCGTACCCGCGGCTGGCCGGAGCGGGCTACCGGTTCGGGCCGGCGTTCCAGGGGCTCCGCGCGGCCTGGCGTAACGGCGACGACCTGCACGCCGAAGTCGCCCTGCCCGAGCACGTGGACGTCACCGGGTACGCCGTGCATCCGGCGCTGCTCGACGCGGCGCTGCACCCGGCGCTGCTGGCCGTCCTCGACGACGACGCGGACACCGTCCGCCAGGCGTTCGCCTGGGAGCAGGTCCGCCTGCACGCCACCGGCGCGACCGCCCTGCGGGTACGGCTGACCCGCCAGTCACCGGACCGGCTGGCGTTGACCGCGTACGACCCGGCCGGTGAGCTGGTGCTCAGCGCGGCCGGCGTGCTGTCCCGAGCCACCACGGCCGCCCGGGTGGCCGCCGGAGCCGCCCGACCCGACCGGCTCTTCCAGCTGGAGTGGGCCCCGGTCCCGCCGGCGCCCGCCGAGTCGACCTCCTCGTGGGTGCTGATCGGCGGGGACGCCGCCGCGGCGATGGCCGGGCTGGCGGGCGTACCCGTGCTCGGCGAGCCGGCGGACGCCGCGGGCGCGACGGTGCTCGTGCTGCCGCTACCCACCGGCGACGACGCGGACGTGCCGGCGGCCGTGCACCGGCGGACCGGCGAACTGCTCCGCACGGTGCGGGACTGGCTGGCCCGGGAGGAGCCGGCGGACAGCCGGCTGGTCGTGCTCACCTCCGGCGCGGTCAGCACCGGGGCCGGCGAGCCGGTCACCGACCTGGCCGGCGCCGCCTGCTGGGGCTTGCTGCGCTCCGCCCAGACCGAACACCCCGACCGGATCGTGGTGGTCGACACCGACCGGCACCCGGAGAGCCTCCGGGCGCTCCCCGTCGCCGTCGGCACCGCCGCCGTACGGGGTGAGCCCCAGCTCGCGCTGCGCGCCGGCGACCTCCGCGCGCCCCGGCTGACCCCGGCCATGGTCGAGCCGGCCGTCGCCCTGCCGTTCCGCCCCGACGGCACCGTGCTGGTCACCGGCGGCACCGGGACGCTGGGCCGGCTGACCGCCCGGCACCTGGCCACCCGGCACGGCGTCCGGCACCTGTTGCTGGTCGGCCGGCGTGGCCCGGAGCACCCGGACGCCGACGCCCTCGTCCGGGACCTGGGCGATGCCGGGGCCACGGCGGTCGTGGTCGCCGCCGACCTCGGCGACCCGGCGGCGGTCCGGGACCTGCTCGCCGGCATCGACCCGGCGCACCCGTTGACCGCGGTGGTGCACGCGGCCGGGGTGACCGCCGGTGGGCCGGTGGACCGGCTCACCGACGAGCAGCTGCACGACGTGCTCGCGCCGAAGGTCGACGCCGCCTGGCAGTTGCACCGGCACACCGATGCGCACCTGATCCTCTACTCCTCGATCGCGGGCAGCCTGAACACCAGCGGGGTGGCCAACTACGCGGCGGCGAACGCCTTCCTCGACGCCCTCGCCCAGCACCGGCGCGCGGCGGGCCGGCCGGCCACCGCCCTGGCCTGGGGCTACTGGGACGTCGAGACCGGGATGAGCGGGACCATGTCGGACGCCGACCGGCGGCTGCTGGCCCGGGCCGGACTCGCCGCGCTGCCCGTCGCGGAGGCGGTCCGGCTGCTCGACACCGCCCTGTCCACCGACCGACCGGTGCTGGTGCCGGCCGGTCTCGACCGGGCGGCGGTCCGCGCCCGAGCCCGCGGCGACGACCTGCCGGCCGTGCTGCGCGCGCTCGCCCCGGCCGGGCTCCGGCAGGCCGCGACCGCCGCCCCGGCGTCCGCGTCCCCGCTCGCCGGGCAGCTCGCCGACCGCGCGCCGGACGACCAGCTGTCCCTCCTGATCGACCTGGTCCGGACGCACGTCGGCGCGGTGCTCGGGCACGTCGACCCGGCCGGCCTCGACGTGGGGCAGGACTTCAAGAGCCTGGGCTTCGACTCGATGACCGCGGTGCAGCTGCGCAACCGGCTGCGTACTGCCACCGGACTGCGGCTGCCGGCGACGCTGGTCTTCGACCACCCGACCGTACGGGCGGTGGCCGAGCTGCTCCGGAGCATGCTGCTCGACCTGCCCGCCGCCGCGAGGGCGGTCACGCCGGCGGTGACCGGCACGGCGGAACCGATCGCGATCATCGGGATGGCCTGCCGCTACCCCGGCGGGGTGACCTCGCCGGAGGAGCTGTGGCAACTGCTCGCCGCCGGCACCGACGCGATCGGCGAGTTCCCCACCGACCGGGGCTGGGACCTGACCACCCTCTACCACCCCGACCCGGACACCCCGGGCACCACGTACGCCCGGGAGGGCGGCTTCGTCCGGGACGCCGCCGAGTTCGACCCGGCCTTCTTCGGGATCAGCCCCAACGAGGCGACCGCCATGGACCCGCAGCAGCGACTGCTGCTGGAGGCCGCCTGGGAGACCATCGAGCGGGCCGGCATCGACCCCACCACGCTGCGCGGCACCGCCACCGGCGTGTTCGCCGGCCTCACCCACCAGGAGTACGTCAGCCAGCCCGGTGCGTCGGCGGACGCCGAGGGTTACCTGTTGACCGGAAGCACCACCAGCGTCGCGTCCGGCCGGGTGGCGTACACGCTGGGGCTGGAGGGGCCGGCGGTCACCGTGGACACCGCGTGCTCGTCGTCCCTGGTGGCGTTGCACCTGGCCGCCCAGTCGCTGCGGAGCGGGGAGTGCGAGCTGGCGCTCGCGGGCGGGGTCACCGTGATGGCCAGCCCGACCGGGTTCATCGAGTTCGCGCGGCAACGGGGGTTGGCCGCCGACGGCCGGTGCAAGCCGTTCGCGGCGGCGGCCGACGGGTTCGGGTTCGCCGAGGGCGTCGGCCTGGTGCTGCTGGAACGGCTCTCGGTGGCCCGGGAGCGCGGCCACCAGGTCCTCGCGGTCATCCGTGGTTCGGCGGTGAACCAGGACGGCGCCAGCAACGGCCTGACCGCACCCAACGGGCCTTCCCAGGAGCGCGTCATCCGGCAAGCCCTCGCCAACGCCAGGTTGGGCCCCGCCGACGTCGACGCCGTCGAGGCCCACGGCACCGGCACCACCCTCGGCGACCCCATCGAAGCCCAGGCCCTCCTCGCCACCTACGGCCAGCAGCGGCGCGACGACCAGCCGCTCTGGCTCGGGTCCATCAAGTCGAACATCGGCCACACCCAGGCCGCCGCCGGGGCGGCCGGAATCATCAAGATGGTCCTCGCCCTCCGGCACGGCCTGCTCCCCCGGTCGCTGCACCTCGACGCACCGAGCCCGCACGTGGACTGGACGACCGGCGCCGTCCGCCTGCTGGACGAGGCGGTCCAGTGGCAGCCGAACGGGCACCCACGACGGGCGGGCGTCTCCTCGTTCGGCATCAGCGGCACCAACGCCCACGTGATCCTCGAAGAGGCGCCCCCGGCCGAGCCGACCCCCGCGCCGGCCGACCCGTGGGACGGGTGGGCGTCGTGGACGCTGTCGGCAAAGACCGAACGCGCGCTGCGTGACCAGGCGGCCCACCTGCTCGGCTGGCTGGCCGACCACGAGGACGCCGCGCCGGCCGCGGTCGCCGACGCGCTGGCCCGGCGTACCCGATTCCCGCACCGGGCGGTGATCACCGCCGCCGCCCGCCGGGACTTCGCCGCCGCGCTGGCCGCCCTCGCCAACGGCGAGCCGCACCCG
>NZ_JAPDPH010000292.1 GCF_026013475.1 Micromonospora yasonensis | reverse complement strand
GGCGCCGGAGGGCGGCGAGGTGGTGCCGGACACCCTCTCCCCGCAGGTGCCGATGATCCTCGAGGTGCTCGACGCGCTCGGCATCACCGCGGTCGGCGCGACCGGGTACGAGGCGGACGACGTGCTCGGCACCCTCTCGGTGACCCAGCCCGGCCCGGTGGAGGTGGTCTCCGGCGACCGCGACCTGTTCCAGCTCGTCGACGACAACCGCCCGGTCCGGCTGCTCTACGTCGGTCGCGGCGTGGCGAAGCTGGAGGACTGCGACGACGCGGCGGTCCGGGCCAAGTACGGCGTGCCCGCCGACGGGTACGCCGACTTCGCCGCGCTGCGCGGCGACCCGTCCGACGGGCTGCCCGGCGTGCCCGGGGTCGGCGAGAAGACGGCCGCCCGGCTGATCGAGCGGTACGGCGGGCTGCCCGGCATCCTGGCCGCGCTGGACGACGGGGAGTCCGGCTTCGCCCCGGGCCTGCGCACCAAGCTGGCGGCGGCCCGGGACTACCTGGCCGTCGCGCCGAAGGTGGTCCGGGTCGCCACCGACGTGCCGCTGCCGAAGCTGAGCACCGAGCTGCCGTCCGCGCCCGCCGACCCCGAGCGGCTGCTGGAGCTGGCGCAGCGATGGAACCTCGCCGGCTCGTGCCGGCGCCTGGTCGACGCCCTCGCGGGCGCCTCCTGATCGGCCAGCCGCGCCGCCGCCTCGGCCAGCCGGCGGGATCCGGGCGGCCCGGGCACCGCCGGCTCGCCGAGCCGGGGGCGGGATGCGTCCGGCCGGGCCCCGCGCCCGCACCGGCGGTGCTGGTCAGGCGGCGGCGTGGTAAGCCAGCACGCCCCGGTTGACCGCGGCGATGGCCTGCCGGGCGGTGGACCGCAGCTCCGCCGACGCCCCGCCGGAGTCGGCGAGCTGGCCGAGCAGGTCGACCACCTGGCGAGCCCAGCGGACGAAGTCGCCGGCGGGCATCTCGCCGTCGATCTGGTGGCCGCTGGCGAGCACCTTGGCGAGGGCCTCCCCGCGGGCCCACCGGTAGATCGGCCAGGCGAAGCCGAGGTCCGGCTCGCGGGTGACCGCGAGGCCGCGGGCGGCCTCGTCCCCCTCGATGTCGCTCCACAGCTTGAGCGTCTCGTCGACCGCGTCGGCCACCGCGCCACGCGGCAGCGACGCCCGCTCGTCGACGTCCCGGCGGGCCTCGAAGACCACCACGGAGACCGCGGCGGCCAACTCGGCCGGGGAGAGCCCGTCCCAGACCTTGCGGCGCAGGCACTCGGCGACCAGCAGGTCCACCTCGGTCCAGATCCGGCCGAGCATCCGCCCGGCGTCGGTGACCTCGCCTTCCGTGGTGAGGTAGCCGCGCGCGGTCAGCAGCGCCACGATCCGGTCGAACGTCCGGGCCAGCGAGCCGGTCCGGCCGGCGACCCGCTGGCGCAGCTCCTCGGTGTCGCGCTCCAGCCGGCGGCGCCGCTCCGCCCAGCGGGCATGCTCCTCCCGGTCGGGGCAGGCGTGGCAGGGGTGCCGGCGCAGCTCGGCGCGGAGCTGGGTGAGCCGGTGGTCCTCACCGACGGCCTGCCGGGAGCGCCCGCCGCGCCGGCCACCGTGCCGGTCCAGCCCGGTGTCGCTGACCGCGGCGGCGAGATCGCGGCGGGCCGCTGGGGACCGGTGGTTGAAGTGCTTCGGCACCCGGATCCGGGTGAGCACCTCGGCCGGGGTGGTGAAGTCGCCGGGGCTGACCCGGCCGGCCCAGCGGTCCTGGGTGAGCACCAGCGGACGAGGCTCGCCGAAGCCGCCGGTGGCCGGGTCGAGGACCACCGCCAGGCCGGCCCGCCGGCCCGAGGGCACCCGGATCACATCGCCGACCCGCAGCCGCTCCAGCGAGGCGATCGCGGCCGCCTTGCGCTGGGTCTGCCCCTGCCGGGCGATGGCGCGCTCCCGGTCGGCGATGGCCACCCGCAGCGCGAAGTACTCGTCGAAGTCGCCGTGGTGGCAGGCGGCCTCGGCGCCGTACGCCTCCATGGTCTCGGTGTTGCGCTGCACCTGCCGGGCCAGGCCGACCACCGACCGGTCCGCCTGGAACTGCGCGAACGAGGACTCCAGCAGCGCTCGGGCCGGCTCCGCGCCGACTGTGCCGACCAGGTTGACCGCCATGTTGTACGACGGCCGGAAGCTGGACCGCAGCGGGTAGGTGCGGGTGGAGGCGAGGCCGGCCACGTGCCGGGGGTCGGTCTCCGGCGACCAGACGACCACCGCGTGCCCCTCGACGTCGATGCCGCGTCGGCCGGCCCGCCCGGTGAGCTGGGTGTATTCCCCCGGGGTGAGGTCGACGTGCGCCTCGCCGTTGAACTTGACCAGCCGCTCCAGCACCACGCAGCGGGCCGGCATGTTGATGCCCAGGGCCAGGGTCTCGGTGGCGAAGACCGCCTTGACCAGGCCGCGGACGAACAACTCCTCGACGACCTCCTTGAACGCCGGCAGCATGCCGGCGTGGTGCGCGGCCAGGCCCCGCTCCAGACCGTCGAGCCACTCCCAGTAGCCGAGGACGGAGAGGTCCTCGCCGGGGATGGCGGTGACCCGGGACTCGACCACCCGGCGGATCTCGGCGCGCTCCTCCGGGGAGGTCAGCCGCAGCCCGGCGGCCAGACACTGCTGCACGGCCGCGTCGCAGCCGGCCCGGCTGAAGATGAACAGGATCGCCGGGAGCAGGCCCTCCCGGTCGAGCCGGTCGACGATGTCGGGGCGCATCGGCCCGCGCCAGCGGGGGCCGCGCCGCCCGCCGCCGGGGCCGGCGCTGCGCCCCTCCCCCAGCTCCAGCCGGCGCATCGTGTCGCGGGTGTAGCGCAGCAACTCCGGGTGCACGTCGTGCTTGCGCGCCGCGTCGGCGTCGTGGAACAGGTCGAACATCCGCTTGCCGACCAGCATGTGCTGCCAGAGCGGCACCGGCCGGTGCTCGCTGACCACCACGGCGGTCTCGCCCCGCACGGTGACCAGCCAGTCGGCGAACTCCTCGGCGTTGGAGACGGTCGCCGACAGGGAGACCAGCGTGACCGAGGCCGGCAGGTGGATGATCACCTCTTCCCAGACCCCGCCCCGGAACCGGTCGGCGAGGTAGTGCACCTCGTCCATCACCACGTAGGCCAGGCCCTCCAGGGTGGCCGAGCCCGCGTAGAGCATGTTGCGCAGCACCTCGGTGGTCATCACCACCACGGGCGCGTCCCCGTTGATCGCGTTGTCGCCGGTGAGCAGCCCGACCTGCTCGGTGCCGTAGCGGTCGACCAGGTCGTGGTACTTCTGGTTGGACAGCGCCTTGATCGGCGTGGTGTAGAAGCACTTGCGCCGGGTGGTCGGGCCGGCCTCGCCGGCGGCGGCCGCCGGCTGCCCGGGCCGGCCACGCAGCGCGAGGTGTACGGCGAACTCGCCGACCACGGTCTTGCCGGCGCCGGTGGGAGCGCAGACCAGCACGCCGCTGCCCCGCTCCAGGGACTGGCACGCCTCGCGCTGGAAGTCGTCGAGGTCGAACCCCAGGTCTCGGGCGAATTCGTCCAGGGCCGGGAAGGCGGAGGCCTGCGCGGCGCGGCGGCGCGCCGCGGCGTACCGCTCGGCGGGGCTCGACATGCCCTCAAGATTAATCGGTACGACCGACGGCCACCGGCCAAGGCCGTCCGGCAGGACGGTCGGAGCGGGTCGGTAAGGTGCACGGCGTGCCGGACCGTACCGAACCACCCCACGCCTCGAGCGGCGCCGACGACGCCGTCCGCCCGAGCCCGTCCCGCCGTCCCGTGGAGGGGGTGCTGCTCGACTTCCACGGCACGCTCGCCCAGGTGGAGGACCCGCGCGAGTGGGTGCTGGCCGCCGCGGCGGCGTGCGGGGTGGAGTTGGACCGGGTCCGGGCCACCGCCCTGGCGGACCGGCTGCTCACCGCGGGTCGGGCGGGTGGGCCGCTGCCGGCCCGGGTGCCGCCCCGGCTGGCCGAGCTCTGGGCCGACCGGGACCTCTACGAACACGCCCACCGGGGCGCGTACACCGGGTTGGCCGAGACGGTCGACGCGGGCATCGACGGGTTCGCCGACGCGCTCTACGACCGGGTGCTGGTCCCCGAGGGCTGGGTGCCGTACCCGGACACCGAGGCGGTGCTCAAGGCGCTGCGCCAGGCCGGGGTGAAGGTGGCCGTGGTGAGCAACATCGGCTTCGACATCCGGCCGCTGTTCGCGGCCTGGGGGCTCGACGGGCTGGTCGACGCGTACGCGCTGTCGTACGAGGTGGGGCGCTGCAAGCCGGATCCGGGGATCTTCCTGCGGGCCTGCGGCATGCTCGGCATCGACCCGGAGCGCGCCCTGATGGTGGGCGACACCCCGGCCGACGCGGCCGCGGTACGGGCCGGCTGCGCGGTGCTGGTGCTGCCCTGCGCCGACGCCGGCCACCCCAACGGGCTGGGCGCGGTGCTGGACCTGGCCCTGCGGGGCTGAGGCAGCCGGCATAGGATGCAGCGCGGCGATCAGCGATCCGGGAGGTCATCATCCTGCCCCGTCAGGTGTTCGACACCTCCGTGGTGCCGGAGGCGGAGCGCTTCGACCTCTGGGCGGACTTCACGCTGGGCACCAATCCCGCCGTCATCCGACCCGAGTCCGGTCAACCGTTTACCGCGCACGCCCAGCTGATCCCGCTCGGCGACGTGCAGCTGGCCTCGTTCCAGCATCCGTCGGTGCGCCTGCGGCGCACCGGCCGGCACATCCGACAGGCCGATCCCGAGCTCTACCACCTCGCGCTGCCGATCGCCGGTCGCAGTGCGATCAGCCAGGCCCGCAACGAGGCGACCATCGACCGGGCCCGGTTCACCTTCTTCGACACCTCACGGCCGTACGAGGCGGAGCACCGCGTCCGCAGCCAGGAGCCCAGCGCCACCATCTGCCTGCAAATCCCCCACGCGCGGCTGCCGCTGCCGTCCGCCACGGTACGGCGATCGCTGGCCGCGGTCATGCCGGCCGAACACGGCCTGGGCCGCCTGCTGGCCCAGTTCCTGCGCCGGGTGGCGGACCACCCCGACCAGTACGCGGCCGGTGACGCCGGCCGGCTGGGGAACACGGCCCTGGACCTGATCTGCACCATGCTGGCCCGACACGCCGACGCCGGGCACGCGCTCACCGCGGAGACGCACGAGCGGGTGGCCCGCCTCCGGGTGGTCGAGTTCGTCGAGCGGCACCTCGCCGACCCCGATCTCAGCCCGGCCGCTGTCGCCGCCGCCCAGCACATCTCCCTGCGGACCCTGCACCGGCTCTTTGCCGACGACGGTGAGAGCGTCGCCGGGTTGATCCGCCGCCGCCGGCTGGAGCGCTGCCGGCGGGACCTGCTCAACCCGCTGCTGGTCGACCGCCCCGTGCACACCGTCGCCGCCTGCTGGGGTTTCCGCAGCTCGGCGCACTTCAGCCGCGCCTTCCGGGCCGCGTACGGGGTCTCGCCCCGACAGCTGCGGGCCGATGCGGACGGCGCCGAACTGGTCAGCGCAGCAGTCGCACCGCCGCCGGCACCGCGCTGATCCGCACCGGCAGGTCGAACGCCCGCTCCCCGTCCACGTACGTGGTGATGTCGGGCGCGTCCAGCTCCACCGTGCGGGCCCGGTAGGTGCGCACGAGCGGGTGCGTCACGTGGGTGCCCTGGTAGATCCGCGGTTTGACCCGCATCAGGGTGCGCCGGTCGAACCGCCCGCCGACCACCACGTCCAGCAGCCCGTCGGTTGGGTCGGCGTCCGGGCAGATCCGCATCCCGCCGCCGTAGCTGGCCGCGTTGCCGACCGCCACCAGCACCGCCTCCAGTTCGTGCTCCTCGCCGTCGAGCCGCAGCCGGTACGGACGCGGCCGTAGCCGAGCCAGCTCGACCAGGATGGCCAGGTCGTACCGGCGGGGGCCGCGCGGCCAGGTCATCCGGTTGGCCCGCTCGTTGACGATCGCGTCGAAGCCGGCCGCGAGCACCGCCCCGTACCAGCGGTCGCCCCCGCCGTCGGCGGGGCTCAGCCGGGCCAGGTCGACCGGCCGGGTGCGGCCGTCACGCAGCGCCTCGGCGATCACCTCGACGGCCGCGACCGGGTCGGCCGGGAAGCCGGTCTCGGCCGCGAAGTCGTTGCCGGTGCCGGCCGGGACCGGCCCGAACGGCACCCCGGTGCCGGCGACCGCCTGCAACGCCCGGTGGACCGTACCGTCCCCGCCGACCGCCACCAGGGCGCCGGCGCCGTCGGCGACCGCCGCGTGGCAGGCCGCCTCCGCCTGCGCCGGGCTGGCCGCCTCGAGCAGGCGGACCGGCCGCCCGGCGCCGGCCAGCCGCTCCAGCAACCGGGGCAGCAGCGCGCGGTGCCGCCCCCGCCCGGCGGTCGGGTTGGCGAGCACGGCGACGGGGCCGGACGGGAGATGATCGTGCGCGGTCACGGCGAGCACCGTACGGCACGAGCCTCCCCGGTCACCAGCGGCGGCGGCGCGGTCCTGGCTCGCCCGAGTCCGCGCCGAGCACGGCGGGGTCCCCGGGCGAGTCCAGCGGGTGAGAGGCGGCCGCGGGGCACGCCCCGGCCGGACGAGCAGCGCCTAACCTGTCCGCGTCCCGCCCGCACCCGGGTGGCACGGCGGAGATGGAGGAGTGGCGCGTGTCCGACGAGTTCCCCCGGTATCTGTTCAAGGAGATGGACGCCGCCGATCCCCTCGCCGGGCTGCGCGACCGGTTCGTCATCCCCGACGAGGACCTGATCTACCTCGACGGCAACTCGCTCGGCCGGCTGCCGGCGGCCACCCCGGACCACCTGGCCCGGCTGGTCCGCGAGGGCTGGGGCGACCAGCTCGTACGCGGCTGGCCCACCTGGATCGAGTGGGCCCGCCGGATCGGCGACCGGCTCGCCGCGCACGCCCTCGGCGCGCGTCCCGGTGAGGTGGTGGTCTCCGACTCGACCTCGGTGAACCTCTACAAGCTGGCCGCCGCCGCGCTGGACGCGGCCGGGGACCGGCGCACCATCCTGGTGGACGCCGAGGACTTCCCCACCGACCGGTACATCCTGCAGGGCCTCGCCGAGGCGCGCGGCCATACCCTGCGGGTCCTCCCCTCCGACCTGGACCAGGGGCTGGACCTGGCGACCCTGCGGGCGGCGCTGACCGAGGACGTCGCCCTGGTGGTGCTCTCCGCGGTGTCGTATCGGTGCGGGGCGCTGCTGGACCTGGCCGCGGTGAACGAGGCCGCCCGGGAGGTCGGGGCGTACGTGCTGTGGGACCTGTCGCACGCGGCCGGTTCGGTGCCGGTCGAGCTGGCCGCCACCGGCGCCGACCTGGCGGTCGGCTGCACCTACAAGTACCTCAACGGCGGCCCCGGCGCGCCGGGCTTCCTCTACGTCCGGCGGGAGCTGCAGGAGCGGCTGCGCCAGCCGATCTGGGGCTGGTTCGGCCAGCGGGACCAGTTCGCCATGGGCCCCGACTACGAGCCGGTGCCGCACCTGCAGCTCCCGCCGGGCTTCCTCTACGTCCGGCGGGAGCACCGATCAGGTACGCCGGCAGACCGGCGGCCTCTCCGGC
>NZ_JAPDPH010000291.1 GCF_026013475.1 Micromonospora yasonensis | reverse complement strand
TCGGCGACCTGACCGTGCTGGGCGTACCAGCCGAAACGGCGCCCTGGCGGCCGGCGCCCGCGACGCTGTCCACCACGGCGTACGTGATGTTCACGTCCGGGTCGACCGGGCAGCCCAAGGGCGCGGTGATCGAGCACCGGGCGCTGACCGAGAAGGTCATCAACATCGCGGACTTCGCCGACTTCGGCGCGGCGACCCGGTGCCTGGCCTTCGCCTCGATCGGGTTCGACGCGTCGGTGGCCGACCTGCTCGCTCCGCTCGCCGCCGGCGGCACGGTCGTGCTGGCCGGCGACGCCGAGCGGGCCGACCCGACCCGGCTCTACCGGGTGTGCGCCGAGCAGGGCGTCGACGTCGTGGTGCTGCCGCCGCCGATCCTGCCGCTGCTGGACCCGGCCCGGCTGCCCGGCGTACGGCTGGTGATGACCGGTGGGGAAGCGACCGGCCCGGAGCAGGTCGGCCGGTGGACCGAGGGGGGCCGCCGGTTCATCAGCGTCTACGGCCCGACCGAGGCGACGGTGCTGGTGACCTGGTTCGAGGGCAGCGGCACCTGGACCCGGCCCATCCCGATCGGCAAGCCCGCCGCCAACCACCGCATCCACCTCGTCGACGACAGCCTGCGCGAGGTCGGTCCCGGTGAGATCGGCGAGGTGCTGGCCGGTGGGCCGGGGCTCGGGCGCGGGTACCTGTTCGACGCCGCGCTCACGGCGGAGCGGTTCATCCCGGATCCGTTCGCCGAGCAGCCCGGGCAGCGGCTCTACCGCACCGGTGATCTGGCCCGCTGGTTGCCGGACGGGAGCCTGGAATTCCTCGGCCGGGCCGACCGGCAGGTCAAGATCCGGGGACAGCGGATCGAGCTCGGCGAGGTGGAGGCGGTGCTGCGCCGCCACCCTGAGGTGGGCAACGCCAGCGTCCAGGCGCGCGGCGGCCCCGGCGGGCAGGAACTCGTCGCGTACGTGGCGACCGGCCTGGACGTGGCCGACCTGCGCGCCTACTGTGCGCGGCTGCTGCCGCCCGCGGCCGTCCCGGCGCGGATGTTCACCATGGCCGCGCTGCCGATCACCATCAACGGCAAGATCGACAGCGAGCGGCTGGCCGCACTCACCGCCGCCGAACCCGCCCCGGCACCCGAGGGCGAGGCACCGGCCACCGACACCGAGCGCCTGATCGCGCAGGCCTGGGCGGTGCTGCTGGACGAGCCGGCCGTCGGCCGCGACGCCGACTTCTTCGACCACGGTGGACACTCGATCATCGCGATGCGGCTGGTCGCCGACCTGCGGGAGCGGCTGGGCCGGGACATCGCGATCGAGGACGTGCTGATCGGGCGTACGCTGCGCGGCGTCGCCGCCCGCGCCGACGCCGCCGCCGCGGCCAGCCCGGCCACCGTCACCCGGGGCCGTCCACCAGCCCTGTCCCCGGCGCAGCAGCGGCTGTGGTTCCTCGACCGCTACTTCCTCGCCGCCGCGTCGGCCTACAACGTCGCCTTCGCCGAACGGCTCACCGGCCCCCTCGACATCGCGGCCCTGGCCACGGCGCTCACCGCCGTCGCGGACCGCCAGCAGATCCTGCGCTGGCGCATCCCGGACACCGACGGCGTCCCGTACGCCGTGGCCGACCCGTCCGCGCCGGTGCCGTTGCCCGTGCGCGAACTGGCCCCGGGCACGGACCTCGCCACACACCTCGCGGCGGGTGCTACGGCACCGTTCACGCTGGCCACCGACACGCTGTGGCGGGCCGAACTGATCCGGACCGGCGCCGACGAGCACGTGCTGGCCGTCTACGCCCACCACGCCGTGTTCGACGGCTGGTCCCAGTCGCTGTTCTACGCCGACCTCGCCACCGCCTACCGCTCCGCGCTCGGCGACGGGGAGCCGCTGCCGCCACTGCCCGCCACCTACGGTGACTATGTCGCGTGGCGCGCCGACCGCTCGCGGCGACGCGCCGAGCAGGACCTGGACTGGTGGCTGGAGCACCTGACCGGCGTACCGGTCGTGGTGGAGCTGCCCGGGGGACAAGACCGGCCCGCCGAACAGACCTTCACCAGCGCGACCGTGACCACCCGGCTGGACCGGGCCGCGACGGCCGCCCTCACCGACCTCGCCGCCGGGCTCGGCGCGACCCCGGCCGCCGCCGTGCTGGCCGCGTTCGCGCTGGTGCTGGCCCGGCGCACCGGCCACTCGGACCTGGTCATCGGCACGCCCACGGTGGACCGGCGAGCCGCCGACTTCGAGCGGATGGTCGGGTTTTTCATCGAGATAGCACCGCTGCGGCTGCGTCAGGCTCCCGAGGCGGGCTTCGCCGCGCATGTGCGCGCCGCGTGGGAAGAACTCCTCGCCGCGCTCGCGCACCCGGAAGCGCCGGTGGAACGCATCGTCGGCGGGTTCGGCCTCGGCGGCCTGCTGGACCGCAGCCCGCTGGTGCAGGTGCTGTTCAACATGTATACGTTCGACGAGCCGAAGCTGGACCTGGCCGGGCTCGGCAGCGAGCCGGTGCCGGTGGCCGCGCCCGGGTCGCCGTTCGACCTCACCCTCTACGGCGTGACCCGGGACGGGCAGCTGCGAGTGGAGATCGTCTTCAACCCGGATGTCTACGGCACCGGCCTGATGGCGGCCGTGCTCGGCGAGGTCGAGCAGATGCTCCGGGCCGGAGCCGCCGATCCGCAGCAGCCCGTGTCGCAGCTGCCCGGCTGGACGGCCATCCCGGCCGGGAGGCCGGGCGACGTGACCCGGGCCGCCCGGGTCAAGCGGGCCGTGGGCCGGTCGGGCGCGATCACCGAGCGCCCGGCCACCGCCACCGAACGCCAGATCGCGTCGGTCTGGTGCAACGTGCTCGGCGTACCAGAGGTGGCGGCGACGGACAGCTTCTTCGACGTCGGCGGTGGCTCGTTAGCCGTCGCCGTCGTGCAGCGGCAGCTCAACCGGCTGCTCGGCACGAACCTGCGGCTGGTGGACCTGTTCCGCCATCCGACCGTCCGTACGCTCGCCACGCACCTGGACGGCGCCCGCGCGTCCACGGAATCGCCTGGTGACAGCGCCGAGGACGCGGCGGTGGAACGGGCCGCGCGCCGCGGTGCCGTCCGCCTGCAGCGCGCCCGGCGCCGCTCGATCGGAGAGCCCGCTGTGGAGGGCGATCCGGCGTGACGCACCTGGTCCCACTCGGCGACACCGGCTGGTCGGTCTGGCGTGACGCGCTGCTGCGCAGCGCCGGCTTCCCCGCCGACGGCCTGGACCGCTTCGCCGCACCGGACTGCGCCGGCGCCGCCGACCGTCACCTCGCCGGTGACCTCGACGCGTCGGCGTTCACGGCCGCGTACGCCGACGCCACCCGGGCGTCCTCGGCGGCGGTGTGCGAGATCGCCGCCGACCCGCTGTTCCGTGAGGCCGTGACCTGGCAGAATCCGGACGTCCTGGTGGCGCTCGACGGGCTGGTCAAGGACGGCGCGGACGGGCCACGCAACGTCCGCCGCCGCGGCCGGGAGAACGTCGTCGCCGGGTACTGGCAGCGCTATGTCGCCAAGTGCGAAACCATCGGCTTCTTCGGGCCGGTGTGCTGGGGCACCGTCGAATCCGGCCCGGCCACCATCACCACCAAGCCCGGCCCCGGCCTGCTCCGTCAGCGCGCCGTCTACCTCGAATACTGGGTCCTGTCCGCGTACGCGGACAGACTGGCGGCAGACCCGCTGGTGCGGGCGTGGCTGGCCCCGGCCCTGGCGCCGCACGCCTGCCTGGACGGGCGGGTCGTGCACCGGCCCGCCCAGCGCCCGACGCCGGTGTCGCTGACCGAGTCGATCGCGCTGGCATGGTGCGACGGCAGCCGCCCCGCGCGGGAGATCGTCGAGGACCTGGTCCGCGACGAGCAGGCCGGCGTACGCCGGGCCGAGGAGGGGTTCCTGCTGCTGGCGCACCTGGCCGAACGGGGCCTGCTGCGCTGGGACTTCGACCTGCCGCAGGGCTTCGCCGCAGAGGCGCGCCTGCGCGAGCGGATCGGCGCCATCGGCGACCCGGCGCTGCGGGAAAGCGCCCTGGCCGGGCTGAACCGGCTGACCGGAGCCCGCACCAGGGTCGCCGACGCCGCCGGTGACCCCACCGCGTTGGCCGACGCGCTGTCCGCATTGGACGCCGAATTCACCGACCTGACCGGGTTGCCGCCGCGCCGGCGGGCCGGGCAGAACTACGCCGGGCGGGCGCTGTGCCACGAGGAGACCGCCCGCGACGTGGAGTTCACGGTCGGCACCGGCCTGCTCGCCTCCCTGGCCCCGGCACTGGCGTGTGCGTTGCAGGCGGCCCGCTGGCTCACCGCCGAACTGGCCACGGCGTACGGCGACGCGCTGCGCGACCTGTACGTCGAGTTGAGCGCCGACGGACCGGTCCGGCTCGGCGACCTGTGGTTCTTCGCTCAGGGTCCGCTGTTCGGGCCCGGCGACCGGCCCGTCGATCGGGTCGAGCACGAATTCGCCTCCCGCTGGGAACGGGTGCTCGGGCTCGCCGACCTGCCCGCCGACGCCACGCGGCTGCAGTTCGACTCGGCCGAGCTGGCGCCCCGGGTGGCCGAGCAGTTCCCGGCGACCCGTCCCGGCTGGAGTGCGGGCCGGGTGCACAGCCCGGACCTGCAGATCTTCGTGGAGTCGCCGCAGGCGCTGGCCGACGGCGAGTTCGGGGCGGTGCTCGGTGAGCTGCACGCGGCGTTCGCGACGTTCAACGCCGAGCTGTTCACGCACTGCTATCCCGACCTGGACCGGCTGCGGCGCGCGTACGCGGCGGACCTGGGCTCGGGACGGCTGCGCCCGATCTACCCGGTCGATTTCCCCCGGGTCGGCGGCCGGTTGTCGGCGTCGCTGTTCGGGCCGGGCGACTACCAGTTCGCGTTCGCCGACGCACCGGGTGCCTGCCGGGACCGGCTCGTGCCGGCCAGCGCCGTCCTGGTGTCCGAAGCGGACGGTGCCGTGGTGGCGACCGGGCCCGACGGCACCCGCTGGCCGCTGGTCGAGGTGTTCTCCGACCTGATCGCGGTGCATGCCGCCGACGCGTTCAAGCTGATGACCGAGCGCCCGCACAGCCCCCGGGTCACCGTGGACAAACTGGTGCTGGCCCGGGAGACGTGGCGCACCACGGTCGGGCAGACCGGCCTGACCAGCGCCATCGACCAGGCACAGCGCTACCTCACGGTACGCCGGTGGCGGGCCGCGCTGGGCCTGCCGGAGCGGGTCTTCATCCGGGTGGCCACCGAGCTCAAGCCCACGTACGTCGACCTGACCAGCCCGCTCTACGCCAACCGGCTGTGCCTGCTGCTGCGGGCGGCACACCAGGCGGGCGGCGACGACGTGCCGGTGACGGTGTCGGAGCTGCTGCCCGGGTTGCCGCAGGCGTGGCTGCCCGACGGCCAGGGCCGCCACTACGTCAGCGAGCTGCGCCTGCACATCACCGATTCGGCCGCGCCGGAGGGAATGCCGTGACGAACGAGACAGTGGAGCCGATCGCGATCGTCGGGCTCAGCCTGCGCGTACCCGGGGCGTCGTCGGCGGAGGAGTTCTGGCGCAACCTGGTCGACGGGACCGAGTCGTTCACCCGGTTCAGCCGGGCCGAGCTGCTGGCGCGCGGGGTGAGCGAGGACGAACTCGACGATCCGGCGTACGTGCCGGTGGCGGCCGTGCTCGACCAGTTCGACTATTTCGACGCGGGTCTGTTCGGCATGAGCCCGCGCGACGCGGAGCTGGCCGACCCGCAGCAGCGGCTGTTCCTGGAGCACGCGCACGCCGCTCTGATCGACGCGGGCTGCGACCCGGCCCGCTACGACGGCGAGATCGGCGTCTACGCGGGCAGCAACGCCGACCTCTACCAGTGGCTCAACGTCCGGCGGAACCCGCAGGCGCTGGCGGACGCGGGTGAGCTGCGGGTGTCGCTGGGCAACAAGCCCGACTACCTGGCCAGCACCGTGTCGTTCCGGCTCAACCTGCGCGGCCCGGCGATGACCGTGCAGACCGCCTGCTCGTCGTCGCTGGTGGCGATACACCTGGCCAGCGAGGCGCTGCGCAACGGCGAGTGCGACACGGCGCTCGCGGGCGGGGTGTGCGTGGAGCTGCCGCACGCCGTCGGGTACGTCGCCGACGACGGGTACACGTCCGCCGACGGGCACTGCCGCCCGTTCGACGCGCAGGCCAACGGCACCGTCTACGGCAGCGGGGTCGGGGTCGTCGTGCTCAAGCGGCTGTCCGACGCGCTGGCCGACGGAGACGACATCCGGGCGCTGATCATCGGCAGCGCGGTCAACAACGACGGCATGACCAAGGCGAGCTTCACCGCGCCCAGCGTCAGCGGGCAGTTGGAGGTCGTCGTGCAGGCCCTCGCGGTCGCCGGCGTCGCCCCGCGCTCGGTCAGCTACGTCGAGGCCCACGGCACCGGTACGGTCCTCGGCGACTCGATCGAGATCGCGGCGCTGACGGCGGCCTACGGACGGCGCGCCACCGAGCGGGGCTGGTGTGGGGTCGGCTCCACCAAGGCCAACATCGGCCACCTCAGCGCGGCCGGTGGCGTGATCGGCCTGATCAAGACCGTGCTGTCGATGCAGCAACGGCTCATCCCGCCCAGCATCAACTACGACCGGCCGCACCCGGAGATCGACTTCGCGGCGAGCCCGTTCTACGTGGTGTCGACGCTGACCAAGTGGGAGCCCGAGGAGCAGCGGCCGCTGCGGGCCGGGGTGAGCTCGCTCGGCCTCGGCGGCACCAACGCGCACCTGGTGCTTCAGGAGGCACCGCCGCCCGCACCCGCCACGGCGCCGGATCACGGTGGTGGCGAGCTGATCCAGGTGTCCGCCGCGACCCCGGCCGCGCTGGTGGCGGCGTGCGCCCAGGTGGCCACCCGGCTCACCGACCGGCCGGAGCTTCAGCTGCGCGATGTGGCGTACACGTTGCGGGAGGGACGGCCGGTCTATCAGCACCGGGCCGCCGTCGTCGCGGTGGACCGGGCCCAGGCGGCCGCAGCGCTGGCCGACCCGAAGCGTCGGGCCAGCGGGGACGCCGCGACGGTGCCCCGGGTGGGCCTGCTCTTCCCCGGCCAAGGCTCGCAGCACCCCGGCATGGCCGCGCGCCTCGCCGCGACCGAGCCGGTGTTCGCGGCCGCCGTGGACGAATGCGGCCGGATCCTCGGCTGGGACCCGCACGAGCTGATCTTCAGCACGCAGCCCGGTGCCGAAGAGCGGCTGGCCGAGCCCGCGGTGGTGCAACCCGCCCTGTTCACCGTCGAATACGCCACCGCGATGCTGTGGCGGCACTGGGGTGTCACGCCCGCCGCGATGATCGGCCACTCCATCGGTGAGCTGGTGGCGGCGACCGTGGCCGGGGTCTTCGACCTGCCCGACGCGCTGCGGCTCGCGGCGGCCCGGGGCCGTCTGGTCCAGGCCGCGCCGGAGGGCCGCATGCTCGCCGTGCAGCGCGGCGCCGACGAGATCTCGCCCCTGCTGCCCGACGGGGTCGCCGTGGCGATCAGCAACGGGCCCAACACCTGCGTGCTGGCCGGCGCACCCGAGCCGGTGACCGC
>NZ_JAPDPH010000290.1 GCF_026013475.1 Micromonospora yasonensis | reverse complement strand
CCGGCCGGAGTGGCGGGAAATGGCGCCTGACAATGGACATCAGGAGCAGTCCCGGCAGACCTCCCGGCCGTCGGGCTGCGCGGCGAGCTGACTGCGGTGGTGCACCAGGAAGCAGCGCGCGCATCGAAACTCGTCCGGCTGCATCGGCACGACAGCCACGGTCAGTTCCTCGCCGGACAGGTCCGCGCCGGGCAACTCGAAGTTCTCGGCAGCCTCGACCTCGTCGGGGTCGACTCTCGCTGACTGCGACGCCGCGCCGCGCGCCTTGAGTTCCTCCAGGCTGTTGACTTCAACCTCAACAGCGGGTCGGCGCGGTGCATCGTAATCGATGGGCTTGCTCATCGTGATGGCTTCTCCCTTTGATATGGGTGTCACGACGGTAGACTGCGGGGGCATGTCGTGGTGCTCAAGAGAGTGGTGGAAGGGTAGCGCTCGCCCTTGGAGGCGAGGGGCACCATCGGCGGTGGTCGCCACCCAGACGGGGAATACTAATAACTCCCCTACTCCCCCCGAACGCCGACGTAGGCGCCTGCTCAAGTCTGCCCCGACCATGTCAACGGTCAACGCAACGAGGCCGGATGGCCGACGCGACGATGTATGCGGGCAAGGCCGAGCGGGCGGTCCACCGCCACCGCCCCATCCGGCGGTCCGGTCATGTGCTGATCCACCTGCACAGGGCCTCGGTGCCTGCGATGCGTCGAACCGAGCACGCGTGGTAGCCCTTGCCGGCTGGGCTCCGTGGCGTCGTGATGGCCTAGCGAGCGGCGATGGGCGCGGCCGCCGGCTGCCAGTCGGCGTCACGCTCGGCATCGAATGGGGTGCGCAGCCGAGTCATCGCAGCCGGACTCACGTCGACGGCAGGTGTGTGGTCGAAAGGCGCATCTGCTCCGGGTGCTTCACGGAATGGAGTTGAGTTATGCGTGGTTACATCAGTCAACAGTTGCTCCAAAGTTTGCACGTCAACGCGCGACACACCCGCTCACATATGCAAGTCGGGTGCGCGGGATCCGGCCGCTCGCCGGGGCAGCGCCGGATCCGTTTCGCTCGGGCCGCCAAACCCTAACCCAAAACGACCATCGTGTACGGCTTGGGCCGGGTGTGCCGGTAGAATGATCAAGCACTCCGCCGGTTCCGACCACGGCCTGCATCTGACGTCGACCACCACGCGCCGCGACCGCTCGGTCAGCGCCGGGCAGGGCGATCCAATCCCACGTTGGAGACTTTATGGTGGCACGCCGCCCCGCCTCGTGATGTCTCCCGTCGCGCCGACGGCGCCGCATAGCGGACGACGCCACAGCGTCACGGGCCCCCGGCCCGCCCCGTAGCGACGGCCGCGTGACCGCCAGCGCGTCGCCGAACAGGCTCGAAAAGAGGTTGCCGTGGAAACCACGTCCGTTGCCACAGGCCGCGGTGGCGTTCTCTTCCGGCACCCGGGTTGGTAGCCGGCGCGGTCAGTGCTGACAGCCAAGGCACCGCGGGCGGCGCGCCCGTGCTAGCGTGAGCGTGTTGCAAGCTTTGGTTTGTCGCATACTTTGCCAGCGCCTGGTGGGTATCCAACCCGCCGGGCGCTTTTTGTTCTGCCGGTTCTTTCGGACGAGCGCGGCGACAACCGGGGCCGTAAGTGGCTCCATCAGCTACTCAGAGGAGAAGACATGGCATTCGGTACAGTCAAGTGGTTCAACGCGGACAAGGGTTTCGGCTTCATCACGCAGGATGACGGCGGCGCTGATGTCTTCGCCCATTTCTCCGCCATCTCATCGAGCGGGTTCCGCAGTCTGGACGAGAATCAGCGGGTCGAGTTCGACGTCGAGCAGGGCCAGAAGGGGCTTCAGGCCGTTAACATCCGTCTGGTCTGACGTTGACTCCGCGCCGCCGTGGCGGCGAGGCCTCGCCCGTCGCCACGGCGGCGGCTGAGACCAAGGACCGGCGAATAGTGGTCCGTTCCGACGCCACGGTGCCCGGCCTCGAACCGCTGGTGTTGTACGCGCTGTCCACCCCCGAGCGCGCGACCGGGACAGCCAGCATCGATCGGCTCCGGCTGGCCCCGGTGCCGCTGGTGCCAGAGGTACGACTGGTCATGGCCGAGGACGCGATCATCCTCTGGGCCCGACTCGAAGCCGAGGCGGGGCACGTCCTTTCGCCGCCGTTCTGGGCGTCGGCCTGGACCGGCGGACAGGCTCTCGCGCGTTACATCCTCGATCACCCGGACACGGTGGCCGGCCTCCATGTCCTCGACGTCGCCTCCGGCTCCGGACTGGTCGCCATCGCTGCGGCGATGGCGGGCACCGCCGGTGTCACCGCCAACGACATCGACCCGTACTCGATCGCGGCAATCAGTGCCAACGCCCACGCCAACGGCGTCGACCTGACCCTGTCGTCGAGTGACCTGCTTGACGGCGACGGTGACGGCGTGGATGTGGTGTTGACCGGTGACGCGCTCTACCACCCGCCTGTGGCGGCCCGGATGCTGCCGTTCCTCGCCCGTGTCGCGGCGAAGGGCGGTCGGGTCCTCGTCGGCGATCCCGACCGGGCCACGTGCCCCATGACTGGCTGGAGCGGGTGGCGACCTACAAGGTGCCGGTGAGCAGCGCTCCGGAAGACGCGCAGCTTCACCTGACGAGCGTGCTCAAGCCACGACGCGACCAGGTGGACGACCGGTGGGGCCGGGCCACGCAACTGCGGGCGTGATGCGCCGGACAACTCTCCTGGCCCCCGGGTGCAGAAGGTGCACGGGCAGGCCCGTGGGTATGTTGTGGCTGCACGCCCCGAAGACCGATCGTGAGATCGGGTTTCGCGCCGCCGCCCCTCTACAGCCGACGATATAGACGCACCGCACTGACCGTTCAGCATGTCTCCAGCCGGTGCCGCTCAGCAACGCGTCCGGCCGACGGCTCGCCTGCGGGCGGGCATGGACGAGTCCGACAGCATCCAGATTCATTGTGCGCGAAGAGAGCCGATACAGACGATGAAGATCGATAAGAGCAAGATCCTTGAAGCCCTGCGCCACCGCGGCCAACACAGCCGGGCCGATTGGGTCGACCGGGAGCTGCCGGACCGCATCGACACCGCCCAGCACTCAGGCATACTTGCGACCCTCAATCTCAATCCGGCCGATTTCGCCGATCCGCCGTCGTGATGATGCTGACCTCGATACCTCCGGTGGCCGCCGTGTGCGGCCGGGTGACGGCTGATGCGAGCAACGGACGGGCAGAGGCGGTCCGGTGCCCGTGGTGCGCTGTAGGCCGTCCAGCCTCTCCGGACCGGGACAAAGCGTCGCCAAGCGGCTGCACCACGAAGCCGCAACCGCCGTCGCGAAGAAGATCAGGCACACGCAGGGCCGGACCGCTTGAACGACTGACCAGGATGGATGGGTGATGGGTTGAAATATCAGCTCAGGGCCTGCGGTACCTTCTTCACCAACCCCAACCAGTGAACAGGCGCAGTTTCCTGTCCCATTGCCGGCCGTCTTGCCCAAGGCGACAACCGTATCCACATTGGAGGCCGTGATTCGATGAGTTCCTACACCATCACAATCGCCGCAGACGATCCCAATCGAGCGACCACAACGCTGAAGGTCGAGGTCAGCGACACCATCCCGCGCATCACCGAACTCGTGGTACGCGCCGGGCAGGGGGACGGGCTGACCGCGGGCCAGATCCCCGCGGTCGATCTGGACCTGCTCTTGAGGGCGATCGCGCCCGCCGCCAGCGGGCGGCAGGCGATAACGACGCCGCCCACTGCCGTATCCGACGAGGTGCCCGCAGCCGGCGGTATACCCGTTGACGACGGTGAGCCCGCAGCCGAGCCGACGGCGGTCCAGTCCGCCGCCCCTACAACGGCTGCCGACGAGCCGGCCACGAGTAGCACCGTGGAAGCTGACGCGGTTGACGTCGTGGTGCCCAAGCAGGTATCACCAGCGACCACCCCAAGCGAGGCGAACAAGGCCAGCCGGGCGTCGGGCGCTGGCGCGACCCGCAGCCGAGGGGGCAAGGGGAAGACCGCAGCGGGCTCCAAGGCCACGCGTACGGCGGGGAAGGCCACAAAGCGGACCTCCGAAGGTGCGGCCTCCGGAGGCGAGGGGCGGGTATACCGGCGCTCACCGGCCGATCTCGAAGCGGTCTACCAGCAGGCCGGGAGTGTGACTGCCGTCGCCGACCACTACAACGTGCCACGGCACACCGCCCAGGGGTGGATCCGCACGCTACGTCGCCGGCAAGCCGGACCAGTCTCTGAGTAGGGGAACCTGATACCGGGTCAGAACCGGCCAACAAGAGCGCCGCTTCAGGGCGCGGGATAGAACCCGACCGCAGAGGCCATCGACGTGCCGCGACAACGCCACCATCTCCCGGCCGGCGGACGCCTCCGACGGACCACCGACCTTGAGACGCCGCGGGGGCCGCCCGACCGGCCGGTGCTCCGTCGTTGGTGCACGCCGCCAGCGGCGCGGCTTCACCGATCGGGCAGAGTCGCCGTGGCGCGCTCGCCGCGCCGTTGGTGAGCGAGGAGCAGTTCGTCGCAGCCCAGGCCATCCACACCGCGACTACCCCCACCGACGGCACTCCTCGCCACTACCTCCTGGCCGGCCTCGTATGCTGCGGCGTCTGCGGCCGCATCATGGATTCCCACTGGGTCCACGGTCGTCCCGGCTACCGCTGCCGGCACGGCCACACGAGCAGCCGCACCAAGACCTCACCGCAGCCGAAGATCCTCTACATCCGGGAGGATCACCTGCTTGACCGCATCCGCCACGACCGCGGACTACACCGTTACCATCCCGCGCTACGCAGCCCCGACCCGGAAAAGCCCGCCACCTGCCTGCGCACCAAGAACATGATCATCGTATGCGACCAGCACACCCGGACCATCGAAGCCAAGACTGCGGTCTACACGTCAACCCTGCGGGATGCTCAGCATGGGTGCTCATGCCTGATCCTATAGCAGCCAGCGGGCACTGTGGAGAACTAGCCGGTGGTCGGCGTGGGCGTTGACCACCGTTGAGCTGGCCGTGGCGCTGACCCTTGCCGTCCGGCGGCGGCTGCCGGATTTCGTCCAAACGGGGGCGAGGGCCGCTGGGTCTCGGGGTGGTCGACCGGGCTGGCTGACGCCCGGGATGCTGCTCGTCGAGTACGGCTTCATGATGCGAGACCAGGCATCCAGGCCGTAGCGCACTGCCTGGCACCCGGTAGGCGGGTGCCAGGCAGCCGCTTGGTCAGCCGTTCTGGGAAAGTCTCAGCGGGAAGGTGCCGGGGCCGACGTTGCTGAGGGTGGTGGTGTTCGCCGCCAGGTACCGGTCCAGGTACGGCGAGCGCTCACCCTGGGTCGGCAGGTCGGACCGAGGACCCTGCACGCCCAGGGTGAGCCGCGCGCCGGAGACCTTGATCGTGTGGCCTGAGGGCATGTCCCGCCATCTGTTGGAGTCGATGGTCCCGATCTGGACCCCCAGCCGGTGCCCACGCTCGAAGGTCCAGTCGGTCGACTTCAGGTCGAAGGAGATCGATCCGCTACGCTCCACCAGCGCGACGTTCTCGTCAAACATGGTCGCCCTGCCATCCGGAGCGACGTCCCACAGGCGCACCATCACGTTGCCGTTCGTGCTCGCGTTCAGCGTGATCCTCGGCGTACCGGTGAGCCGGAGTGCCTGGGGCGCGGGCGTGGACCAGGTCCAGAAGCTGGTGGTGGCGGTGTCGCCCTTCTCTGCCCTGTTCTTCTCGGTGTTGGACAGCGGCTCGATCCGCGGCGCCCGCTCCACGTCCCAGCGGTCGCTGTCCGCCGTGGTAGGCGCCGCGGCAGCGGCCGTCGAGGCACCGCCGTCGTCGATGTACTGCCCGGTCGAGAGCCGTGCGTCGTACGACGTCGCGGTCACCGGCCAGGTCGGTTGCGCGCGCCAGTGGCCAAGGCTGTCCTCGATGACGTACGCCGGATCGGTCACCGACGGCCGGACGGGGCCACCAACACGCCTACCTAGAGGGTGGAGAGGTTGACGGCACCTTCACGCCAGATGGAGCGGTGGAAGGCTCTGACGGCTGACAGCCACAGCGAGGTAAGTCGGCCAGTAGTTCGTCTCCCGGTGCGATCCACTCGATGCTCGCGGGCGTTGGTTCGCCGTGCTCCAGTGGGCCACCGGCGACGAGCAGGCCCTCACCTGGCATCTGCCGGACCTGGCGACGGTGCGCTAAGGATGGCAGACAGTCCCGCTGGACCGCCCCGGGCAGCCGAACCGCCCCCAGGGTTGCTGGTGCCGATATGATCCCGTGACGCCCGCCCATCAGGAGGCACCGTGCGGCCCGCTCACCACCCAACCGGCCGAGGCATCACCGACGACGGCTCGGGCACGCCTCCCGGGCAGCCTTCGGCAACGGAGCGTCCATCGGCGGCCGCATGGTAGCCCTCGCGGATTCATCAGCATCGGCCCGGACGGGCAGCCGATGCTGAACCGGATCACCCCCTCCTGCTGCGCAGCGGATGGCCCGCCAGTCGCGGTCGGTCTTACCGGTGACGCACCAACCGGCGCCCCCACCGACCACTGGGTCGAGGTCACCGGCCGGTACAGCCCGCGGACCGCCACCGACCCGGTCAACGACGCCCCGATCCGCCACCTGGCGGGAGATTCCGGCTCTCCGGCAACAGTACGGATAGTCATGTCCCGGCTGGCGTTCCTCGGCCAACGAAGGAAGACCGGATGTCTGAAGCCAACACGTACACGGTTACGAGTGTGGCCGGCGGCTGCTTGGTGCAGGCGGTCACCGCGGTAGACGCGGCAGGCTACGAGCTGGCCGGCGCCGATGGCTGAGCCGTCGGTCACCGAGGCGCCGCCTCGCCCGGCGTCCCCGTCTGCGCGTGACGGCGCGTCTCTACGCCTGCTCGCCGTCGCCGGTGGGCTCGCGGTCGCGCTCGTTGCCGGCTTTGCGCTCGGCGGGGTGGTCCGGGACTCGGCGCGCCCGACAGGTTCGGGTCCGACGGGCGGGCCGACCGGCGCCAGCATGCACGCCTCGGGTGGCGCCGGGCACCAGCACGCGGGCGGTGCGGCGGCGGTTGCTGCCGGTGCCGAGGTGGGTGGGCTGGCCGTCAGCGCGGGCGGCTACACCCTCGTACCCGAGGCGACCTCGCTCACGGCGGGGGCGCGGAGCACTTGGCGGTTCCGGGTGATCGGTCCCGACCGCAAGCCGGTGCGGAGCTTCGCGGTCGTGCACGACAAGCGGATGCATCTGATCGTCGCGCGTCGAGACTTCTCCGGCTACCAGCACCTGCACCCGACGATGGCGCCGGACGGCACCTGGAGCGTCGACCTGGTGCTGCCGCAGGCCGGCGCGTGGCGGGCGTACGCCGACTTCGCGGCCATCGGCTCGACCAAGGCGCAGGTTCCGCTGACCCTCGGCGTGGACCTCACCGTGCCCGGCGATTACCGGCCGCGGCCGCTACCCGACGCCGCCCGCGAGTCCATCGTCGACGGATTCACGGTGACCTACGAGGGCACGCCGCGACTCGGAGAGACCCAGGCACTGCTGTTCCGGGTGCACCGGAACGGTTCGCCGGTGGCCGACCTGCAGCGCTACC
>NZ_JAPDPH010000029.1 GCF_026013475.1 Micromonospora yasonensis | reverse complement strand
TGCCAGCCACCATCTGAGTACGGCGACTCGACGGCGTCATCGTCGTCCGGGGCGGCGTGCCGCCCGCCGCCGTCCGCCCGGCGCACCCCGGACTCCAGCGCCCAGCGGGGAAGATAGGCGTAGACCGGCTCGTCCTGGCCGCGCTCGATCGCGCGGCGGCGGCTCGGGGTGCCGTGACGGTCGGATGCGTACCGGTCTGCGGGGAACGGCTCGCCGGGGTCGTCCCACGGGGCGATCGGCTGGCGCTCGCGCGGGCTGCCCTCCCCGCTTCCCCAGTCCCGGTAACTCACGGCCGGAGCGTGACCCTTCTCAACCGAAAGTGCAATCCGCTGTCCAGGTGTAGCCGTTCGCAGAGATAGTACGGGACGAACAGCCCAGAGGCTTCACCCGAAATCTGTCGTCCACAGGGTGGGGATTGCGAAGCAGCAGCTCAGGGTGCTTGTGGACAGAACTGCCCAGCAGTTTTCCACACCTTGTGCACACCCTGCACACATGCCCGGCCCCCGGCGTCCACAGGTTGTCCCGAGGCTCGTCCACCGGCATTGTTGAGGGCCTGAGCTCGGGTTCCGTATCGTGGTCCCTCCGACCGTCCGGGCGGTGGCCCCCGATCGACCGGAGGGCCGCCGAAACCTGTCACACCCCGGCGGTAGAGCTGGATTCGATCCGACGCAGCGAGGGGGGACCCGTGTCGGTCACCGACGACCAGCGGACGGAGCGGACCGGGGGGCCGTCGTCCGCACCGCCGCAGCGGGACGCGCCGTTCGAGAAGACCCCGCCCCAGGACGTGGCCGCCGAGCAGTGCGTCCTCGGCGGCATGCTGCTCTCCAAGGACGCCATCGCCGACGTCGTCGAGATCCTGAAGTCCAACGACTTCTACCGCCCGGTGCACGCCACCGTCTTCGACGCGATCCTCGACATCTACGGCCGAGGCGAGCCCGCCGACCCGATCACCGTCGCGGCGGCCCTGGCCGACTCCGGCGACCTGGCCCGGATCGGTGGCGCACCGTACCTGCATACGCTGATCGCCAGCGTGCCCACCGCCGCCAACGCCGCCTACTACGCGCGCATCGTCGGCGAGCGTGCGGTGCTGCGCCGGCTGGTCGAGGCCGGCACGAAGATCGTCCAGCTCGGGTACGGCACCGGCCAGGGCGGCAGCCGGGACGTCGACGACGTGGTCGACCTGGCCCAGCAGGCCGTCTACGAGGTCACCGAGAAGCGGGTCAGCGAGGACTTCGCCGTGCTGGCCGACATGCTCCAGCCGACGCTGGACGAGATCGAGGCCGTGGGCGCCCAGGGCGGCGTGATGACCGGCGTGCCGACCGGCTTCAGCGACCTCGACCGGCTGCTGAACGGCCTGCACCCGGGCCAACTCATCATCGTGGCAGGCAGGCCTGGTCTGGGAAAATCGACCGCATCTATGGACTTTGCCCGAAATGCGTCGATTCGCTACAACCATGCGTCGGCGATCTTCTCGCTGGAAATGAGCAAGGTCGAGATCGTCATGCGACTCCTCTCGGCCGAGGCCCGCGTGCCGCTGCATGTGCTGCGCAGCGGCCAGCTCTCCGACGACGACTGGACCAAGCTGGCCCGCTGCATGGGCGAGATTAGCGAGGCGCCACTCTTCGTCGACGACACGCCGAGCATGAACCTGATGGAGATCCGGTCCAAGGCGCGGCGGCTCAAGCAGAAGCACGACCTCAAGCTGATCGTGGTCGACTATCTCCAGCTGATGACCTCACCGAAGCGCACCGAGAGCCGGCAGCAGGAGGTCGCCGACCTGTCCCGTGGCCTCAAGCTGCTGGCCAAGGAGGTCGAGTGCCCGGTGATCGCGGTGAGCCAGCTGAACCGCGGTCCCGAGCAACGCACCGACAAGCGCCCGCAGCTGTCCGACCTGCGGGAATCTGGCTCGATTGAGCAAGATGCCGACGTTGTCATCCTTCTCCATCGCGACGACTACTACGACAAGGAGTCGCCGCGTGCCGGAGAGGCGGACTTCATCGTGGCAAAACACCGGAACGGTCCGACCGACACCGTGACCGTGGCCGCCCAGCTGCACCTGTCCCGCTTCGTCGACATGGCCATCGTCTGACCCGTGTCGGGCGATGACTTTCCGGACCGGAAGCCGTCTCAAGGAGGACGACGAGACGGAGGGTGATCCGATGCGGGCGACGGGACGCACCGAGGACGAGGCCGTGGCGGCGGGCGACGAGGTCGCCTTCGCCCGGGTGACCGAGCGGCACCGCGGTGAGCTGCGGGTGCACTGCTACCGGATGCTCGGCTCGTACGACGAGTCGGAGGACCTGGTGCAGGAGACGTTCCTGCGGGCCTGGCGACGGCGGGAGACCTGGCAGGGGCGGGCCTCCCTCCGGGCCTGGCTCTACCGGATCGCCACCAACGCCTGCCTCGACCACCTGGAGCGGCAGTCCCGCCGGCCGGCCGGGTCGGCCGGGGTGCCGCCGCTCGTGGCGGTGCCGTGGTTGCAGCCGTACCCCGACCGGTTGCTGGAGCTGGTGTCGGCGGGGAGCCCGCTGGGCCGGGCGTTGACGGTGGCGGAGGTGGCCGAGGTGGCGGCGTTCCTGGCATCGGACCGGGCGAGCGGAATGACCGGCACGGTGGCCAATGTCAGCGGCGGTGCGGTACCGGACTGACCGGGCAGCAGGAGTCAGCCGAGCAGCGGGAACCAGCCGGCAGCCTCGCCCAGGTCGCGCCGGTCGCGGTCGCTGAGCGGCAGCCGGCCGGTGGCCTTGAGCAGGTATTCCGGGTCGTTCCAGCCGGCCGGTCGGACGGCGTCGTCGCTGAGCAGACCGTCCATGGTGGCCACCGCGACGCGGGTGGCGTCGCTGCTGCCGCCGGCGAAGGCCCGCCAGTAGCTGACGTCGTCCACGTCGGCCGGGCCCTCGGCCGGGCTGGCCAGCGCGACCAGGGCCCGCTGGGCGTCGCAGAGGACGTGGAAGAGGAGGTCGGCGACGAGCCAGCCGCGGCAGCGGGTCGGTCGTTGCAGGTCGGCGTCGTCCAGCCCGCTGACCACGGCGGTGATGCCGTCGTACGCCCCTCGTGCTGCCGGATCTCGGTCGTGGGTGCAGCCTGCCACGGCGGTGCCGGGCGGGCACCACGGTGGGCGGGCCGGGCCGGTGGTCGGCCCGGCCCGCCGCACCGGTCAGTCGAAGAGTTCGCCGAGGAAGCCGTGGTGCTTCTTCCGTCGGTAGTGACCGTGGTAGCCGTAGTGCTGGCCGTGCCCGTAGGCGGGCTGGGCGTAGCCGTGGCCGGGCGGCGGCGGAGGGGGCGGCGGAACGGTGCCGTACCCGGGCTGGTGCGGGGCGGCGGGCGGTGGCGGTGGCGGGGTGTAGCCGCCGGCCGCCTGGGCCCCCTGCGGCGGGCCGGCGTGCTGCTGGTTCCAGTTCGCCTCGGCCTCGAACAGCTTCTCGAGTTCGCCGCGGTCGAGGAAAATGCCGCGGCACTCGCCGCACTGGTCGATGATGACTCCGCTGCGCTCGTACTGGCGCATGTCTCCGTGACACTTCGGGCAGGTGAGCTGCATGGCACCGACGGTACCCGGTGGACTCACGCGGTGGCCTTGAGCGTTTCCGTCACCTCGTTGTCGGAGACCTCGTGGAAGTCCTCGTAGTACGCGCCGACCGCCATGAAGTCGGGCGGGGTCTCCAGGATGACCACCTGGTCGGCCTCGGCGGCGAGCATCTCGTACGCCTCCCGGGAGCCGACCGGCACGGCCACGATGACCCGGGCCGCGCCCAGGTGGCGGGCGACCTGCACGGCGGCCCGGGCGGTGGCACCGGTGGCCAGCCCGTCGTCGACGATGACCGCGGCCCGCCCGGTGAGGTCGAGCGGCGGGCGGCCGGCCCGGTAGAGGCTCTCGCGGCGGTCCAGTTCGGCCTGCTCCCGCTGCCGTACCTGGGTCTTGTCGGCGTCACTGAGCCGGTCGGCGACCATCGCGTTGAGCACCTGCACCCCGCCGGGGCCGAGCGCCCCGTACGCCACCTCGGGTGCGTACGGCACGCCGAGCTTGCGGACCACGAGCACGTCCATGGGCACGCCGAGCCGTTCGGCGATCACCCGGGCGACCTCCACGCCGCCGCGGACCAGGCCGAGAACGATGGCGTCCGGCCGTCCGGTGAGTTCGGTGAGGTGGTCGGCGAGCCGCTGGCCCGCCTCGGCCCGATCGCGGTAGGTGGTCATGTCCTCAGGTGTACGCCCTGCCGGCGGGCCGCGTCCGGGAGTTCCGGAAGCCGGTCGGGCCGGCACCGGCCGGCGGGCGCGGGTTTTCGGCGAGCGCCAGCGCGGGGGCCAGCACCAGCAGGGCGACCGGGTAGAGCAGGTAACCGAACCGGGTCGAGGGCATCAGCAGGATCGCCGCGAGCAGCCCGTACCCGCAGATCAGTGCGGTGGCGGCGGCGGTGCGCGGCGGGCGGCGCAGCAGCCGGACGGCGATCGCCACGCCCACCGCGACCAGCAGCGCGGCGGCGATGACCCGGCCGGCGGGCAGCGCGGCGGCGATCAGGTGACCGGGGAACGGGGACTGGGCGGGGCTGGTCACCAGCCCGTGCCCGAGCGGGAAGCGCAGCACGTTCTCGACCAGGGCGTCCCGGTCGACCAGCAGGACGGGGAGCAGGGCGAGCACCGGCAGGCCGACGGCGCCGAGAGCGGTACGCAGGCCGGCCCGGCGGGTGACCGCCCAGCAGATCAGCACGAGCGCCACCGGCCAGGCGAAGAGCTTCAG
The DNA here is from genome assembly GCF_026013475.1 of Micromonospora yasonensis. Classification (GTDB taxonomy): domain Bacteria; phylum Actinomycetota; class Actinomycetes; order Mycobacteriales; family Micromonosporaceae; genus Micromonospora; species Micromonospora yasonensis. The sequence goes on along the minus strand of NZ_JAPDPH010000029.1, from coordinate 44,032 downwards.
CGCGCCGGCCACCCCGACGGCCAGGCCGGCCCGACCGGGCCGACCAGCGGCAGCGAGGGCCAGCCCGAGCAGGCAGAGCGCGAGTACGGGCAGATCGTCGCCGCCGGTGGCCAGGGTGAGCGCGCAGATCGGCAGGACGGTGGCCGCCTGCACGCCGCGCAGCACGGCGGCGTCCCGGCGGGGTGCGTCGGGGGCGGGCGCGGCGCGCAGGGCCGCCACCGCGGCGGCCAGCACCAGCGCGGTGACCAGGGCGAACCAGACCCGGGCGTCGGTCCACCAGGCGTCGGCGGCGGCCCGGGGCAGCCCGAACAGCGCCATCCCCGGCTGGTACGGCGTGTAACCGAGCAGTTGTTCGGCCGGCGGGAGCGCGGCGATCGCGTCATGGCCCAGGTAGGGGGTGCCGTGTTCGACGAGCCGAGCACCGGCGTGCTCGACCACCACCACTTCCTCCTGCGCCCGGTCGGTACGCCCCGCCGCCCGCTGGGCGCTCTGCGTCACGATCGGCAGCAGCGCGGTGGCGGCCCAGGCGAGCCCGGCGACCGCCCACCGGGCGGGCAGCCCGGCCAGGGCCGGACCGAGGTGGCCGCGCCGGGCGAGGAGTTGGCCGGTCACCAGGAGCGCCGCCAGCAGGTAGCCGACGGCGGCGATGGCACCCCAGGCGCGGTGCGGGGTCAAGGTGGAGGTGCCGGCGGTCACTGCGGCGAAGACCGCCGACACGGCGTAGAGGCCCAGGTCGAGGGCGAGGCCGCCGGCGGCGGAATCCACGGCCTGCCAGCGGCGGGTGGCGGGGGCGGGCCGGTCGGGGTCGGCGGTCACGCCGGCCAGTCTGGCAGACGCCGTCCGACCGGCAGCGCGGCGCTCGCTCCCCCGCTCGCGACTCGACCGGGCGTTGGCCGGCCATCCTGGAGAGGTTCCGTGCGCGGCGATTCCGGCGGTGGCGGCCGGTTCAGCGGCGGCGGGGCTCGTCAGCGGTCTGGCCGGCGCCGGAGGTCGGCGTCGCGGCGCGACCGCGCCCGCCGGTGCGGCGGCCGGGCAGGCGGATCACGGCGGCCTCGTCGTGCAGCGGCGCGGCGAGGCTGCCCGGTCGCCCGCCCGCACCCCGCTGGAGGGCGGCGAGCAGCGCGCCCACCGGCAGCGGCCGGGCGAAGAGATGACCCTGCCCGGCGACGCAGCCCAGCTCCCAGAGCGCCCGCCGCTGCGGTTCGTTCTCCACACCTTCGGCGACCACGGTCAGGTCGAGGCTGCGGCCCAGGTCCAGCGTCGAGCGGATCACCGCGGCGGCCTCGGGCGCGCCGTCCATGGCGGCGACGAAGCTGCGGTCGATCTTCAGCTCGTGCACGGGGATGCGCGAGAGCAGGGAGAGCGAGGAGTAGCCGGTGCCGAAGTCGTCCAGGGCCAGTCGTACGCCGGAGTCGCGGAGCCGACTGAGGACCTGGTCGACCACGTCGAGCTGGCTGAGCGTGAGGGTCTCGGTCAGTTCCAGCACCAGCCGGTCGGGCGGCAGGTCGTGCGCCCGCAGCCGGGCCAGCACCGCCCCGGGGAAGCGGGGGTCGAGCAGGCTGCGCGGCGACACGTTCACCGACACCGGCAGGTCGAACCCGGCCGCCCGCCAGGTGCTGGCCGCGATCAGCGCCTGATCGAGGATCGTCTCCGCGAACGCGGGCAGCAGCCCCGAGCGTTCCACCGCCTCCAGGAACCGCAGCGGATCGATCATGCCGTGGGTCGGGTGGTGCCAGCGGGCCAGCGCCTCCGCGCCAATGGCCGCGCCGCTGGCCAGGTCGACGATCGGCTGGAAGGTGACGGTGAACTCGTGGTCGGCCACCGCGCGGGGCAACTCGCCGCCCAGGGTGAGCCGGCCCAGGTCGGCGGTGTCGCGGGTCGGAGCGTACGTGGAGATCCGCTGGCCGGCCCGCTTGGCCTGGTACATCGCCACGTCGGCGCGGCGGAGCAGCTCGGGCATCCCGCCGCTGGCCGGCGCGACGGCGATCCCGCCGCTGGCCTCCACGCTGATCCGCATACCGTCGAGTTCGAGCGGCTCGTGCAGCGCGCCGAGGAGTGACTCGGCGCGGTGCGCCGCGACCGCCGGGGCGGGCAGGCCGCGCAGCAGGACGGCGAACTCGTCGCCGCCGAGCCGGGCCACCAGGTCACCGGGGTTGGCCGCCGCCCGCAACCGGTCGGCGACCTGCGTCAGCACCTGGTCGCCGGCGCCGTGCCCGAGGGTGTCGTTGACCTCCTTGAAGTGGTTGAGGTCGATCAGCACCAGCGCGGTGACCCCGTCGGCGTGCCGGTTGGTGAGCTGCTCGGTGCCCTCGTCGAGCAGATGCCGGCGGTTGGAGAGCCCGGTCAGCGCGTCGTGGGTGGCCGCGTACGCGTGCTCCTCGGCGATCCGGGCCAGCTCGGCGTACGCCTGCGCGTTGCGGACCGCGGTGCACAGCGCCGAGGCGAAGGTACGCAGGGTGTACTGCTCCCGCTCGGAGAGCTGCACCGGGCCGGCGAAGCGCAGCCGCAGCACGCCGAGGTCGACGGTTCGTTCGTGTCCCTCCAGCGCGACCGGGACGATCGTGCCGGTCACCGCGCTGGGCTTCGGGGCCTCTCCGTCGTAGGCGATGCCGCCGGTACCACCGCGGACCGTGCGCGGGCCGTCGCGCAGCTCGATCTCGACCTCGTCGGCGGAGAAGAGCTCGGCGGCCTGGGTGACGGCGGTGGTGAGCACCTGGTCGAGGTCGACGACGTTGAGGGCGTCGGTGGTCCGGGCGAGCCGCTGCCAGGCCTGCTGCTCGGTGCGGGTGCGAAACCGGGTGGAGTAGGCCAGGTGCAGGCTGAGCACCAGCGGTGGCACGGCGAGTAGAAGCCGTGGGTCAGCTCGGAGGATGAGTACGGTGCAGGCTGCCACGACGAACCGGACCGCGAAGCCTGCGATCCGCAGGTCGAGGTTGGTGCGGAACTGCCGGGAGATCGGCGTTCCCGAGGCGAGTGCAATCACCGGCATGGCAAGCAGATCGTCGAGCAACGCTGCGACGAGGTAGACGATTCCTAGGGTGCCGATGAGGGTTCTGACCGACGGGGAGGGCCAGTCGAGGGACCGGGCGACCGCGACCATGGCTCCGGCGATCAGCACGTTCTTGCCGATGCTGAAGACCGTCTTGATGACTGGTAGCCGCAGCATCACGTAGACGATGGCAACGGCTGCGGCGGTGCTGAGAATGACCCACGAGCCTGGCGCAATCGCGACGCCGATGACGATGGCGGTCTCGACCCATGCGATGGCGAGGTTCGTCGACCGGATCCGGACGGAGGTCTTGACGATGCCACCGACCGTGATCATAAAGATCAGCGTGACGAACGTCCCGACGTCGCGAACGGAGCTAGGTGGGTGCCGTGCCAGGGAGACCGCTGCGACGGTGGCCACTGCCGACGCGAGGACGACAGTGAGACCGACGAGCGCCACGAGGCGCCGATCGGTCCCAGCGTCATGTCGTCCGTCGGTTCGGCTCATCCAGCTCCATGGGCTGAACGGCTGACGTCTGCACCAGCGTCAACCAGCACCTGCGATGCCGGCAGCCTACCTCGCCAAATTTGCCTGGTGAAGTCTCCGCGTTCACTGCCACTCGCTGCCGCGCATCATCCGACTCCTTCCCGGCTGTCTTGCAAAACATTCAAGGCGTTCTCGTAACCGCTTGAAAGGCAGCTTAGAAGCAAGATATGCCCAGACAAAAGATATAAATGTCGGTATGCGCAACATTAGGCAACACTGTAGCGATATATGACGTTCTGTTCATCGAGGTTATGCGGAGCGGAGCCGGCCCTATCCTGTTCGTACCCGAGTCGTTGCCGAATGCAGTCACTGGTTCAATGGAAGTTGCATCTGTTGCTAGCCTCGCCAGAGCCGGCACCCTTTTCAACCGTCGCTTTGGTTGGCCCTCAGCAACGGTATGGAGGAGACCTAGGCGCGCCCCTGACGACTCCGATCCATGCCGCCAGGTCACCGGCCTTTGAGAATTATGGGTAATCTTCTGGTGCGATCGATCGCCGCTCATTGAACCGGAGTCGACCCTCGTGGAAATTCGAGTCGTGGGTGGCCTTGCAGTATCGCTTGAGGCAAGGGATCTGCCTCTCGGCACACCGAAGCAGCAGCTTGTACTCGCAATGCTCGCACTGAGGGCCGGTCGGTTGGTCACGGTGGACCAGTTGGTCGACGAGTTGTGGCCCAACTGTCCCCCGCCCTCGGCCATTCCGAACGTCCGTACCTATGCAGCAACCTTGCGGCGGAGCCTGGAACGTGCCCCGGGAGGCTACGCCGCCGTCGTCCGGGAACCGGGTGGCTATCGCCTCCGGATGGACGAGAGCCGAGTCGACGTGATCCGCCTCTCGGCGCAATGGCGCCGTGCTCGCGAGCTGGCTGAGGCCGGTGATCCGATGCAGGCGGCAGATCTCCTCAGCCAGGTGATCGAGGACTGGCAGGGCTCACTGCTCGCCGGGCTTCCGTTGGGGCCATCGCTGCTGGTGCATCGCGACGTGGCGGATCGCGAGCGGCAGTCGGCGGTGGAGTTCCTGGCCGACCTGTACCTGAGGGCCGGCCAGGCCGACCTCGCTCTTCCCCTACTCCGCGCTCACGCATCGCAGCAACCCGTACGGGAGCCCGCCCAGGCGCTGCTCATGCGGGCCCTCATTCAGGTCGACGATCTCAGCGGTGCCCTCACCGTCTACCAGATCACTCGTGATGCGCTCGCTGATCAGTTGGGCGTGCCGCCCGGAACCGAGCTGGAGCAGCTGCGTGGATCGGCGCTGCATGCCCGGTCGAGTCGGAAGACGTTCCCGCCCAGCCGGTCGCAGGCCGCCCCGCCCTTCCCGCCCGGGGAAGCCGGGCCGGCGATCAGTTGGTTGCCGCGCGTGGTGCCGGACTTCGTCGGTAGGCGGGAGATCGTTGGGCAGGTGCTCCACGACATCACCGCCGGCGAGACGGGAAGCCCGGTGATCCGCGTGATCGACGGCATGGCGGGATGCGGTAAGACCACCCTGGCCGTCCATTTCGCCGCGCGCCTCGCCGACCGCTACCCCGACGGACAGTTGTTCATCGATCTCCAGGGACACTCGGACGGCGGCCCGATTCAGCCGGCTGCGGCGCTCGTCACCCTGCTTCGCCAGCTGGGCGTGCCAGCCAGTCGGATTCCGGGGGATCTGACCGAGCGGATGGAGATGTGGCGGAGGGAACTGGCACTCCGCCGAGTTGTCGTGGTGCTCGATAACGCCGCGGACAGCGCCCAGGTCGACCCGCTGCTGCCGACGTCCGGCGAACCGGTCGTCTTCGTGACCAGTCGACGTCGCCTCCTGGCGCTCACCACGCAGCCTCCGGTCTCCCTCTCCGTGCTCTCGGAGCAGGAAGGGCTGAGCCTGCTCACAGCGTTGGCAGGTGAGCAACGAGTAAGAGCTGACGTCGAGAATGCGGCGGAGGTGGTACGTCTCTGTGGCCGGCTACCGCTCGCCATCAGGCTGGCTGGTACCCGACTCGCGCACCGGCCCGCCTGGAGCATGTCCGACATGGTCCGCCGGCTGGCCCGGAAGCCGGCCTTCCTTCCGCAGTTGCGGGCCGAGGCCCGGACCATCGTCGAGGCTTTCGCCGAGTCGTACGAGCCGTTGGGCGATCGGGCCAAGCAGGTGTTCCGGGCGTTCGGGCTGGTCACCGGCAATCATCTCGACCCTGCCATGATCGCGGCGCTCACCGGCCTCTCGTTCGACGAGGCGACCGACGTGGTGGACGAACTCGTCGACCGCCACCTGGTCGAGGAGTTGACCGAAGGACGCTACCGCGTCCACGACCTGATGTGGCAGTACGCGTCCGAGTTGGGAATGCAGACGGACTCCCCGGCCGCCCGGTCCGCAGCCGTCGACGGCCTGCTGGACCACCTCCTGAATTCTGTCGTGAGGATCTGTGCGTCGATCGAGGAACCGCGCCTGGTCGGTCAGCACCTCCGGCTGGCGGCCCCGCGTCGACCGGATCTTCTCGTGGTCCGACAGCCCGGCGACTTGGAGTGGTTGGAGAAACAACGACTCAACCTGAACGCCCTCGTGCGGCAGGCGACGCGACAGGGGCATGAGGAGTTGGCGTGGCGACTGGCCCGCGCCGCCTGGCGCTTCTTCTACCTGCGCAGCTACTTCGACGACATCTCCGCGACCCATCGGGAAGGGTTGACCGCCGCGCTCCGGTCGGGCGATCGCCACGCGGTCGCCGTCATGCACAACTACCTCGCCTCGGCCTGTGTGCGCACCGGGTTCTACCAGGAGGCGTTGGCGCATTTGAATGAAGTCGTGTCGATCCGCGCGGCTCTCGGCGACGCCGAAGGTTCGGACCGGGCACGGGTGAACCTCGGCGTCCTCTACTGGCTCACCGGCCGCCTCCAGGAGTCGCTCGAGATCAACCAGTCGGCACTGCGAGCGGGCGCCTTGGACAGTCTTCCGATCCTGCCCAACCTCGGGCTCACCCTGCGGTTCCTTGGCAGGTACGAGGAGGCCATGGCCGTTCATCGCCTGCATCTTTTCGTCGCCCGCCTCAAGCCGGATTACTTCCACATGTCGAACGCACTCGGCCACCTCGGCGGTGTGCGTTATCGCACGGGGGAGTGTGCACAGGCAGAGCGGCTGCTCCGTGCCTCCCTGGCACTTCGAGACCGCATCGGCCACGGGTACGCCCGGGCCGAAACCCTCAGCGACCTGGCCGGGACCTACCGACAGCTCGGTCGGTACGAGGAAGCCCTGACCCATCACCGGGCGGCCCTCGAAGCCGCAGCCAACGCTGGCGAACGTCACGTGCAGGCGGAGGCGCGCAACGAGTTGGCGCAGACCCTCCGGGCCGTGGGGCGGCACGAGGAATCGGCGGCAACCTACCGGGCAGCACTGCACGTCGCCACCCGCATCTCTCACCCGTTTGAACAGGGGCGGGCGCTCCACGGGCTCGCCCAACACCTGGTCGAGAGCGATCCGGCGGAGGCGCGGAGGTACTGGCACCGGGCGCTGGCGATCTTCGAACGGATGGGTGTCCCCGAGCGGCACGAGGTGCGCCGGAGCCTCGCCGAGACCGTGGGCTGACCAGGCGACTCTTCTTATCGATTTCTTATCGCGGCGTCCGCTACCGTCCCGCACGGTCGGCGATCGGGGGAGGCCCTGCACGGGAGAGGGCCGAGTCGACGAGACGCCCGCCGGCGAGTTCCCCCCAGCGACCTGCCGGCGGGTAGGTGCGGGAGGAGCGCCCGATCGGCACCGTCGGCGGCGCTCCTCCCCACCGGCGTCCGTCGTCTGGTCGTACCCGAGGGATAGGCTCGCGCCGTGACCGAACCCGCGCAGCTCACCCACGTCGACCAGGCCGGGGCGGCCCGGATGGTCGATGTTTCCGCCAAGCCGGTCTCCGGCCGGCTCGCGGTCGCCGCCGGCCGGCTCCGCACCACGGCCGAGGTGGTGGAGCTGCTGCGCCGCGACGGCCTGCCCAAGGGCGACGCGCTCGCCGTCGGCCGGCTCGCCGGGATCATGGGGGCCAAGCGCACGCCCGATCTGATCCCGCTCTGCCACCCGATCGCCCTGCACGGCGTGACCGTCGACCTGCGGCTCACCACCGACACCGTCGAGATCATCGCGACCGCGCGGACCGCCGACCGGACGGGCGTCGAGATGGAGGCGCTCACCGCGGTGGCCGTGGCCGGCCTCGCCCTGGTCGACATGGTCAAGGCCGTTGACCCGGCCGCCTCCGTCGACGCGGTACGTGTGCTCCGCAAGGAGGGCGGCAAGACCGGCGAGTGGGTGCGACCGGAGGACCGGCCGTGATCCGTGCCCGGGTGATCGTCGCGTCCAACCGGGCCGCGGCCGGGGTGTACGCGGACACCAGCGGTCCCCTCCTCGTGGCCGGCCTGCGCGAGCTGGGCTGCGAGGTCGGCGAGCCGGTCGTGGTGCCCGACGGCGAGCCGGTCGGTGCCGCGTTGCGGGCGGCTCGCGACGAGGGTGTCGACGTGGTGCTCACCAGCGGCGGCACCGGCATCACCCCGACCGACCGGACGCCCGACGTGACCCGCGCCCTGCTCGACTACGAGATCCCCGGCATCGCCGAGGCGATCCGGGCGCACAGCCGGGACAAGATTCCCGCTGCTGCCCTGTCCCGGGGGCTGGCCGGCGTGGTCGGCCGGATGCTGGTGGTCAACCTGCCCGGCTCGCGGGGCGGGGCGAAGGACGGGCTGGCCGTGCTCGGGCCGATCCTGACCCACGCGGTCGACCAGCTCCGGGGCGGTGACCACTGACCACGCACGAGCCGCAGGTCGGCGATAGGCTCGCCGGATGAGCACGGAAACCGCAGCCGCCGCGGCGCAGGTCGCCGCGCCGCCGCCGGCCGAATGGGCGGAGGCCCGCTCCCGGGTGTACGCGGTCGGCCTCGCCGCCGCGCTCCCCGCCGTCGACCGGCCACTGGCCGACGTCGACGGGCACACCCTCGCCGAACCGCTCACCACGCGTACCGACCTGCCGGCCTTCCCCACCTCCAGCGTCGACGGCTGGGCGGTGCGCGGGGACGGCCCGTGGCAGGTGGTGGGCCGGGTGCTCGCCGGGCACACCCCGTCCCCGCTGACCGCCGACGGCACCACCGCCGAGATCGCCACCGGCGCGATGGTCCCCGAGGGCACCACCGCGATCCTGCGGATCGAGGAGTCCAGCCGTACCCCCGATGGTCGTGTGGCCGGCACGCCGCGCCCGCAGCCGGAGTGGCGGGAGCCGGGCGACGAGGCGTACGCCGGGGAGGAGCTGCTGCCGGTGGGCACCGCGGTCGACCCGGCGGTGATCGGCCTGGCCGCCTCCTGCGGCCACGACACCCTGCGGGTCCGCCGGCAGCCACGCGCCGCGTTGCTGGTCTTCGGCGACGAACTGCTCACCTCCGGCCCGCCCGGCGCCGGCCGGGTCCGCGACGCCCTCGGCCCGGCGGTGCCGGCCTGGCTGCGCCGGTACGGCTGCCAGGTGCGTCCGGCCGACGTGGTCGGCCCGGTGGCCGACACCCTCTCCGCCCACGTGGCCGCCCTGCGCGGCGCGCTGGCCGACGCCGACCTGGTCTGCACCACCGGCGGCACCATGCACGGCCCGGTCGACCACCTACATCCCACGCTGGCGGCGCTCGGCGCGGACTACGTGGTCAACACCGTCGCGGTCCGGCCGGGCTTCCCGATGCTGCTGGCCCGGCTGGTGGGCGACGACGGTCGGGTCCGCTTCGTGGCCGGCCTGCCGGGCAATCCGCAGTCCGCCATCGTCGCGCTGGTCTCGCTGGTCGCGCCGCTGCTCGCCGGCCTGGCGGGCCGGCCGATGCCGGTGCTGCCGCAGGCCACCCTCGCCGAACCGATCGCCGGCCGGGGCGACTACACCCACCTCGCGCTGGTCCGGGTGGACCGGGCCGCCGGCACCGCCCACCCGTTGCGGCACGTCGGTTCGGCGATGCTGCGCGGATTGGCCGGGGCGGACGGGTTCGCGGTCATCCGGCCAGGCACCACCGGCGAGGTCGGGGCCCGAGTGCCTGTCGTACCGCTGCCGTTGACCCCCGGGGAGCGGGCCTGGTGAGCGCCCCGCAGTCGCGAACGAAGGAGGAACAGTGAGCCTCGTCGATGGGGTCACCGTCGGCGCGGTGACCGACCAGCCGCTCGACCTGGCCGCGCACGAGGCGGCGGTCACCGACCGGCGGGCCGGCGCGGTGGTCTCGTTCCAGGGCGTCGTCCGCGACCACGACCACGGTCGCGGCGTCACCCTGCTCGAGTACGAGGGCCACCCCACCGCCGAGGCCGTGCTCCGCGAGGTCGCCGCCGAGATCGCCGCCGACCCGCAGGTGTACGCGGTGGCCGTGTCGCACCGGATCGGCCGGCTGGAGATCGGCGACGTGGCCCTGGTCGCCGCCGTCAGCACCGCGCACCGGGCGGCGGCCTTCGCGGCCTGTGCCCGGCTCGTCGACGAGGTGAAGGCGCGGCTGCCGATCTGGAAGCGGCAGGTCTTCGCCGACGGCACGGAGGAGTGGGTGAACTGCCCCTGACCGGCCCGCCCGCCCGGTCAGGGCGGGGCGCACCGTCAGCGACGGGCGGTGAGCTGGGCGGTGCGGACCAGCCGGTCGTGGTAGAAGGCGGGTTCGGCGCCGGGCCGCCACGGCAGCGCCGCGACCAGCACGATCAGGGTGATCGCCAGCGAGTTCTCCATCAGGGCGCCGAACAGGCCGTCCCGGTAGTGCGACACCTCGGGCAGTTGGTGCTCGTACGGCCAGATGGGCGAGATCAGGAAGAGCAGGTAGAGCGCGAGCGCGCCGACCCCGTGCCGCATCCCGGTGAGGGTCGGGTACCAGATCGGCGGGCGCAGCGGTGGCACCCCACCGGCCGGCGGAGTCCCGGCGATCCGGATCGACAGCCCACGGCTCGCCTCGCGGCGGCGTACCGCGGCGTCGGCCAGCACGATGATCGCCGGGATCACGAAGACGAGGTGGTGTGACCAGGAGATCGGGCTGATCACGTTGGCGGTCAGCCCGACCAGGGTGAACGCGGTCAGCTCATCGCCGTCGGCCCGGGCGCTGGCCGCGCGGGACAGCCCGAGCGCCAGCATCAGCACCGAGAAGGCCAGCCAGAGCAGGCCGGGCGTCTCGATCGAGTCGTAGAGGCGGGCCAGCAGGCCGGCGAGGGACTGGTTGGCGGTCATGTCCGCCGCGCCGACCCGCTCGGTCTGCCAGAGCACGGAGCTGAAGTACGTCCGCGACTCCTCCCCGCACAACGCGAAGGTCCCGAGGGTCACCGCGACGGTGGTGCCGACGGCGGTCAGCGCCGCCCGCCACTGCCGGGTGATCATCAGGTACGCGATGAACAGTGCCGGGGTCAGCTTGACCGCGGTGGCCAGCCCGATGCCCACCCCCGCCCAGGTGCCGCTGTAGACGAAGCGGGCCGGTGCGGAGTCGGCGCGGTCGTGGTGGGTCCCCCGCTTGGCCCGCCAGCGCAGCCCGACCAGGTCCGCCATGATCAGTGCGAAGAGCAGCAGGTTGACCTGGCCGTAGCCGAGGGTTTCCCGGGACGGCTCGATGGCCAGCGCCATCGGCGTGGCGACGGCGACGGTGAACCAGAGCGGCCAGCCGAGCCGGTCGACGATCGGGCGCAGCAGCGCGGCCAGCACGACGGTGAGCGCGGCGATGCTGGCCAGCGCGTTGAGCCAGCCGGCGGCCTGGACCGGCAGCCAGGACATCGGCAGCATGACCAGCCCGGCGAAGGGCGGGTAGGTGAAGCCCAGGGTCGTCGAGGGGGCGATGAAGTCGTACAGCTCATGGCCGCTCGCCCACCACACCACGGCACCGTGGTAGATCTTCATGTCGAAGAAGTTGTACGGCCGCCCGAAGGTGCCGATGGCGAGCCAAGCGGCGTAAGCGACTGCGGCCACGATGCCGGTCCGTACGACTGTCCTGCGATCGATCCCACGCGTACCGCGACGGACTGGAGCGAGGCGGTCCATCCGTCTACCGACGAGCGCCGGCATGGCGGTGCCACCCCCGTACCAAAGTCGTCCTACCCGTCCAGGTCCCGCACGGAGCCTAGAACGGTGCCTCACGTTGTTGCCTCCCGCGTTATGCGACCGTGTCCGATCCCACACGTGTTTTTGACATTTCCACCGCGTTAACGGGTGTCGGACGGTTCAGGTGATTGATGGCCTTGCGGGGGGTGGTGGGCGTATTGATGCAGGTCAGCCCGGAAGTCGGCGGGCGGTGGCCGCCGAGCGCGCGGCGATCTTCGCCTCGCGGCGGGCGGTCCGGACCGCGCGCTGCACCGAGCGACGCGAGTGATCGATGCGGTGACCGGCGCGCCAGCGCAGCCCGGGCTTACCCTCGGTGTCGGCGGCCGCGAGGAGCAGGCCACCGAAGAGCCCGAGGTTCTTCAGGAAGTGGACCTGGTTGTTGTTCCTCGCCGCCGGGTCGTCGTTGTTCCAGAAGGGATGGCCGGCGGCGGTCACCGGCACCAGGGTGCCGGCCAGGACGAGCGCGGCGGGCCGGGTGAACTTCCCGGTGGCCAGCATCAGCCCGCCGACGAGCTGGGTGGCCGCGTTGGCCCGGATCAGTGCCGCGGTGTCGGTGGGGATCCGAGGGTGCAGGTTCTGGATCAACGGGGCGACCCGGTCGGTGACCGGCTGGGCGGCCTGGACCAGCCGACCCGGGTTCTGCAGACTGCGGGCACCGCTGACCACGAAGATGCCGCTCAACATGACACGGGCGAGGGTACGCACGGGCTTCATGGATCAGTCATACCCCGTCGCGCGGGCCGCTACCCGAGCAACACCCGAAAGGGATCGGCCGACATGGACGTCCGCGCGGGACGATTCGGCGGCCGATTTCAGCGACCGTCGCGGATGGACCGGCCCGGCGCGGTAAGGTCGCGCGGGTGACGACCCTGCGACTCCGACCCGAGGATCCGGCGGACGAGGGGCCGGTCGCCCGAGTGCTGGCCGCTGCCTTCGCCCGCCCGGACGTGGCCACGCCGCCCGAGGTGGCCCTGGTCGAGGAACTCCGGCACAGCGACGCCTGGATCCCCGAGCTGGCCATGGTCGCCGAGTACGGCGGCGAGGTCGTCGGCTACGCGCTGCTGACCCGGGTCCGGGTGTGTACCGATCCTGGCTCGTACCCGGCCCTGGCGCTCGGCCCGGTGGCGGTCGCTCCGAACCGGCAGCGCATCGGGCACGGCACCGCGGTGGTGCAGGCTGCCCTGGACGCCGCGACCGAACTGGAGGAACGGCTGGTGGTGGTGCTCGGCGACCCGGCGTTCTACCGGCGCTTCGGGTTCGGCCGGGCGGACCGGATGGGACTGACCAGCCCGTGGTCCGGGCTCGGGGAGCCGTGGCAGGCGCTGGTGCTGCCGCCGTCCACCGGTGACGAGGCCCCGCCGGCACCCGGCGAGGTGGTCTTTCCGCCGCCCTGGTCGAAGGTGTGACGCCGCCGGTCAGGCTGGCTGGGTCCGCAGGTAGCGGCCGAAGTGCGGGACGGTGAAGGCCACCGTGCCCCGCTCGCCGGAGTAGATCAGCCCCTTCTTGATCAGGGCGTCCCGGGCCGGGGAGAGGCTGGCCGGCTTGCGGCCCAGCGCGCGGGCGATCTCCGCGGTCGGCACCGCCGCGTCCATGTCGTCCCGGCCGGTGTCCTCCCCCTCCACCAGGGAGAGTGTCGCCATCGCCCGCATGTACTCGCGTTCGGCCGGGGTGGCCCGTTCGAACCGGGAGCCGAAGAAGCCCACCGCCAGCTCCGCCTCCGCCTCGGGCGCGGCCACCCGCACGTCGGCGGCGGTGATCGGCGAGCGCGGGGCATGGTCCCAGGTGGCCTTCCCGTACGCCTGGACGAAGTAGGGGTAGCCACCGGACTTCTCGTAGAGCAGGTCGAGCGCCTTCTGCTCGTACTCGACCTCCTCCCGCTCGGCCGGCGCGCAGAGCGCCTGGTCGGCGGCGATCCGGTCGAGGCGGTCGATGCGCTGGTAACGGAAGAGCCGCTCGGAGTACGACTTGGCGGCGCTGAGCACCGCCGGCAGGTGCGGCAGACCCGCGCCCACCACGATCAGCGGCGCGCCGAGCTGGGACAGTTCGTGACAGGCGGCGCAGAGCGCGGAGACGTCCTCCGCGCCGAGGTCCTGCATCTCGTCGATGAAGACCGCGATGCCGGTGCCCACGTCGGTGGCGACCGCCGCCGCGTCGCTGAGCAGCTCGACCAGGTCGATCTCGATGTCTCCGGAGTCGGCCCGGCCGCTGCTGGCCGGCACGTCGATGCCGGGCTGCCAGCGGTCGCGCAGCTTCGGCGCGGCACCGCCCCGGCCGGTGGGGGCGGATCGCTGGGCGAACGCCTTGAGCACGCCGAGGAAGGCGTCGATCCGGTCGGGGGCGCGGTGCCGGGGCGCCAGTTCGCGGACCGCCATGTGCAGTGCGGCCGCGACCGGCCGGCGCAGTGACTGGTCGGGCCGGGCCTCGATCTTGCCGGTGCCCCAGAGGTGGTTGATCGCCTGCGAACGGAGGGTGTTGAGCAGGACCGTCTTGCCGACCCCGCGCAGGCCGGTGAGCATCAGGCTGCGCTCGGGGCGGCCCCGGGCGATCCGCTCCAGCACCACGTCGAAGACGTCCAGCTCGCGCCCCCGCCCGGCGAGTTCGGGCGGGCGCTGGCCGGCGCCCGGGGCGTACGGGTTGCGGACCGGATCCACGAATCGCAGAGTATCGGGCCGTCTAGCTGGGAGGCTAGATATCCGTAGATGAGGCTACCGGCGTGTCGAATCCTTCGAGACAAAACTAGGGCTGTCTAGCGTCCAGGCTAGACAGCCCTAGTTTTAGCTACGGCCGCGTCAGCGCCGCTTCAGGCAGAGCACGAAGTCGAGGGTGTCCAGGTCGCTGTTGTAGAAGAACCAGTCGGTGTAGCCGACCACCTTGGCGCACTTCGCCTCGGCGTCCTGCTCGCCGGTGGTCGGACCGTCGATGCGGCTCAGCACCTCGTACGTCTTCGGGTCGCACTCGGTGATCACCAGCTTCGGCCGGGCCGTGCCCCCGTCGTTGCGGACGCACTGACCCGCCTTCACGAAGCGCGGGTCGGTCGTGGACGCCGGGCCCGCCGTGGTTGCCGGGCCGGCCGGTTCGCTCGCCTCCGCCGTCGGGTCGGCGGCCGCCGTGGTCGGTCCACCGGGCGCGCTCACCGGGCCGGACGCCTCCCGCCGGGAGACCCAGAAGGCCAAGCCGCCGAGCAGGAGCAGCAGCACCACGGCCAGCGCCGCGACCAGAGGACCCCGGCCGCGCCTCGGTCGAGGCGGCTCCGGGTACGGCGGGTCGCCCGGGCCGGGATCCGCCGGGTGAGCCGGCTCTCCGGTCGCCCAGCCGGCCGGCTGCCCGTACCGCTGGGCGGGCGGCTCGTACCGCTGGTCTGTGTTGGGCTGTCCCCAGGTGCCCGGCTGCCCGGTGTACCCGGGGGCACGGCCAGCGGCGGCGGGCGGGTGGGCCTCCCCGGACGGCCCGTCCCACGGGTCCGGTGCGGCGCCCGGTGGTCCGGGGTTCGACATGGCAGGACCTCCTGGATAGGCCGGTGCTGAGAGGCCGGCCACCAACGGGGGACGGCGACGCCCTGGTCACCGTAGCCTGGTCCACCGATGAGCTCACGACCCGCGAGTGCGACACCGCTCGCCCACCCCGCCACCTCCGCCCGGCCTGCGCTGATCTGGACCGGGCTGATCCTCGTGTACCTGCTCTGGGGCTCGACGTACCTGGGCATCCGGGTCGCCGTCGAGTCGCTGCCACCGCTCACCTCCGCGGCGATGCGGTTCGCCGCCGCCGCCGGAGTGCTCGCCCTGGTGCTGCGCCTCCGCCGGGGACCGGGGGCGCTTCGGGTGGATCGGCGGCAGCTCGGATCCGCCGCCCTGATCGGCGTGCTCCTGCTCGCCGGTGGCAACGGGCTGGTGGTGCTCGCCGAGTCCGGCCCGGCCGGGAAGGCGCTGCCCTCCGGCATCGCCGCGCTGCTGGTGGCCACCGTCCCGCTGCTGGTCGTGCTCCTGCGTACGCTCGGCGGCGACCGTCCCCGGATCTGGACGTTCGCCGGTGTGGCCCTCGGCTTCGTCGGCCTCGTCGTGCTCGTGCTGCCCACCGGCGGGCCGGGGACCGTGCCGGTGGTCGGGGCGCTCACCGTGGTCATCGGCGCCACCTGCTGGTCGGTCGGCTCCTACCTCTCCGGGCGCATTCGCATGCCGGCGGACCCGTTCGTGGCCACCGTCTACGAGATGGTCGCCGGGGCGGTGGTGCTCGGCGTGATCGCCGCCGGCCGGGGCGAGCTGCGCGGCTTCTCCCCCGCCGAGGTGACCGGCCGCTCCTGGGCCGCGCTGGCGTACCTGATGGTGGCCGGCTCGCTGGTCGCCTTCACCGCGTACGTCTGGCTGCTGCACCACGCGCCGATCTCCCTGGTCTCGACCTACGCGTACGTGAATCCGGCGGTCGCCGTGGCGCTCGGCGCACTGCTCGCCGCCGAGCCGGTCACCGCCCAGGTGCTGCTCGGCGGCGCGGTCATCGTCGCCGGGGTGGCGGTGGTGGTGAGCACCGAGCGCCCGCGCCGGCCGGTCGACGGGGCAGCCGCCGAGGCGGCCCGCCGGTAGCGTTCCGGCGCGGGTCCCCCCGGGGGGGGCTGGTGACAGGTTGCCCGGTTCGCACCGGGGTCAGCCCGCCCCCCGGCGGGTTCCGTGCTCGGCCGGGTCAGATCAGCCGGAGCTGGCGGTCCTTCGGACGGCGGGCCTCCGGCTCGCCGAACCGCTCGAACAGCCCCTGGTCGATCACGTCGAGGAACGGCGACGGCCGGCACTCGCGTTCCGCGCCGTGCCGGGTACGCCGGGCGGCGTGGCTGACGTACAGCCGGTCCTGGGCCCGGGTGAGCCCGACGAAGAAGAGTCGCCGCTCCTCGGCCACCGCGTCGTCGTCCGGCTCCGACCCGGGCCAGCGCAGCGGCAGCAGCCCGTCCTCGGCCCCGACCAGGAACACCACCGGGAACTCCAGGCCCTTCGCGGCGTGCAGGGTGAGCAGGGTGACCGCCTCGGCGCGCGGGTCGAGGGCGTCCACCTCCGCCCCGGTGGCCAGCTGGGACAGGAACAGTTCCACGTCGTCACCGCAGCGGCGGGCGAGCGGGGTGAGCAGGTCCACCGCCACCCGGACGTCCTCGGGGCGTACCGAGCCGGAACCGTCGAGGGTCGGCACGGCGAAGCGCTCCGCCAGCACCTGCCCGGCCAGCCGGACGCGGCCGGCCAGCGAGCCGTCGAGGCCGGCGTGCCGCAGCTCGCGGGCGATGGCCGTCACCCCGGGACGGTCCCGGAGCCGGTCGTGCGAGCGCTTCTGCACCGGGATGTTCGCCCGGGCCAGGGCGTCCACGATGGGGGCGGCCTGCGAGTCGGTGCGGTAGAGCACAGCGATGTCGGAGAACGACAGCGAGGTCGACCGGCCGTCGATGCGGCCCGAGTCCAGCGATCGGTGGGAGAGGCCGCCGACGAGGTCGTCGATGGTGCGTACCAGGAAATCGGCCTCGTCCGCGACGGAGGCCGCGGCGTAGCGGCCGACCAGCGGCGCCTCCGGGTCGAGCCGGGCCGGGTCGAGCCGGCGGCCGCGCACCAGCGACGACGGCGCGATCGCCTGCACCGCGGCGGCCAGGATCGGGGCCGAGGAGCGGTAGTTGCGGTTGAGCCGGACCAGCCGGGCGTCGGTGAAGTCCTGGGAGAAGCGCAGGAAGTAGCCGACGTCGGCGCCCCGGAACGAGTAGATCGCCTGGTCTGGGTCGCCGATCGCGCAGAGGTTGCCGTCGGCGGGGGAGAGCAGCCGGAGCAGCTCGTACTGGACCGCGTCGACGTCCTGGTACTCGTCGACGAAGATCCACTTCCAGCGTTCGCGGTACTCGCGGACCAGCTTCTTGTCGGCCCTCAGCAGCGCCACCGGCAGGGTGAGCAGCTCGTCCAGGTCGACCAGGTCGCGCTTGCGCAGCAGCCCGGTGTACGCCTCCGGATCGTCACCGGCCTCGGTCCGGGCCGCCGTCCGGTCGGCGTCGTCGGCGATCCGGAAGTCCGCCGGCAGGCCGGCCGCCTCGGCGTTCTCCCGCAGGATGGTCAGCCCCAGCGAGTGGAAGGTGCCGACCGTGACGTCCTCGGCCACCGGGCCGAGCAGCCCGTCGAGGCGGTGCCGCAGCTCCTCGGCCGCCCGCCGGGTGAAGGTGATCGCCAGGCACTGCTCCGGGAAGACGTTCAGCTCGGCGCAGAGGTACGCGATCCGGTGGGTCAACGTCCGGGTCTTGCCGGTGCCGGGACCGGCCACGATGAGCAGCGGTCCGCCCGGCGCGGAGGCGGCCACCCGCTGCATCGCGTCCAGCCGGTCCAGCAGGCCGGTGCCGACCTCCTCCATGCCGGCGAGCATCGGCTCGAACGGTTCGTGTGGGGAGGGCGCCGGCGCGATCGGCGGCCGGGGTGGCGGTGCGGGCTTCCGCTTCGGCTCGGCCTTCACCGCCGTCGGGCGCTTGGCCCGTGGCCTCGGCGCCGGCTCCGCGGGCTTCCGCTGCGCTGGCACGGGTACGTCGAAGAGGGTGTCCTGGGCGGTCCGGCCCCCACCGGAGGCGTCCAGCTCGGCCGGGTCGAAGAGGGTGATGACGCCATACTCGCCGTCGTAGCCGGGGATCCGGTGCACCTCGCCCCGCCGCAGCCGGCCGATCCCCTCGGCGAGCAACTCCCCGCCGACCCGGCCGATCTCGTCCAGCGGGGTGCTGGTCAGGATCTCCAGCTCCGGGCCGAGCGCGGCAATCAGCTCGTTGAGTTTCCCCTCGACCTTCTTCGACCGGGCGCCCACCTTGTTGATCTCGCCGAGGATCTCGGCGAGCGGGACCAGGTGGGTGACCTCCCGGGCGTGCGCCGGCCGGTGCCCCTCGGGTCGGTCCGCCAGCTCCTCGACCCGGCTCAGTACGCCCACCGTCAGCGGCTTGCCGCACTCCGGGCAGCGCCCGCCGGCGTCCCGCGTCCGCTCCGGGGACCAGTTCACCCCGCAGAGCCGGTGGCCGTCGGCGTGGTACTTGCCCTCTTCCGGGAAGAATTCGATGGTGCCGGCCAGCCCGGTTCCGGTGCGCAGCGCCTCCCGGATCGCGAAGTAGTCCCGGGCCGAGGTGAGGACCGTGGCCTCGCGGGCCAGCGCGGGCGGCGAGTGCGCGTCCGAGTTGGATACCAACTGGTAGCGGTCCAGGCTGCCGACCCGCCAGTTCATCTCCGGGTCGGAGGAGAGCCCGGTCTCCACCGCGAAGATGTGCTCGGCCAGGTCGGCGTAACAGTCGGCGATGGCGTCGAAGCCGGACTTCGAGCCGAGCGCCGAGAACCAGGGCGTCCAGATGTGCGCCGGCACCAGATAGCCGTCCGGGCTGGCCTCCAGGGTGATCTCCAGCAGGTCCCGGGAGTCCAGGCCGAGGATCGGCCGGCCGTCCGAGCCGAGGTTGCCGATCCGCCCCAGCGCGGCGTTGAACCGGGCCACCGCGTCCAGGTCCGGCAGGTAGATCAGGTGATGCACCTTCCGGGTCCGGTCGTCCCGCTTGTAGATCGTGGAGATCTCCACGCTGAGCATGAACCGGACCGGATCCGCCTCGGCCACGCTCGCCAGCCGGGGCGGCAGGCGGCGGGCGATGTCCCGCTCCGCGTCGGGGCTGAGCCGGTACAGGCCGGGCTCGGCCGGGTGCAGCGTCTCGCGGAGGTGGTCGTACCAGGCGGGATGGGTGAAGTCGCCGGTGCCGAGCACGCCGATGCCCTTGCGCCGGGCCCACCAGCCCAGGTTCGGCAGGGTCAGGTCGCGGCTGCACGCGCGCGAGTACTTCGAGTGGATGTGCAGATCCGCGACGAACGGCGGGAGGCCACCGGGGGGTGCGGCGCTGAACGGAGGCACGCCGCATCCTGTCACGCCCGGTCCCCCGCCCGCCCGCCGCCACGCGTACGCGTGACCTGAGCAATCCGCCGCTGGACTGTGCGGCCCCGGCGCGCTATTGGGCACGCAGCTCCACCAGGGTCACCTGTGGCGGGGCGCCCACCCGGACCGGCGGACCCCAGAATCCGGCGCCGTTGGTTACGTAGACCTTGGTGCCGTCCACCTCGCCGAGACCGGAGACCACCGGCTGCTGGAGCGGGACCAGCAGGTTGAACGGCGCTATCTGGCCGCCGTGGGTGTGCCCGGACAGCTGCAGGTCGACGCCGAACTTCGCCGCCTCGTGCGCGGCCACCGGCTGGTGGGCCAGCAGCACCACCGGGCGGGTCGGGTCCCGGTCGGCCAGGGCGGCGGCGTAGTCGGCCGGGGCGGCCAGCCCGGTGCCGGCGGCGGTCACGTCGTTCACCCCGGCCAGGTCCAGCACCCCACCCCGGGCGTGGATCTCCTGGCGCTCGTTCTGCAGCACCCGTACGCCGAGCCGGTCCACCTCGTGGACCCAGTCCTCGACGCCGGAGTAGTACTCGTGGTTGCCGGTGACGAAGAAGCTGCCGTGCCGGGAGCGCAGGTCGCGCAGGGGTGCGGCCTGGTCGCCCAACTCGGCCACCGAGCCGTCGACCAGGTCGCCGACGATCGCCACCAGGTCGGCGTCCAGCCGGTTGATCATCGAGACGATCCGCTCGGTGTGCGCACGGCCGGTCAGCGGCCCGAGATGGATGTCCGACACCGTGGCGATCCGCAAGCCGTCCATGCTGCGCGGCAGCTTGGCGAGCGGGATCTGGACGCGGTCCAGCTGCGGTGGACCCAACGCGGTACGGACGCCGTACCCGGTGATGCCGGTGGCGGTGAGCCCGGCGAAGATCGCCGCTCCCCGGGCGAGCAGCAACCGCCGGGACGGGTCGTGGTCGGGCTGACCGGCCGCCGCGGCGGCCGGCGGGTCGACGGGGCGCTCGGCCAGGTCGTCGGTGCCGCCGGCCATTGGGTCGCCGGCACCGACCAGGGCCGGCTCGGGGGCCGCCGCGGTGGGCTCGGCCAGCGCCACCCGGCGCCGCAGCACCAGCCTGGCCACCGCCGTCGGCGCTTCCAGCACCAGCAGCAGCACCAGCAGGTAGAACATCAGGCCGACCCACACGAAGCCGGGCCAGGAGAGGAAGCGGATGCCGGCCCGGTTGGTGCCCATCGTGGCTGGGATCAGCAGCCCGAGCGCCAGCACGACGAACCCGCCGATCCTCCGCGAGCGCCCGGGGACGGTGGTGTCCAGCACCAGCCGCTTCCACAGGTAAAGATGGATCAAGACGATGGCGACCAGCGCGAAGCCGATGAACGTCACCAACGAGAACAACTGGGCCTCCCTCAGCCGCCGGCGAACGGCGGCAGCACGTCGACCGTCACGCCGGCCGGCAGCGGTGCCCGCCGATCGTGACAGGCCAGACCGTCGACCAGGAAACTTGCCGCCTTGAGCACGACGGCCAGCCGCTCGCCGTGCCGGTCGGCCAACTCGTCGACGAGTTCGTCGAGCGACCGGCCGGCGGCCACGGTCTCCTCCGACCGGCCGGCGGCGGCCCGCGCCCCGGCGAAGTACCGGACGGTGAGCTGCATCGGTCAGCCTCCGATCGCCGACATCGGACGGGCGGGCTGCAGGAAGGTCGGGTCGTCGATGCCGTGCCCGGCCCGCTTGCCCCACATCGCCGTACGCCAGCGGCGAGCCAGCTCGGCGTCGTCCGCCCCGGCGCGCAGCGCGCCACGCAGGTCGGACTCCTCGGTCGCGAAGAGGCAGGCCCGGACCTGCCCGTCGGCGGTGAGCCGGGTGCGGTCGCAGTCGCCGCAGAAGGGCCGGGTCACGCTGCCGATCACGCCGACCCGGGCCGGGCCGCCGTCCACCAGCCAGGTCTCGGCGGGCGCCGCACCGCGCTCGGCCGGATCGGGGGTGAGCGCCAACTCGCGACCCAGCGCGGCCAGGATCTCGTCGGCGGTGACCATCGTGCTCCGGTCCCAGCCGTGCTGGGCGTCCAGCGGCATCTGCTCGATGAAGCGCAGCTCGTAGTCGTGGGCCAGGGCGAACCGGAGCAGCGCGGGCGCCTCGTCGTCGTTCACCCCGCGCATCAGCACCGCGTTGATCTTCACCGGGGTCAGCCCGGCCGCCGCCGCGCCGGCCAACCCGGCGAGCACGTCGGCGAGCCGGTCCCGCCGGGTCAGCTTGGCGAATCGGGCCTGGTCCAGGGTGTCCAGCGAGACGTTCACCCGGTCCAGCCCGGCGGCACGCAGGGCGGGCGCGAGGCGTTCCAGCCCGAGGCCGTTGGTGGTCAGCGAGATCCGGGGCCGGGGCTCCAGCGCGGCCACCGCCGACACGATGCCGACCAGCCCGGGCCGGATCAGCGGCTCGCCACCGGTGAAGCGGACCTCGGTGATGCCCAGCCGCTGCACCGCGACGCGGACCAGCCGGACGATCTCGTCGTCGCCGAGCAGCTGCGGGCCGGCCAGCCAGGGCAGCCCCTCCGCCGGCATGCAGTAGGTGCAGCGCAGGTTGCACTTGTCGGTCAGCGAGACCCGCAGGTCCCGGGCGACACGGCCGTACCGGTCGACGAGGACCCCGTCGGTCTTCGGGGCGGCGGTCACCTGTCGACCGTAGCGCGTCCGGCGCCCCGCAGCGCGGCCCGGGCGGCGGATCCCACCGCGTCCCGGTACGCCGCGCCGAACAGGGCGGTGTGCACCAGCAGCAGGTGGAGCTGGTGCAGCGGCACCCGCTCCCGCCAGCCGTCGGCCAGCGGCCATGCCTCCTGGTAGGCGGCCATGATCCGGTCCAGGTGCGGCGCGCCGCCGAAGAGCGCGAGCTGGGCGAGGTCGGTCTCCCGGTGGCCACCGTGCGCGGCCGGGTCGATCAGCCGGACCCGGTCGTCCGCTCCCCAGAGGAGGTTGCCCGGCCAGAGGTCGCCGTGGATCCGGGCCGGTGGCTCGTCGCCGCCGAACTCGCCGATCCGGTCGATCAGCTCCTCCACCGGGCCGGCCTCGGCGGCGGTGAGCGCACCGCCGTCCACCGACATCCGCAGGTACGGCAGGAGCCGGCGGCGCGCGAACCACGCCGACCACGGGCCCGGATCCGGGGTGTTGTCCTGCGGCAGCGCGCCGATGAAGCCGGGCCACTCGGCGCCGAACTCGGGCGCGCCGGCCCGGTGCAGCCCGGCCAGCTCGCGGCCGAACCGCGCGGCCGCCTCGGCGGTCGGCTCGCCCGGATCGACCCAGTCGAGCGCCAGCAGCTCCGGAAGCGCCACCAGCACCTCCGGCACGGCGACCGTGCCCGCGTCACGCAGCCAGCGCAGCCCGGCCGCCTCGGTGGAGAAGAACCCCTCGGGCACCGGCCGGCCGGCCCGCTCCGGCCAGGTCTTGGCGAAGACCGAGTGTCCGTCGTCGAGGGTGAGCCGGGACGCGGCGCAGATGTCCCCGCCGGAGACCGGCGTCTCCCGGATCCGCTGGTGGGTCAGGAAGGTCGGCAGGTGCTCCGGGTGTGCCCTCAGGTACGCCAGGTCCATGAGCGCAAGGTAGCCGGTGGGACCGACGGTCGGGAGCCGTGTGCCGTCCTTGGCCGCTACCGATCGGCGTTCACCTGCACCGATACTCTCCGTATCTGTGGACAACCCGCGTGTCGTCCACAGGGCCTGTCGGGGTGGGGCGGGGTCGCCGCACGCTCCCGGTATGACTCCCACCGACCAGCCCCGGCTCGCCGTCCGCTCGCCCGCCGACCTCATCGCCGCCGTGCCGTACCTGCTCGGCTTCCACCCCGCCGACAGCGTGGTCGTGGTGGCACTGCGCGGTCGCCGGGTCGTCTTCGCCGCCCGGGGCGACCTGCCCGAGCCCGGTGCCGACCCCCGGCCGGCCGCCCGGCACCTGGCGGAGGTGATCGCCCGCCAGGGCACCGAGTCCGCCACCGTGATCGGGTACGGCCCGGCCGGCCGGGTGACCGGGGCGGTCGACGCGGTCGGCGAGGCCCTGGACCGTGCCGGCCTGCTCGTCCTCGACGCGCTCCGGGTGACCGACGGGCGCTGGTGGTCGTACCTCTGCACCGAGCCGGAGTGCTGCCCACCCGACGGCACCCCGTACGACCCGGGGGCCAGCGAGGTCAGCGCGGCGGCCGTCTTCGCCGGTCAGGTCGCCCTGCCCGACCGGGCCGCGCTGACCGCCCAGGTGTCCGCGCTCGACGGGCCGGTCCGGGTGGCCATGCGCCGGGCCACCGTCCGGGCCCGTGGCCGGCTGGCCGCCCTCACGGAGGACGCGGGCGAGACCGCGTTGGTCGGCGGTCGCTCCGTACGCTCCGCCGGGGTGGCGGCCGTCCGTACCGCGTTCCGCCGGCACCGGCGCGGCGAGCGGCTGAGCGACGACGAGGTGGCCTGGCTGAGCGTGCTCCTCACCCAACTTCCGGTACGCGACCACGCCTGGGAACGCACGGACGGGCGGGACGCCGACATCAGCCTCTGGACCGACGTGCTGCGGCGGGCCGAGCCGGAGCTGATCGCCGCCCCCGGCAGCCTGCTCGCCTTCGCGGCCTGGCGGGCCGGATACGGCGCCCTGGCCGCGGTGGCCCTGGAACGGGTGCTCGCCGCCCGCCCCGACTACTCGCTCGCGCTGCTCCTGGACGACCTGCTCCGGTGCGGCCTGCCCCCGTCCGAGCTGGACGGCTGGCCGGCGGTCGGCACCTCGGCGGTGCTACGCCGGCGGCGCCGCCGGCGACCGGGGCGGTGAATGGATCGACGGTGCGGCACCCGGCGCGGTCGGCCGTGCCCGCATCGGACGGTGGATCGCCGACGTGGCGAAGGCGGTCAGCTGACGCGTTCCGCCCCCGCGTAGACGTTCATGGTCCGGCCGCGCAGGAAGCCGACCAGGGTCATCCCGGCCTCCTCGGCCAGTTCGACGGCGAGGGTGCTGGGCGCGGAGACCGCCGCGAGCAACGGCACCCCGGCCATCCACGCCTTCTGCGACAGCTCGAAGCTGGCCCGGCCGGAGACCAGCAGCACGTGCCCGGCCAGTGGCAGGCGGCGCTCCCGGACCGCCCACCCGACCACCTTGTCCACCGCGTTGTGCCGGCCGACGTCCTCGCGCAGCACCACCAGTTCACCGCCGGCCGAGAAGAGCCCCGCCGCGTGCAGACCCCCGGTCCGGTCGAAGGCGCGCTGCGCGGCGCGCAGCCGGTCCGGCAGGTCGGCGAGCACCGTGGCGGGTACCCGCAGCGGGTCGTCGCCTACCGCGAATCGCGATCGGGTCCGCACCGAGTCGATGCTCGCCTTGCCGCACACCCCGCACGAGCTGGTCGTGTAGAAGTTGCGGGCCGGGTCGGTGGTGGGTTCCGGTACGCCGGGGGCGAGCACCACGTCGACCACGTTGTAGGTGTTCGGCGTCTCCGCCCCGGCGCAGAGCTGGGCGGTGTGCACGTCGTCGGCGGATCGGATCAGCCCCTCGGTGAGCAGGAATCCGATCGCCAGGTCCAGGTCGTCGCCGGGGGTGCGCATGGTGACCGCGAGCGGCTTGCGCCGGCCGGGGCCGGCCGGGCCGACCCGGATCTCCAGCGGCTCTTCCACCGCCAGGGTGTCCTGCCGCCGTACCCGGTCGCGCCCGTCGGTCGCCGCGTCGAGGTCGATCCGGAGCACCCCGCGCCGGTCAGTCGCCCGTCCCATCCCGCCATCCTGCCCCGCGAGCCCGCGCACCCGCACGGCGACGCCCGGGCCACCCGGCCCGCCTGGCCGGGCCCGCTTGGCCCGCCCTACCCGATCCGGCCCGCCCTGGCCCGCGGTCCGGGCGGGGAGTCCGGGTCCGGGCGGGGGCGGGCCGGCGCGTTACCGTGGCCGGGTGACGGCGTACGCGGCGGTGGTGCTCTCGGGTGGCGCGGCCCGCCGGATGGGCGGGGTCGACAAGCCGGCACGGCCGGTGGGCGGCCGTCCGATGCTGCACCAGGTGCTCGCGGCGGTCGCCGATGCCGGGACGCGGATCGTGGTGGGCCCGGCCGGCCCGGTGCCGGAGGGCGTACGGGTGACCCGGGAGGAGCCGCCCGGCGGTGGCCCGGTCGCCGCCACGGCCGCCGGACTCGCCCTGCTCGACCCCGGTACGACCACCGTCGCCCTGCTCGCCGGCGACCTGCCGCTGCTGACCGCGGCGGCGGTGGCCGACCTGCGGCACGCGCTGGACGGGTCGACGGCCGACGGCGCCTGCTACGTCGACGACGCCGGGCGCCGGCAGCAGCTCTGCGGGGTGTGGCGGGTCGCCGCGCTGCGGGCCGCGGTCGACCGGCTCGCGGCCGAGCGGGGTGGCACGGTCGACGGGGCCTCGGTACGCGGACTGCTGGCCGGCACGGCCGTGCGGGAGGTGTCCTGGTCGGGCTCCGGGCCGCCGCCCTGGTTCGACTGCGACACTGACGAGGACGTACGCCGGGCCGAGGAGTGGACGCGATGACGGTGATGGACGACTGGGTCACGGCAGCCTGCGCCGAGCTGGGGCTGGACCCGGCCGAGGTGTCGGTGCCCATCGTGCTCGATCTGGCGAAGGACGTGGCCCACCAGGTGCTGCGCCCGGGCGCGCCGGTCACGGCGTACCTCCTCGGGGTGGCCGTGGGGCGGGGGGCGGACCCCACCGCGACGGCCGCGCGGCTCAGCGAGCTGGCCGGTTCCTGGCCGGTCGAGCTGGACGGCACCGCGCCCACGGAGTAGGCCGCTCCGCCGGTCTCCGACCCGGTGTCCGATCTCGGTCCCGAGGTGATTCGACCCCCACCGTCCGTGGGTAGGGTGGCCCCTGACGGACGGAGGCGATCATGACGGCAGACCACCCCTCGCCGGCCACTGAGCCCGCCAGCGGAGGCACCCCGGAGCAGTACGAGCCGATCCTGCTGGACGAGCCCACCACGGCCGATCTCCGGGCCAAGGTGACCGAGGCCTGGCGGGAGTTCGCTCGTGCGCTGGCCGAGCGGCTGCGCGCGCTGCCCACGGGCGCGCACCTGGAGCTGACCCTCGATCCGACCGCCTCCGGAACCGGGGACGCCGTCTACTCGATCAGCGTGGACGCCGGCGACGAGGGCCGGCTGTCGGCGCGGGCGGTCGGCAACGCCACCCTGCCGCAGGGCTACCGGCTGGACCGGGCGGCCGTGGCGGACATGATCGCGCTCGGCTGGTCCCCGCCCGGCGTGGTGGAGGGCTCGGGCGAGCAGTTCGGCCTGGACTGCGCGGTCGAGGAGACCACCCGGCTGGCGGCGGTGCTGTCCCGGACCCTGCGCGACGTCTACGGCGCCCCGCACCCCGCCTTCCTGGTCTACCTGGTGCACGACGCCGAGGGGGAGCCGCTGCCGGTGGAGCCGCTCGGCACCGCCCGCAGCGAGTCCGGCTCGGACCGCGACGTGGAGACCGACCTCGACGAGGCGCTGGCCGCCGCGGCCACCGCGCAGGCCGCCGAGAACGACGTGCTGGCCCTCGAGGAGCGGGTCCGTACGGTCGTCTCGACCATGCTCAAGTCGAAGTCCGACCAGTTGCAGGTCGACTCCGACGGTGACATCAACATCCGGGCCGGTTCGGCGATGGTCTTCGTCCGGGTACGCGACAACCCGCCTCTGGTGGACGTCTTCTCCCCGGTGCTCACCGAGGTCGAGCCGACGGAGCGCCTCTACATGAAGCTGTCCGAGCTGACCAACCGGATGCCGATCGGTCGCCTCTACTGTGCCGACGACACCGTGTGGGCCTCCATCCCGGTCTTCGGCCGCAACTTCCAGGCCACCCACCTGATGCTCGCGGTGCAGGTGATGACCGGCCTGGCCGACGAGTTGGACGACCGGCTGCACGGGGAGTTCGGCGGCAAGCGCTTCTTCGGCGAGGGCGACAAGCCGGCCCGGTCCCAGTCCGAACACCGCACCGGCATGTACCTCTGACGTCGCGCCGTTCCCTCGCCCTCGCCGCCGCCCGCAAGGGCGGTCAGTGGACGTCGAGGAGGGTCTTGCCGACGGTCGCGCGGGACTGCATGGCGGCATGCGCGTCGGCGGCCCGTTCCAGCGGGAAGCGCTGCCCGATCAGCGGGCGGAGTCGCCCGGCCGCGCCCTCGGCCAGCGCCTGTGCGGTGCGGGCGCGCAGTTCTCCGGGTGTGGCGTTCGGGCGGAGGAGGGTCACCCCGCGGGCGGCGGCCGTCTCCTCGGGCACGTCCGCCCAGGCGCCGCCGGCCAGCCCGAAGCTGAGCAACCGGCCGCCCGGGTCGAGCAGGCCGAACGCGGCCCGGGCGACCGGCCCGCCCACCCCGTCGAAGACCACGTCGACCCCGCCGCTGGCGGCGCGCACCCGGTGGGGCCAGTCCGGCTCCCGGTAGTCGACCACCACGTCGAGCCCGCGTTCGCGCAGCAGGGCCACCTTGCGGGGGCCGCCGGCGGCGGCGACCACCCGGGCCCCGGCCGCCGTGGCGAGCTGGGTCAGCAGGCTGCCCACCCCGCCGGCGGCCGCCTCGACCAGGACCCGTTCGCCGGGCCGCAGCCCGGCCGCCCGGACCAGCATGAGGGCGGTACGGCCGTCGGCGAGCAGCGCGACCGCCTCGTCCAGCGGCAGCCCGTCCGGCACCGGGAGGGGCGCGTCGTGGGCGACCACCACGCGCTCGGCGTATCCGCCGGTGCCGCCGGTGGAGGTGACCACCCGACGGCCGATCAGCCCCGGGTCGACGCCCGGGCCGATCCCGGTGATGGTGCCGCCCACGCCGTTGCCGGGGATCAGCGGCAGCGACCTGGCGAACGGCCCGAACCCGGTCGCCCGGAACATGGTCTCGACGAAGGTCAGGTTGGCGTACGCCACCTCGATCAGCACCTGCCCCAGACCGGGCACCGGATCCGGGGCAGGGCCCGGGACGAGCACCTCCGGACCGCCGAACTCCCGCAGCCACACCGCCCGCACGTCGCGCCCTCCCGTCCGGGACCGCCCCGGTGCGGCCCCGGCGTCCAGTGGACGACCTGAAGCGGGGTTGAGGTCAACCGGCGGACGGGCCGACGCCGGGGGACTCGACGAGTCGGGACAGCACGATCGTGCTCCGGGACGAGGTGACGAAGGACTCGGCCCGCAGCCGCTCCAGCGCCTCCTCCAGGTGGGCGATGTCGGCGGCCCGCAGGTGCACCAGCGCGTCCGCCTCCCCGGAGACGGTGTATGCGCCGACCACCTCCGGGTGCCGGCGCGCGGCCGCCCCGATCTGCGCCGGGGTGGTCCGGCCGGCGCAGAACAGCTCGACGAACGCCTCGGTGGTCCACCCCACGGCGGCCGGGTCGACCACCGCGGTGAAGCCCCGGATGACCCCGGCGGCTCGGAGCCGGTCGACCCGACGCTTGACCGCGGGGGCGGAGAGTGACACCCGGGTGCCGATGTCCGCGTACGAGGCGCGGGCATCTGCCACGAGCAACGCAATGATTCGCTGGTCGACCGCGTCTATCTGCAACGTTCCGCCTCTGGGAAGCAATGGTTGTGGCTGTTACCAAAGTTGTACCGTACCTACTCTTGGTGACCGTGAACCAGCAGCGAGTCCCGCGAAAGCGGACATACCTCATGTGCTCGCCCGAGCACTTCGCGGTCGAGTACGCGATCAACCCGTGGATGGACGTGACCGCGCCGGTCGACGCGGAGCTGGCGGTCAAGCAGTGGGACCGCCTGCGGGAGACGCTCGTCGGCCTCGGCCACGCGGTGCACCTGCTCACCCCCGAGCGCGGCCTGCCGGACATGGTCTACGCGGCCAACGGCGCCTTCGTGGTGGACGGCACGGTCTACGGCGCCCAGTTCAAGCACGAGCAGCGGGCCGCCGAGGCCGCCGCGCACCGGGCGTTCTACGAGGAGCACGGCTGGCGGTTCATCGCGCCGAACGAGACCAACGAGGGCGAGGGTGACTTCGCGTACCTGCCGGACGCGCACGGCGGCCTGATCCTCGCCGGCCACGGCTTCCGCACCGAGTTGGCGGCGCACGCCGAGGCCCAGGAGGCGCTGGGCCGCCCGGTGGTCTCGCTGCGCCTGGTCGACCCGCGCTTCTACCACCTGGACGTGGCGCTCGCCTCGATCGACGACGAGAACATCGTCTACTACCCGGGTGCCTTCTCGGCGGCCAGCCAGAAGGTCCTCGCCCAGCTGTTCCCGGACGCGGTGCTCGCGGACGACGAGGACGCGCTGGCCTTCGGGCTGAACCTGGTCAGCGACGGCCGGAACGTGGTGCTGAACAGCGAGGCGACCCGGCTGGCCGGCAAGCTCAAGGCGGCGGGTTACGTCCCGGTCCCGGTCGAGCTGGCCGAGCTGAAGAAGGGCGGCGGCAGCGTGAAGTGCTGCATCGCCGAGCTGCGCCACTGACGCGGACGACCCGCGCCGGATCGGAAACGGGCGGACTCCCTCGCGGGGAGGCCGCCCGTTCGGCGTACGGAGGGCGTCAGCCCAGGGTGGCCAGCTCGTTGACGACGACGTTCGACAGCAGCCGGCCGTCGAGCATGACCCGGCGCAGGTACCACTTCTGCTGCGGGGTGCGCGGCTGGTTGAACTGCCAGGCGCCGCGCGGGCTGTCGATCTGGCCGATCTTGCCGAGCGCCAGGTTGACCGCCTGCGGGGTCGGGTTCGCCCCGACCAGCCGGATCGCCTTGTTCAGCACCTGCGCCGCGTCGTACGAGGCCATCGCGTAGGTGGTCGGGGAGACGCTGTACGTCTTCCGGTAGGCCGAGGCGAACACCCGGTTCGCGGTGTTGTTGAGGTCGGGTGAGTAGTTCAGGGCGGTCTCGATGCCGTGCTTGAGGATGCGCGTGCGCTGCTCGCCGTCCTCACCGTCGTCGAGCTGGCTCAGCACGTTGCCCTCGGTGAGGAAGCCGGGAGCGTAGAGCTTGCCCTCGTAGCCCTCGTCGTAGAGCTGCTTGATGAACTGGACCGCGGCGGTGCCGGAGTAGTTGCAGAAGACCGCGTCGGGCCGCTTGGCGAGCGCCTTGCGGATCACCCCGGAGAACGCGTTCTTGCCCGGATTGGGGTCGTCGTTGGTCAGTACCGGGTCCTCGGTGAGCCGGCGGCCCTCCTGCTCGTAGCCGCGCCGGAAGCCGTCGATGACGTCCCGACTGCTCGTCCCCTTCGTCGCGAAGATCGCGATGCGCCCGGAGACGCCCAGCTGCCGCAGGTAGGCGCCGAGCGCCTCGCCCGGCTCGTCGAGCACGTACGAGGTCCGCCAGATGTAGACGACGCTCTGCAGGCTGGTGGGCGAGGCGTTGGACCCGATCAGCGGGACCCGGGCCTGCTCGACGGTGTCCCGGATGTCCGACATCGCCGTGGAGCTGACCACGCCGGTGAGCGCGAGAACGCCCTCCTTGACCAGCCGATCAACGGCGCCCTGGCTGGCCTTGGCGCTGTCGCCCTCCTCGGCCGTGACCAGGGTCACCGGGTGGCCGCCGAGCTGCTGGTCGTTGAGGCTCAGGAAGAGCTGGAAACCGTTGGTGATGTCGTCACCGATGGCCTTGTTCGGGCCGGTGCTCGGGACGATGAGCCCGATCTTGATCGGGCTGCCGGGGCTGGCCGCCCCCTCGGTGTCGGTGTCGGAGCCGCAGCCCGCCGCCAGCCCGGTGGTACCCAGCGCGGCCAGCAGTTGAAGTGCCCGCCTGCGGTTCATCTGCGACACCGATTTCCTTCCCGATAGGGCTGCCGGGCGCAGACCCCATCGGCGTTCTACCTGCTCGGCGACGCTGCGTCAATGGTCGGAAGATCATCGTGCAGGGACCGCAATGCAGCCACCACCTGGGGCCAGGCCGCCGAAGCCGGGGAGATCAACCCGAAATGCTCGCATTCTGGCAGCTCGATCAGCAGGGCAGGGCTGCCGGCGGCGCGCGCCGTGCCCACCCAGGAGCGACTGATCGCGATCGGAACCTGCTGGTCCAGGGCACCATGCATGACTACGCTGCGTACGCGAGTCGGCACTAATGCCGATGGATCAGCTGCGGCGTACCGGTCGGGGAACTCCGCCGGGCCGCCGCCGAGCAGGGCGGCCACCGCCCCGCCGTCCAGGTCCAGCCGGTACGCCTCGGCCAGGTCGGCGACCGGAGCCAGCGCGAGCACCCCGCCGACGCCGGCCGGAGCCTGCGCGGCCGCGTAGAGCACGAGGTGGCCGCCCGCCGAGTGGCCGACCAGGATCGGCGGCCCGGGCGCCACCTGACCGGGCAGAGCGGCGGCCGCCAGGGCGGGCAGCGCGGCCACCCCGGTGAGCACGTCGGTGAGGGTGTTCGGCCAGCCGCCGTCCGGCTGCCCGGTGCGCCGGTACTCCAGTTGGGCGACCGGATGGCCCAGCGCGGCCAGTGCGGTGGCCATCGGGCCGGTGTGGCCGCGGTCGTACTCGGCCCGCCAGAAGCCGCCGTGCACCACGATCACCAGCGGCCGGGCCGGGCCGGCGCCGGCCGGACGGCGCAGATCGGCGAGCTGGTCCGGGTGGTCGCCGTAGGCGACCGTGGCGTCCGGCGGCGGGGACGGCTGGGTGAGCACGTCGCGTGGGTCAGCGGGCATGCCGGCGACGGTAGCGCGTGCCGCCGGTTGGCCCGCCCGGGTGGTTCGGGGGCGTCGAGCCGGTCCCGCCGCGCGCGGGTGGCGGGGGCTGGGTAAAGATGGGTGCCATGACCGAAGCGCGTTCCGCGGGACAGAACGACGAGCAGGACAAGGACAGCATCCCCGGCACGGTGGTGGTGGTCGGGCCGGACGGCCGGCCGGTCGGCACGGTGCAGACCGACGAGGGCCAGGGCGAGGACCCGACCCGGCTGGTCGAGCAGCCCGCCAAGGTGATGCGGATCGGCAGCATGATCAAGCAGCTGCTGGAGGAGGTCAAGGCGGCCCCCCTCGATGACGCCAGCCGGCACCGGATGCGCGAGATCCACGAGCGGTCCATCGTCGAGCTGAAGGAGGGCCTCGCCCCCGAGCTGCGCGAGGAGCTGGAGCGGATCTCGCTGCCATTCACCGAGGACAAGGCGCCCAGCGAGAGCGAGCTGCGGATCGCCCACGCCCAGCTGGTCGGCTGGCTGGAAGGGCTGTTCCACGGCATCCAGGCCGCCCTGGTCGCCCAGCAGATGGCCGCCCGCGTCCAACTCGAGCAGATGCGCTCCGGCCGGGCGGCGCTGCCCAGCGGCCCCGGCGGGATGGCCCCCGGCATGCCGGGCATGCCGCAGACCAACGAGGGGCACGCCCCCGGCCAGTACCTCTGACGGCCTGGCCGCCAGGTGCGGCCTACCGCTGACCGGCCGGGCGTGGGCACGCCCGGCCGGTCAGGCCACCCCGAAGACCTGCTCCAGGTACGCGGCCACGCCGTCCTCCTCGTTCGACCCGGTCACCTCGTCGGCGATCTCCAGCACCGCCGGGTGCGCGTTGGCGACGGCCACCGCCCGGCCGGCCCAGGTCAGCATCGGCACGTCGTTGGGCATGTCCCCGAAGGCCAGCACGTCCCGCTCTTCGATGCCCAGCCGGGCGGCGTACCAGGCCAGGCCCGCCGCCTTGGTCACTCCGGCGGCGGAGATCTCCACCAGCCCGCTGTACGAGGAGTGGGTGGCCTCGGCCAGCCCCTGCAGCGCCCCGGCGACCACCCGGACGAAAGCGTCGGGGTCCTGCTCGCCGGCCCGGGCCAGCAGCTTCACCGCAGGCGCGGCGAGCAGCTCCTCCGGGGACTCGACCGCCCGGATCGCCTCGAGGTCGGCGTCCCAGCGCAGCGGGTAGTGCGACTCGTGCCGCATCTGCCGGCTGTCCACGATCTCCACCGCGAAGCTCACCCCGGGTACCTCGGCCCGCAGCCGGCGGGCCACCTCGGCCAGCAGTTCGGGCGCGAGCGGATCGGCCCGCAGCACCTCGTCGGTGACCGGGTCGTACACCACCGCGCCGTTCGCGCAGATCGCCGGCAGCGGCTCGGCGAGTTGCTCGTACACGAGCGGGAGCCAGCGGATGGGACGGCCGGTGACGAGCACGGCCGGCGTGCCCGCGTCGGCGATCCGGGCCAGCACGGCCGAGGTACGCGGGCTCAGGGTCCGGTCGTCCCGGAGCAGCGTGCCGTCGATGTCGGTGGCGACCAGGCGAGGTTGATCTCCCATCACCGGGAGAGTAGTCGGTCCAGGTAGACCGCGACGCCGTCGTCGTCGTTGCGCAGGGTGATCTCGTCGGCCGCCGCCCGGACCTCCGGGTGGGCGTTCGCGACCGCGACCCGTGACCAACCGGCCCAGCCGAACATCGGCAGGTCGTTGGGCTGGTCGCCGAAGACCAGCACCTCCGCCGGGTCGACGCCGAGCCGCTCGGCGACCACGCTCAGCCCGGTGGACTTGTCCACCCCGGGCGGGCAGATCTCGATGAAGCCGAGGCCGGCCTGGGTGAGCGTGGCCAGCTCCGGCGGGACGATCGTGCGGGCCACGGCCAGCAGTTCGTCCACGTGGTGGTCGGCGGTCCGGGCAAACGCCTTGATCACGTCGCAGGAGAGGCACTCCTCGCGGCTGCGCGCCTCGAACCGGTCCTGGTACGGCCAGCTCGCGTGGTAGTCGCCCCACAGCGGCGCGTCGTGCTCGTCCGACGCCTCCACCATCACGGTCAGCGGGCCGACCTCGGCCTCCAGGTCGGCGAGGAGCCGGGCCAGCACCGCGCCGGAGAGCCGCTCGTCCCGCAGCACCAGCGGCCCGTCCGGGTCGCTCTGGTCGACCACCCGCCCGCCGCCAGCCATCACCAGGAAATCCGCGGCGCGGATGTCGTTGCGGGTCAGTTCGGTCAGGCGCGGTCCGCGTCCGGTCGCGCCGACCACCGGAATCCCGGCGGCCCGTACCCGGTCGAGCACCTCATGCGTGTACGTGGAGACGGTGTCGTCGCTACGCACGAGCGTGCCGTCGAGGTCGGTGGCGATCAGCTTGGGCAGCCCCGGGCGGGTCATGGTTCCTCCTTCGCCCGCCGCCGTCGTGCCAGCCATCCTGGTCCTCGGTGCCTGGGCCCACGAACGGCGGGCAGCAACCGTATCTCGCGGAACAGGCCGCAACCACGGCTTTTCGGCGAATCGGACACCAATCCGCGGTGACCGCCCGGTGTCCGATCGCGCAGCTCAGCGCGGCTGCTCGGGGCGGGCGAACGGCGCCGTGGGCGCCACCGTCAGGTCGGCCGGCGCGGGCGGCAGAGGGTCCTCGCGGGACCGGCGTCGGGCCGGTACGGGCTGTCCGTTCTCCGCCGCGACGGGCTCGCCGTCCGACTCCGGTGCCGGGTCGACCGCCCGGCCGGAGAGGTGGAGCGCGGCGGCGAGCAGCCCCGTCGCGACGAAGGCACTGACCAGGCCGCGCCCGTACTCGACCCGGAACCCGTCCTGGGCGGAGAAGAAGAGGGTGTGCTGGCCGGTGTCGTCCAGCGAGAAGGCGGCGGCGGTGAGCACCGCCAGCATCGCCAGGGCGAGACCGAGTCCGGCCACCCGGGCGTTGTGCCGGATGGCGGCGCTGCCCCGCAGCGCGAGGGCCACGGCACCGGCCAGGCCGAGCAGACCCACCAGGTACGCGACGCCGAAGCCGCCGACCTCCGCAACCCCACCGGGCACCCGGACCGCGGTGTTGCCCTCCGGGCCGCCGTTCGGCACCGTCATCACCAGCCACTCGCCGACCAGCGAGGCGATCGCGGCCACCGCGCCGAGCCCGACCAGCACCGGCGGCAGGCGGTGGTCCCGGGCGAAAGCGGCGAGGGAGCGGCCGGCGCGACCGGCCGGGGCCGGGTCGGTGTCGCCCCACTCCACAACGGTGGTGCCGTCGGACCGGTCCTGTCTGGGGATGGGGATGGGGAGATCCTGGGACATCGGCCACCCTTCCGCTCGCGCGGGCCTGCGTCGAATCATGACACAGCCGGCAGCCGGTGACAGGGATCGCAAGTGCGTCGGGCCGGTGCGGGGCCGCCCGCTTTCGGATAGCGTCATGCCATGCCTATCCGTACCGCTTCCGCACGTTGGCAGGGCAACCTCACCGAGGGCGCCGGCACCGTCCGCACCGGCAAGGGCGGGCTCACCGGCAACTACTCCTTCAAGTCCCGCTTCGAGGAGGGTGAGGGGACCAACCCCGAGGAGCTGATCGGCGCCGCGCACGCCGGCTGCTTCTCGATGGCCCTCTCCAAGCAGCTCGCCGACGCGGGCGCCACCGACACCTCGGTCGAGACCACGGCCAAGGTGCATTTCGACAAGACCGACGCGGGCATGACCGTGACCCGGATCGACCTGGAGACCGTGGGCCAGGTCCCGGGAATGGACGAGGCCCAGTTCACCAAGCTGGCCGAGGCGGCCAAGGAGAACTGCCCGATCTCGCGGCTGCTCTCCCCGGGCGCCCAGATCACCCTCAACGCCCGCCTGGCCTGACTCCGGCCGTACGCGACGCGTGGCCGGCCGCGCGTGAGGCGTGGCCGCACTTTCACGGAAAGAGTGCCCATCGGGCTGCCGATGGCCACTCTTTCCGTGAATTTGTGCCGACCAGGAAGGAGCGAGCGGGCGGCGTGGCGGTGGAGATGAGCCGGGAGCGGTTCGAGGAACTGGTCGGGGAGGCCCTCGACGAGGTGCCCGAGGAACTGCTCGGGCTGATGAGCAACGTGGTCATTCTGGTCGAGGACGACCCGCCTCCGGGCGAGGACCTGCTCGGCATCTACGAGGGGCACGCGCTCACCGAACGGGGCTGGGACTACTCCGGGGTCCTCCCGGACCGCATCCTCATCTACCGGAACCCGATCCTGGGGATCTGCGACACCGAGGACGACGTCATCGACGAGGTGGCGATCACGGTGGTGCACGAGATCGCCCACCACTTCGGCATCGACGACGAACGGCTGCACGCTCTCGGCTGGGGCTGACCGGGCCCACTCCGCGCCCCGCTCGGCCGATCCCCCGCCTTGCGCGGTTCCCCTAACCTGCGGGCAGGCACACCCCGATCCAGGAGGAAGAAGCCCATGCGCAGCGCGCTGTTCTCCGCGGAGAACCTTGAGAAGGAGTCCCAGCAGCCGGGCATGCGGCTGCAGAACTCCAAGATGCTGAAGATCGAGCTGAACGGCGAGGCGATGGCCCGCGTCGGGTCCATGGTCGCGTACCAGGGGCAGGTGCAGTTCCAGGCGCTCGGCTCGGGCGGCATCGGCAAGTTCATCAAGCAGCGGCTCACCGGTGAGGGCGTCCCGCTGATGAAGCTCAGCGGCCGGGGCGACGTGTTCCTCGCCGACCTCGCCAAGGACGTGCACATCATCGACCTGGAGCCCGGCGACGCCCTGTCCATCAACGGGTCCAGCGTGCTCGCCTTCGACTCCACGCTGACCTACGACATCAAGATGGTCAGCGGCATGGGCTTCGCCGCCTCCGGCCTGTTCAACTGCGTGTTCACCGGCCACGGCCGGATCGCGGTCACCACCAAGGGCACCCCGGTGGTGCTCAACGTGGATGCCCCGACCTACGTCGACCCGCAGGCCGCGGTCTGCTGGTCGGCCAACCTGCAGACCGGCTACCACCGGGCCGAGCAGCTCGGCCTCGGCACGCTGATCGGCCGGACCACCGGCGAGGCGTTCACGATGAGCTTCGCCGGCCAGGGCTTCGTCGTGGTCCAGCCGTCGGAGGAGGCGCCGGTCCAGGGGAGCGGGGCCCAGCAACAGCAGGGTGGCCTGCTCGGCGGCCTGCTCCAGTGACCGCCGGGCGTGCGGGGCGCCGGTCCGGGCGTCCCGCGCGCCCTCAGCTCAGCTCGCCGGCGCGCAGCCGGGCCAGCCAGGCCGCCGCGTCGGCGTAGTCGGCGTCAGAGAGGCCCGCCGGTGCGGGGACCGGCCGGTCGTTCGCCGCCGGGCTCCAGCGGTGCCGGGGGTACGACCCGAGAAAGCGCACGTCCGCGCAGACCCGGCGCAGCCCCTGCAACGCCTCGCCGAGGCGGACGTCGGCGACGTGCCCGGTGCAGTCGAGGAAGAAGACGTACCGGCCGAGCGCCTCGCCGGTCGGGCGGGACTCGATCCGGGTCAGGTTCACGCCGCGGACGGCCAGCTCCATCAGCACGGACAGCAGCGCGCCCACCCGATCGTGGGCGATGTAGACCGCCAGCGAGGTCACGTCGTCCCCGGTGGGCGGCGGCGGTGGGCCCGGGCGGGAGACCAGCGCGAACCGGGTCACCGCGTCCGGGTGGTCGGCGATCTTGTCGGCGAGCACCGCCAGCCGGTGCCGGGTCGCGCCGATCGGGGCACAGATGGCCGCGTCGTACTCGCCCGTTGCCGCGCCCGCCGCGGCCGCGCCGTTGGAGAGCACGTCCACCACCGTCGCGTCGGGCAGGTGGTCGCGGAGCCAGTTGCGGCACTGGGTGGACGCCTGCGGATGCGCGGCCAGGCTCCGGACCTCGGTGAGCGAGGTGCCCGGGCGGGCGGCGAGCACGAACTCCACCGGCAGGATCACCTCCCGGGTGATCACCAGCGGCTCCCCCTCGGCCAGCTCGTCGAGGGTCACTCCGACCGCGCCGCCGATGGAGTTCTCCAGCGGCACCAGAGCGGCGTCCGCCTCCCCGGCCCGTACGGCGTCCAGCGCCTCACCGACGCTGCGGGCCGGCGTGCGGCTGCCCCGTTCGGCGGCCGGCACGGTACGCAGTGCCTGCTCGGCGAAGGTGCCCTCGGGCCCCAGGTACACGAAGCGGGTCGGTGGTGTTCCCGGCATGGTGACCAGCCTACGCACCCGGGGTGCCGCCGCAGGCCAAGGTCCGGATGCCGGGTGGCCCGGCGGCGCGTACCTCGACGGAGCAGACGTCGGTCCCCGCCGTCACCAGCTCCAGGGCGGTGGGCTTGCCCCGGGTGACCACCTGCAGCTCCTCGTGCCCGCTCACCGCCAGCACGGTGTACTGCCAGCCGTCCGCGCACAGCGGCCCGGACCGGACGGTGACCCGTACGTCCCGGGGCAGCACCCGGGCCCGGCCGCGGAGCAGCGACACCACCCGGTCCCCGGCGGGGCCGGCCGAACAGGCTGTAGCGGCCACGTCCGACGGGGTGGGTACGGGCGCCGGCGCGGTGGGTGTGGACGGTGCGGTGAGCGTCCCGCTCGGGGTGGGGGTCGGGGCGGCCGAGGCGCTGCC
The DNA here is from genome assembly GCF_026013475.1 of Micromonospora yasonensis. GTDB lineage: Bacteria > Actinomycetota > Actinomycetes > Mycobacteriales > Micromonosporaceae > Micromonospora > Micromonospora yasonensis. The sequence continues at coordinate 5,553 of NZ_JAPDPH010000029.1, read as the reverse complement.
GGCCGGGGTGGCCGACTGGCGCAGCTCGGGTGGGACCCCGCAGCCGGCGAGGGCCAGCAGGGCGGCCAGCGAAGCCGTGCGGATCCGGCGGCGGGGGGCGGGGCGGGGTGGGGTGGTTGACACGGTCCGATCCTCGGCATCGACGTATGTCGTTAAGCTGACTGGCCGAGCTCATCGTAGGAGGATCGCCCGATCGAGTGAAGGTCACCCGCGGATCCGGTGCCCCGCCCGCTCCAGTGCGGTTGTCGCCTCGGCCAACCGGACGGCCGGCACCAGCACGTGGTCGGTGTCGTACGTGGAGAACGCCACCACGTCCACCCGTGCCTGGGCGAGCGGGTCGACCAGGGCGGCCAGGGTGCCGGTCAGCGGCAGGTCCAGCGGACCGACGATGCGCAGGCAGCGCCAGTCGGTCTCGACGACCGCCTGCTCGGGGACCCGTGTGGTCGGGCAGATCAGCGAGACCCCGTCCGCGGTCCAGCTCACCGTCACCACGTCCCGGTCGCCGAGCTCGTGCCACATCCGCGGCGGCAGGACGGAGCCGGCCGGCAGTCGGCACACGGCGTACTCGCCCGGCAGCAGTGCGACATCGAGCATGAGGGCACCCTACGGCCTCGGCGAGGGCCCGCTCCACAAGCGCCCGGTGCGGCGAACGGTGGACGTTGTCGCAGGTCAGACCCGGGAGAAGAAGGTGAGCGAGCCGGCGACCTCGCCCTCGGTCAGCACCGGGGTGGAGATGGCGTCGACCGTGGTCCCGGCGTCGTCGCCCGGCCCTTGGACCCGGAGCAGCCCGCGGGCGAGCCGGCCGGAGTACAGGGCGAGCAGTGGCGGGATCTTGTCGGACTCCTGCTCGGTCAGCTCGCTCGGCTGAGCGGTGAAGTCGACCAGGCGCAGCCCGCCCTCCAGCAGCGGCCGGCCGATCACGTCCTCGGGTGCGCCGAGGCAGAGCAGCTCGCAGCCGGACGCGGAGATCGCCACCACGGTCGTGTCGCCGTCGATCAGCAGGCATGGCTCGGCGGCCCGGGAGACCGTCCCCGACCACTGCCCGAAGTTGTCGGACTCCGGCTCGGTCGAGCTCCCCGCCGCACGGGGGAACACTTCCGAGAGCGAGAGTTCGACGTGGGCCACCGCGCCTCCTATGTACACCGACCGTCTGTCCACGCTAGCCGGTCGTCACGACGACCGCCCGACCGCGCTCGGTCCATCGGCCGCCGTGCCGCCCGGGAAACCGGGGGCGTCAGCGGGACGGGGACGGGTGTCGGTGCGAGGGGTGCCCGGTGTCGGGCGGCCGGCGACGGCGCAGCCGACGGAACCACCGGGGGCGGATCCGTGGACCGCGTGGCGTCGCCGGAGACGTTACCGCCGCGCCGCCCGCTTGTCAGCGGCCGTTCGGCCCTCGTCGTACCACCGGTAGTCGGCCGCGTGACGGTACGTGCCGTTGAGCCAGGTGGCGGGATGCTGGGCGACCCGCGAGAGCTTCTCGGCGGTCGCCGGGCTGATCCGGTTGCCTCCGGCGATGAGCAGGCGGTCCAGCTCGCGATGGGTGGCCATCAGACAGTCCTTGGGCAGGCCGTACACGCTGATCACCCCGGAGCCGACGAAGGTCAGCACCGGGGTGACCGGGATCGGCAGGCCCACCGCGTCGGAGAGAGCCTTGCTGGCCCGTTTGGCGTCCCGGCGGGCCTCGGCCACATAGGGCGGGCGCTTGCCGTTGATCTGCACCACGTCGCCGGCGACGAGCACCCGGGCGCGGCCGTGGTCGGCGATGGTTACCGCGAAGAGACCGCTCGGCCCGATGGCGAGGAACCCGGCCCGCTCGTCCTCACCAGGGTTGAGGAGAGCGTCCGCGGCGTCCGTACGGGGCCACTCGATGACGTGCCAGGCGGGCCCGAGGTGGTCGAGCTGGCCGAGGGCACGAGCCCCGGCCGCCTCCAGTCGACGGGCGCCCCGCTCGGCCCGGCGACGGCGGGCCCACTCGAGGGGCGTCGGTCGGGCCGGTTCGAGCACCGAGGTGGACTCCACCCGAGGGTGGGGCATTGCGACGGTCGGCAGTGCCCGGGCGGGTACGGCTCGACGAGCGGGAAAGACAGTCATCGCGACCTCCGGCAAAAGGTCTCTCGAAGTTATGTCTCCACTACCCTACGTTGCCTACCCGGGGGCTCGGCAAGGTGGAGCGCCGGAATGAGTGTGGATGAATGCCATATTCATTCACACTTCTTTTCCCGGATGGTGCGGAAGCCTGCCCTACGCTGCGAGGGTGACCCACTATGTGGACAGCGAGGTCGGTCGGCTCGGCACCGTGCTGCTGCACCGCCCGGGGCCGGAACTCGCCCGCCTCACGCCACGCAACAACGACTCGTTGCTCTTCGACGCTATCCCATGGGTGGGACGGGCGCAGGAGGAGCATGACGCCTTTGCCGCCGCGCTGCGCGACCGGGGGGTGGAGGTGCTCTACCTCGCCACCCTGCTGGCCGAGACGCTCGCCGTGCCGGACGCCCGGGCCGAGCTGACCGAGCTGGTGCTCCGCTCGCCCCGGCTGGGCGACACGTTGCGCCGACGGATCGCCGACCACCTCGCGTACCTCGACCCGGCCGCCCTCGCCGACGTCTTCGTCGCCGGGCTGGCCCACGAGGAGCTGCGGATCGGCCGGGACCGGCCGGGCGGTCTGGTCTGGACGCTCATGGACCGGCACGACTTCGTCATCGACCCGCTGCCGAACCTGCTCTTCACCCGGGACTCGTCGGTATGGATCGGGGACCGGGTCGGGGTGACCAGCCTGGCCATGACCGCCCGGCGGCGCGAGACCAGCCTCACCGACACGATCTACCGCCACCATCCGCGCTTCGCCGGCACCGAGTTCGTCTACCACTCAGAGCTGGAGCACCTGGAGGGCGGCGACGTGCTGCTGCTCTCGCCGGGCGTGCTCGCCGTCGGGGTGGGCGAGCGGACCACCCCGGCCGGCGCGGAACGGCTCGCCCGACAGGTGTTCGCCGCCGGCCTGGCGCACACCATCCTGGTGGTGCCGATCGCGCAGGAGCGGGCCACCATGCACCTGGACACGGTCTGCACGATGGTCGACGTGGACGCCGTGCTGATGTACCCGAACATCGCCAGCACGCTGTCGGCGTACACGGTCATCGCCGGGGTGGACGGCGACGAGCCCCGGGTGGACGGGCCGGCGCGGTTCCTGCGCGCCGCCGCCGACGCGATGGACCTGGACCAGCTCCGGGTGATCGACACCGGCCTCGACCCGGTCACCGCCGAACGCGAGCAGTGGGACGACGGCAACAACACCCTCGCCCTGGCGCCCCGGCTCTGCGTGGGCTACGAGCGCAACGTGGAAACCAACGCTCAGCTGGAACGGGCCGGCATCGAGGTGATCGCGATCGCCGGCTCGGAGCTGGGCTCGGGCCGGGGCGGCCCGCGCTGCATGTCCTGCCCGTTGGTCCGCGAGCCGCTCCGCCCCTGAGTAAGGAGGGGCCCCTTTTTAACAGACGTCTGTTAAAAAGGGGCCCCTCCTTACACCTCAGCGCAGCGTGAGCTGGCGGCCGAGAAGCCCCTGCCGGGCTCGCCGCCCGGCGGCGTCCAGCGGCTCCTTCTCCTCCAGCGCCTCGGCGTACCGCTTGGCGAACTCGGTCACCGGCTCCTCCCAGTCGGTGGCCGGTACGTCCTCGGGCAGGTCCCAGACCGGCACCAGGCGGCCGTGCGCCCGGAACATGCCGGCGAAGCGGGTCTGCTCGCCGAGCGCCAGCGTGCCGGCCGCGCTGAGCCGGGACAGCGCGTCCAGCGCCACGTCCTCGTCGTCGGGGAGCACCCAGCGCACGTGCGCCTTCTCCGGCACCTGGCACCAGTACGCGGCCCGGGCCGCCGCCAGCTTGACGGTCGGGTAGATCGCCGCGTTCGCCCGCTCCAGGGACGCCTGCACGGTCGGGTCGTCGGCGGCGCCCGGGTCCAGCCAGAACTCGAAACCTTCGTGCATGGTGATCTCCAGCGGGCCGTCCACCAGGACGTCCTGGAGGCGTGGGCCCGGGCCGGGCAGCGGCGGCACGCTCACCTGGCCACCCGGCTCGGTACGCAGGGCGCAGAGCAGCGCGTCGGCCAGGTCCCGGGAGACGTCGCCGGACTGCTGGTGGCGCTGGAGGCCGATGAAGACCCGCCCGTCCGGCTTGGTCATCGCGGGGGCCGCCATCGGCAGCACGGTGGCCAGGGTGACCGGGCGGTCGCCGTACTCCTCGACCAGCTCGGGGGCCAGCCGCAGCGGCGCGGAGGCGGCCGGGACCAGCTCGCGCAGGGCGATCCACTCCGGCTCGTCCACCAGGCCCTCGAATGGTCGGGGCACGAAGACGTCGCGCACCTTCTCCCGCTTCGGGGTGGCTTCGGCGGTCCGCTGGCTCTTGCGACGCTTGCTCATGCGGTCGCCTCGCTCCGCTCGGCGGCCGCATGAGGCTCCACGGCACAGAGCCTGATGATTCGCTCGCTGCGCTCGCTCATGGCGACACAGCCTAGATGCCGGGGCGGACCCGGGTGGGCGGTACCCGCCCCCGGACGCTCGTCAACCGGCCACCAACAGGTCGGGCCGGGGCGAACCGGTCGGGTCGAACTCGGCCCAGACGCTCTGGCCGAGACCGTCCCGCTCGACCCCCCAGCGGCTGGCCAGGCCGGACACGATGTGCAGCCCGCGCCCGTCGATCGAGTCGGGGGTCGACGGCCGCATCAGCGGGCCCGAGGCCGAACCGCCGTCGGTCACCCGGAGCTGGACGGTCTGCCCGTCGGCACCGGACCGTAGCCGCCAGGCCACCCGGACCACGCCGCCGGGCAGCGGGTCCGCATGGCGTACGGCGTTGCCGACCAACTCGGCGAGGACCGCGACCAGGTCCGCCAGCAGCACCGGGGGTACGACGTCGGCCAACTCGTCGGCGAGCCGGTGCCGGGCGAGGCGCGCGCCGGTCGCGTGGTGGGGCACCACCACACACCACGATCGTTCGGCCGAACCCGTTGCCACCGTCGTTCCTTCCACCCCATGAGTGCCCAGGTCATGCCCGCGGCAGCCGCACCTCTGCGACCGTACCCCCACCGGCTCTCGGTCGGAGGGATACCCATCCATTCTGCTGTTCAACGATCTGGCGGACGAGATAGAGGCCCAGTCCCGCCCCGGGATAGCGCCGGCGGTCGCCGGACTCGCCCTGCCAGAACCGGTCGAACGCCCGCTCCACGTGCTCGGGACGGATGCCGATGCCCCGGTCGGCGACCCGGAAGGAGACGGTCCGCTCGTTCGCCTCGGCGGTGACCTCGATCGGGGTGTCCGGCAGGGAGTACTTCCCGGCGTTGGTGCTCAGCTCGGTGAGCACGGTGGCGAGGCTGTGCCGGTCGCCCAGCGCCTTGGGCAGGTCGGCGGGGAGGTCGAGGACGATCCGGTGCCGGACGTCCGCCGGCAGATCGATCACCGCGGCCCGCAGCGCGTCGCCGAGGTCGAACGGGGCGGCCGGCTCGCCGCCGGGCCGGTGCTCGGTGGCGGCGGTGAGCAGCCGGTCGACCAGCCGGGCGAGCTCGTTGGCG
>NZ_JAPDPH010000289.1 GCF_026013475.1 Micromonospora yasonensis | reverse complement strand
ACTGACCAACCACATAACGCAAAGCTGGCCGGCACCCAAACACGGGTGCCGGCCAGTGCGCATTCGATCAGGTTTCTGGTGGGCGATACTGGGTTTGAACCAGTGACCTCTTCCGTGTCAAGGAAGCGCGCTCCCACTGCGCCAATCGCCCTGGGGACTGCCGGATCGCGAGCGGACGACGGGATTCGAACCCGCGACCCTCACCTTGGCAAGGTGATGCGCTACCAGCTGCGCTACGTCCGCGTTGTCGCCGTCCTGCGGCGGCGACGGGAGAACTGTACCCGATGACAAGATCGCCGGTCGAACCGACCCGCCGACCGACCGCCCGCCCCGGCCGGCACCTGCGATTGGGCCGATGACCGGCTGGGTACTGATTCCCATCGACAGCACACCACCATCCCCTGAAGGAGGCTGTCGTGGGAATCGGTACCAGCATCTTCCTGATCGCGGTCGGCGCGATCCTCACCTTCGCGCTGAACGCCCACATCGGCGGGGTCAGCCTGGACGTCGTCGGCTGGATCCTGATGGCGGCCGGCGTGCTCGGCCTGATCATGACCACGCTGGTCTGGGGCCGTCGCCGCGAGGTGGTCACCACCTCGGAGCCGGCGGAGTACCGGCGGGTCGAGGAGCGCCGGGACGTCACCCCGCCGCTGTGAGGCACTGGCGCCCGGGGCCGACGGAGCTGATCGGTCCCGCCGGTACGTGACCGGGGGCCGCCACCCCCGGTCACGTACCGGTCAGCGGCGCATCAGCTTGTTGAGCGTGCCGTAGTCGATGGCGTCGGCCAGCGCGCCGTACGTCCCGGCGCCGAACGCCTCCTCGGCGGCCCGCCGGGCCACCGCGTACGCGGCCTCGGCGACCGAGGAGCCGAGGCTGATCCGGGCCACCCCGAGCTTCGCCAGCTCGGGCACCGCCGGAGCGCCCGGCCCGGCCAGCACGTTGAGCGGGGCCGGAATCGCCGCCACCAGGGCGGCCACCGTCTCCGGATCGACCATCCCCGGCACGAACACCCCGTCGGCGCCGGCCGCCAGATACGCCTCGGCCCGCGCCACCGTCTCCCGGACCCCGCCCGCGCCCCGCAGGAACGTGTCGACGCGAGCGTTGACGTACAGCGGGATCCCGGCCCGGTCCGCGGCGGACCGGACGGCGGCCAGCCGGGCGCACTGCTCGTCGACCGGGCGCAGCGGCGTGGTCCCGCCGTGCCGGGCGTCCTCGACGTTCACCCCGACGGCACCCGCCGCGAGCACCGCGGCGACCGTGTCGGCGACCTCGTCGGGGGTGTCGCCGTACCCGGACTCGATGTCGGCGGTGACCGGCAACGGCACCGCGGTGGCGACCCGGCGGACCAGGTCGACGGCGGCCTCGCGGCCGAGCGCGTCGCCGTCCGGTGCGCCGAGGCTCCAGGCGACGCCGGCGCTGGTGGTGGCGACCGCGCGGGCGCCGGCGGCGGCGACGATCCGGGCGCTCGCTGCGTCCCAGGCGTTGACCAGGACCAGCGGCTCGCCGGGGACGTGCAGGGTACGGAAGTGCAGGGCTCGGGTGTGGTGATCGTTCACCCGGCCAGTCTGGGTCGGCGCGGCCGGCCGCCGTATTGTTTCAGTCCCAGCTGAAACGAAGGGGGCGGCGTGGTCTCGATCGGCCTGTCGGCGGGCGCCGTGGCGCGGGTCCGCTTCGCGCTCTCCTGCCTCTGGGAGGTGGTCGCGAGCGTGCGGGTGCTGCGCGACCCGGGCCAGCACGCGATCCACCTGCCCTGGGTGAACCGGGTACGACCGCGCCTGGCCGCCGCCGGGCTGCTCGACGGGCTGCTCTGGCAGCTGGTGCCGCCCGCACCCGGGTACGTGGTCGACTTCCTCACCCCGCCGCCCGCCGGCCTCACCCCCGACCTCGGACCGGAACTGGCCGCCCTGCGCACCACCCCGTCCGGTACCGTCCGCGCGCACCTGGACCTCTGTCCCGGCCCCCGGCCCCCGGCGTCGGCCGCCCTGTACGCCGATCCCGAGGCCGGCCTGCGCCGGCTGGCCGAGGAGATCGGGGCGTACTGGCGGCTGGCCGTCGCCGCCGACTGGCCGAGGGTCCGGGCGGTGCTCGACGCGGAGGTGTTCCACCGGGCCCGGCGGCTGGCCGAGGGCGGCGCGGCCGGGCTCCTCAACGACCTGCACGAACGGGTCCGGTGGGAGGGCGACGCCCTGCTGATCAACCAGCGCCACTGCGCGGCCCCGGACGTGCCGGACGGCGCCGGGCTGGTCCTGGTGCCCTCGGTCTTCGTCTGGCCGTCGGTGCTCAGCATCACGGCCGACGACGTGTCGCAGCTGGCGTACCCGGCGCGGGGCGTCGGCGCGCTGTGGGAGTGCCCGACGAGTGCGCCGGACGCGCTGGGCGCGGTGCTGGGCCGGGGCCGGGCGCGGCTGCTCGCCGAGCTGGACGCGCCCCGCTCGACCACCGAGCTGGCCCGGCGGACCGGCCTGTCCCCCGCCGGGGTGTCGCAGCACCTCACCACGCTGCGCGCGGCCGGCCTGGTGGTGACCCACCGCCAGGGGCGGTCGCTGCTGAGTAGCCGGACGGCGGTCGCCGAGGCGCTGCTCAGCGCCTCGGCATGACCGGCCGGGAGCAGCAGAACGGCTCGTCACCGGACCGGTGACGAGCCGTGTGCTCATCCAACTGGTGGGCGATACTGGGTTTGAACCAGTGACCTCTTCCGTGTCAAGGAAGCGCGCTCCCACTGCGCCAATCGCCCTCGTCTACTGCCGAGGTGGAGACGGGATTTGAACCCGTGTACACGGCTTTGCAGGCCGTTGCCTCGCCTCTCGGCCACTCCACCGAGGTTGCCCCCGAACATGCGTGGCGGCATCTCCGAGCGGACGACGGGATTCGAACCCGCGACCCTCACCTTGGCAAGGTGATGCGCTACCAGCTGCGCTACGTCCGCGTGCCCCCGGCATTTCCCGGTGACGGATGAGAACTTTAGCCGAGCCCGGGAACGGTTGCCAAATCGGGGTCTCTTCCGGGCGCGTCCGGGTGACCCTCGCGCGTCACTCGTAGAGCTTCCTAGGAACCTGGGTGGCCGGCTGGGACGGGCCGAGGGCCCCGCGCCCGGAATCCGCCAGCGACTCGCCGGCCAGGCAACTGTCCGGGATCCGACTACCGCCCGCCCAACCAGCCGCGCCGGTGACTCCTCGTGGTCAATGGGATGGGCTACGGTAACGGGCGTGACGAGACGCGCCGCCGAAATCCGCCTGGATGCCCTGCTTCGCACGGCTTGTGACGTGATCGCGGAGCGAGGGCTCGCCAACACCAGGACGGCCGACGTGGCCGAGGCTGCCGGGGTCAGCCAGGCCCTGGTCTTCTACCACTTCGCCACCAAGGACCGGATGCTCGCGCAGGCCTTCGCGTACGCCGTCGAGCAGGACCTGGCCCGGCTCGACGCGGTGGTGCGCTCCTCCGCGCCGCCGCTGGCCAAGCTGCGCCGGATGCTCCGGCTGTACGCCCCCACCGGCCGCTCCACCTCCTGGTCCATCTGGATCGACGGCTGGGCCGAGTCGCTGCGGACTCCGGAGCTGGAGAAGGTCTCCCGCCGGCTCGACCTGCGCTGGCGGCAGGACCTCGCCGCGGTGATCAGCGACGGGGTGGCCGACGGGACCTTCGAGTGCCCCGACCCGGCCGGCGCGGCCTGGCGGATCAGCGCAGTGATGGACGGCCTCGCGGTGCAACTGTCGGTGCACGAGCGGGTGATCACCCGCCGGCAGATCGCCGAGTGGATCCGCCTGGTGGCGGCCCGCGAGCTGGGCCTGGAGCCGGCCGCGCTGGACTGACGCGGACCGGGATCGGCCGCGAGCGGCGCCGGAGCGTACGACAGAATCACCCGGTGTCCGACCTGTCCGCGGCCTTCGTCCGGCTGCACGCCCGGCTCGCCCCGGTCGCCTTCGTACCCGAGGTGCGGCTGCACCAGGCCGACGAGCCGATCGGCCTGTGGGAGCTGACCGAGGGCGAGTTCCACAGCGCCCAGCCCCCGCCGTTCTGGGCCTTCGCCTGGGCCGGCGGGCAGGCGCTCGCCCGCTACGTCACCGACCACCCCGAACTGGTCGCCGGCCGCCGGGTGCTCGACCTCGCCTCCGGCTCCGGCCTGGTCGCCATCGCCGCCGCCCGCGCCGGCGCGGCCGCCGTCCGGGCGGTCGAGGTGGACGAGCGGGCGGTCGCGGCCGTCGCGCTCAACGCCGAGGCCAACGGGGTACGCGTCGACGCCGAACTCGGCGACATCCTCGACGGCGCCGCCGGGGACGCCGAGGTGGTGCTCGCCGGGGACGTCTTCTACAGCGAGGCGATGGCCCGGCGGATGCTGCGCTTCCTGCTCCGGGCCGCCCGGTCCGGGGCGCGGGTGCTGGTCGGCGACCCCGGCCGCGCATTCCTGCCCCGCGAACGCTTCCACCAGCTGGCCGCCTACGACGTGCCGGTGGCCGAGGCGCTGGAGAGCGTCCGGGTGAAGCACACCACCGTGTGGGAGCTGGACCCGGCTCCGCCGGGAGCCGCCCGCTAGCGTTTCGCCGTGCTGTTCCGGGGCTGGGGGGAGTCGGTCGACGGGTCGTGGCCGGACGTGGCCACCGTGGTCGACCACGTGGGCGTACCGCACCTGGTGGTGACCCGGCACGCCCTGGTCCGGCGGCTGCTCACCGACCCGGAGACGTTCCGGCCGGACAACGCCCTCGACGCGGTGACCCCGATCCCGGTGGCCGCGCTGCGGGTCCTGGCCGGGCACCGGTTCCGGCTGCCGCCGACCCTGGCCAACAACTCGTCGGCCAGCCATCCGGAGATCCGGGGCATCGTCGCCGACGCCCTGCACCCCGAGCGGGTCGCCGCGCAGCAGCCCTGGCTGGCCGACCTGGTCCGGCAGCGGGTGGTCCGGCTCGCCGCCGCCCTCGACGCGGGCCGGCCGGTCGACCTGTACGCCGAACTCGCCGCCGACCTGCCGTTGCTGGTGCTGGCCCGGCTGGTCGAGCTGCCGGACGCCCCGGTCGGCGCGGTCAAGGACTTCGCCCGGGCCGCGCTGGAGCTGTTCTGGGCCCCACTCGACGAGGCACGGCAGCTCGCCCTCGCCGCCGAGGTGGGGCGGTTCCACACCGTGCTGCGCGCGTTCGCCGCCACCGGCGGTGGGCTGGCGGCCCGGCTACGCGCCGCCGGGCACTCCCCCGACGTGGTGGTCGGCGCGCTGTTCTTCCTCCTGGTCGCCGGCCAGGAGACCACCTCGCAGTTCCTCACCCTGCTGCTGCACCGGCTGGTCGGCGAACCGGAGGTCCGGGCCGGGCTGCGCCGGGGCGAGGTCGCGGTCGCCGACGTCGTCGAGGAGGGGCTACGCCTGGAGCCGCCGATCGTCACCTGGCGCCGGGTCGCCGCGGTCGACACCACCCTGGGCGGGGCCGCCGTGCCGGCCGGCACCAGCATCGTGGCGTGGCTGGCCCGGGCGGGCCGGGACGCGGCCGTGGTCGCCGCGCCGGACGAGTTCCGCCCCGGGCAACGCGGCTCCCGCCGGCACCTGGCCTTCGGGGCTGGGGCGCACCGGTGCGTGGGTGCGCAGCTGGCCCGGATGGAGGCAGCGGTGGTGGTCGCCGAGGCGAGCGCGCTGCTCGACGGGGTGACGGTGATCCGCCCGCCGTGGTGCCCGGACAACCTCACCTTCCGGATGCCGGACGCGTTCGTGGTCCGCCGGGGGTGAAAGGAGGGGCCCCTTGTTAACAGACGTCTGTTAACAAGGGGCCCCTCCTTTCACCCTGACGAAAGTCAGGGCGGACCGCCGCCGATCGACGGCGGCGCGGAGGTCCCCCTGCTCCCTACCGTCGGCGCATGATCACACTTCGTGGCTTGACGAAACGGTTCGGGACGGCGACCGCGGTCGACGACCTGACCGTCGACATCGGACCGGGACAGGTCACCGGCTTCCTCGGCCCCAACGGCGCGGGCAAGTCCACCACCATGCGGATGCTGCTCGGGCTGGACCGGCCGACCGCCGGGCAGGCCCTGGTCAACGGCCGGGCGTATCGGGAGCTGCGGCACCCGCTCCACGAGGTGGGGGCGCTGCTCGACGCCACCGGGATCCACCCGACCCGGGCCGGGCGGGCGCACCTGCGGGCGATGGCCCGCAGCAACGGGATCCCGGGCCGCCGGGTGGACGAGGTGCTCGACCTGGTCGGCCTGGACGACCGCGCCGCCGCCAAACCGGGCCGGGCCCTGTCGCTGGGCATGGGCCAGCGACTCGGCATCGCCGGGGCACTGCTCGGCGACCCGCCGGTGCTGCTCCTCGACGAGCCGGTCAACGGCCTCGACCCGGACGGGGTGCGCTGGCTCCGCCGGCTCACCCGGACCCTCGCCGACGAGGGACGCACCGTGCTGATCTCCAGCCACCTGATGAGCGAGATGCAGCAGACCGCCGACCGGGTGGTGGTGCTCGGCAAGGGCCGGCTTATCGCCGACGCACCGCTGGACGAGCTGATCGCCGCCCGCCCGGCCGCCGCGGTCCGGGTCCGCGGCCCCGAACCGGCCGGCCTGTCGGCGCTGGCCGCGCGCCTGGCCGCCGAGGGAGCGGCCGTCAGCCGGGACGGCGATGCCCTGACCGTCACCGGCGCCTCCGCCGCCCGGGTCGGCGACCTCGCGTACGAGCTGGGAGTGCGGGTGCACGAGCTGACCCCGGTGGCCGCCTCGCTGGAGGAAGCGTTCCTGGAACTCACCGCCGACAGCGTCGAGTACGCCGCCGGCCCGACCGGAAGTAGGAACCGATGACCGCCGCCATCCCCGCTGAATGGATCAAGCTCCGGTCGGTCCGGTCCACCTGGTGGACCGTGCTGGCAGCGGTGCTCACCATGGCCGCCACCACCGCCCAGCTCGCCATCTACGCGGTCAACGCGAACACCGACGACGACTCCACGGTGAACCCGGGGATCGTCGGGGTGGGTGAGATCGTCGCCGGCTCGCTGGAACTCACCCAGTACGTCGTCCTCGCCCTCGGCCTGTTCGCCATCACCAGCGAGTACACCAGCGGCACCATCCGCACCACGCTGCGCTGCACCCCGTCGCGGAGCCGGCTGCTGCTGGCCAAGGCGGTCGTGGTCGGCGCGGTGACGTTCCTGGTCGGGCTGCTGCTCGGCGGCGTCGGCGCGGCGGTCGCCCGGCCGGTGCTCGGCGAATGGGGACGCGCCCCGCTGGGCGGGACGATGGCCGACGTGCTCGCCTCGGCCACGTACCTGGCCCTGGTCGGGGTGCTGGCGCTGGGCCTGGCGGCGGCGCTGCGCGGCGCGGTGCTCACGCTGACCGTGCTCTTCGCGCTGCTGATGATCGTGCCGTTGTCGCTGCAGGAGCCGGGGATCACGGTGCTCACCCGGATCGCCGACGGGTTCCCCGGCGTGGCCGGCGGCCACTTCCTGGCCGGCGACACCGACCCGTACCCGGCAGTGGTGGGGCTGCTGCTGCTCGCCGGCTGGGTCGCTGGCGATCAGGGCGCCCTCGCGCAACCGGTCCCAGAACTCCGCCGTGTTGTTCGCGCCGGGGAGGACCAGGCCGAGGCCGACCACGGCGA
>NZ_JAPDPH010000288.1 GCF_026013475.1 Micromonospora yasonensis | reverse complement strand
CCGGGCAGGGTGGCGTTGGCCGCGGGCACGGCCTCGGCGGCACCGTGGTTGACGGTGACCGTGACCCGGCCGTCCACCAGCAGCCGGGCGTCGGTGACCACCACCCCACCCGCCCGGAGCACCCGGGCCGCGGCGGCGATCTCCGCCGACGGGGCGCCGGTGAGCGCGGCCAGCGCGGCGCCGTCGTCCACGTACGCGGGCTGGTAGAGGCCACCCGGTTCGCGGAACGGCCGGACGCAGCGCGGGTCGGCCAGGGCGCGGGCCCGGTCGGCGCCGGCGACCACGTCCCCGGGCCCGTACGGGCAGCGCCGCTCGGCCGGCAGCACCGCCGACACCATGCAGAAGTCCTCCTCGGACACCCGCTTCGCGCAGTCCGGGACGGCGAGCGGGGCGACCGTCGCGGCCGGCAGCACCGCCCGCACCCGGTCCGCGACCTCGGGGGCCGGTGGCAGCGGACCGCCGACCAGGCCGTCGCGGCGCAGCAGCAGCACGTTGCCCGGCGGAATGCCCGGCTGCCACTGCGCCCGCTGGCGGGCCTCGTCGCCGGCCAGGTAGACGCCGAGGGCCACGCTGCCGGCGACCGCCGCCATCACGGCGGAGATGGCCGGCGCCGCCGAGGAACGGTTGCGGCTGGCCTCACGCAGCGCGAGACGGGGAGTCAGCGGCAGCAGTCGCCCCGCCCGGGCGAGCAGCCCGATCAGCGTCGGGGTGGCGAAGACCAGGCCCAGCTCGCCGAGGATCAGCCCGGCCAGCACCACGGTGGGGGAGGACCGGGTGGCACCGAGCGCGGCGACGGCGGCCCCGACGGCGGTGAGCAGCACCCCGAGCACCAACCAGCGCCGGCGGTGCCGGGGCGGCTGGCGCCGGCCGGCCAGCCCGGCCACCACGTCCTGCCGGGCCGCGGTCCAGGCCGGGGCCAGCGCGGCCAGCACCCCGGCCAGCACCGCCACCACGGCGATCGCGGCCAGCGCCGCCGGGAAGACCCGGTACCCGCCGAACCGGGCGGACATGACGTACTGCTCCACCAGCGGCCGGCCGGCGAACGCGGCGCCGACGCCGAGCAGCAGCCCGAGCGCCGCGCCGCCGGCACCGAGCACCACCCCGTCGGCGAGCACGATCCGGCGCAGGTGCGCGCCGTCCCCGCCGGCCACCGCGACCAGGGCGAGGTCCCGCCGCCGGCGGCGGACGCCGACCGCGAAGGCGGGGCCGACCAGCAGCACCACCTCCAGCAGGCCCAACCCGCCGACGAGGACCACGTTGCCCGTCTGCTCCGGGTCGGGCAGGTTCGGTGCGGTGGTCACCTCGTCCCGGCCGGGCAGCGGGACCCGGCCGGCGACCACGATCCCGCGTGCGTTGAGCCGGTCCACCAGGGCAGCGTCCACCGGCCCGGGCAGGTCCACCAGCCAGCTGTCGTCCGACGGTTCGACCGGGCTGCGGGGGGCCCAGCGCCACGATCTCCCGCAGGTCGTCCGGGAACTCCACCACTCCGACCACCCGGTACGCCGTGCCGTCGGCGGCGCGCACCGGCTCATTGAGGCGTACGCCCAGCCGGCGCTGGGCCTGGGGGCTGACCGCGATCTCGTCGGGGGCGCTCGGGGGCCGGCCGGCGCGCAGCCTGGCGAGGGGCCGGGCGAGCGGGTCGGTGAGGTCGAGGGCCCGCGCGTCGATCGAGCCGATCCGGTTGCCGAACCGGAGCTCGAACGGCACCCACCAGCGGACCGGGGTGACCCGGCTGCCGGCGGGCAGCAGATCGGTGAGCTGGTCCGCCGTCACCGGCCGGGTACGGGGCACGGTCTGTACGGTCTGCGCCCCGGCCGGCCAGTAGCTGGTGCCCCAGACGTCCTGGACCTGCGCGTTCTCCGCCACCCAGCGCAGCTCCACGTCGGCCGCGCCGAGCCGGCGGTCCTGCCGTTCGGCCCGGGTCAGCTCGGCCATGTCGTAGCTCACGGCGGCGAAGGCCAGTCCCAGCACGGGCAGCGCGATCATCGCCAACACCAGCGCCGTACGCCCCCGGGCCCGGCGGGCCTCGCGCCGGGCGATCCGCAGCGCGGCCCGCCACGAGCGGAGGGCGCCGGCGATCCGACGCCGGCTCACCGCCCGCTGCCGCTGAGCAGTTGCTCGACGCCGATCAGCGGGGCGGTCGAGTCGACCAGGTCCCCGTCCCGGAGGAAGACCACCCGGTCGGCCCAGCCGGCGTGCCGCGCCTCGTGGGTGACCAGCACCCCGGCCGCTCCGGCGTCCACCCGGCGGCGCAGCAGTTGCAGCACCGCCTCCCCGGTCTGCGAGTCGAGCGCGCCGGTGGGCTCGTCGGCGAGCACCAGGCGACGCTCGCCGACCAGCGCCCGGGCGATCGCCACCCGCTGCTGCTGGCCGCCGGACATCTGGTCGGGGAACCGGTCGCCCAGCCCCGCCACGCCCACCTCGTCGAGCGCCGCCAGCGCCGCCCGGCGGGCGGCCCGGAGGCCGACGCCGTCGAGTTCCAGCGGCAGCGCGACGTTCTCCACCGCGGTGAGGCTGCCGAGCAGGTTCAGGTCCTGGAAGACGTACCCGATCCGGCGGCGCCGGAGCCGGGCCAGCTCGCGCGCGCCCAGGACGCCGAGCGGTTCCCCTTCGACCAGCACGTCCCCGCCGGTCGGCCGGTCCAGCCCGCCGGCGAGCGCCAGCAGGGTCGACTTGCCCGAGCCGGACGGGCCCATCACGGCGACCAGCTCGCCGGCCCGGACGGCCAGGCTGACCCCGCGCAGGGCGTGCACGGCCGCCGCTCCGACGCCGTGCGTCCGGTGCACGTTCCGCAGTTCCAGCACCACGCTCACCGTGGCTCCTTCGTCTCCCGCCGGGTCGGCCCGCGGCTCACCGGCGGGCCGCCTCGTCGGTCCGGTCCACCGCCTCCGGGTGCCCGGTCGGCCGGCCCGGCGCGGGACGGTAGCGGACCAGGCTGGTCTCGCAGTGGTCGAGCCAGCGGACCTCCGCCTCGGCCTGAAAGAGCATCGCGTCCAGCACCAGCCGCCAGGGCAGGTCCTCCGGCTTGTCGCTGGCGTACTTCAACCGCGTCAACTCCTGCAACGCGCGCATGGTGGCGCTGCGCTGGGTCTGCACCACCGCGCGCACGTCCACCCCCGGGGTGGTGAGCGCCAGCGCCAGCTTGATCGACAGTTCGTCCCGGGGCCGGTCGGCCCGGCTGATCGGGGTAGCGAACCACAGTGTCAGGTCCGCCCGTCCGGCGTCGGTGATCTCGTACGGCCGCTGCCCGGCCTCGCTCTCCGGCAGCGAGCGGACCAGGCCGTCGCGTTCCAGGCGGGCGAGCGTGGTGTAGACCTGCCCGATGTTCAGCGGCCAGGTGGAGCCGGTCGACTCCTCGAACGCCGCGCGCAGCTGGTAGCCGTACATCTGGCCGCGTTCGAGCAGGGCGAGCAGGCCGTGGCGGATGGACATGGCGTGGAGTATGCATACCTGGTATGCGGGCCGCAACCGGGGCGATCCGCCCCGTGACCGGCTCGGCGCTCAGACCGGCCGGCCGGGGAACGGGACGGTGATCGGCGTCACTCCGGCGGTGCGCCGCCACCGGGTGGCCCGCAGCGCGCAGTCGGTCAGCGCCGCGAGGGCCCGGTTCCGGTCGGCGCCGGTGGTGTGCGGCAATGCCGCCCGCCAGTGGCCGGCGGTCCGCTCCTCGATCTCGACCGCCAGCTTCAGCGCGCTCGTCCGATCGGTCACCGGGTACGGCAGGGCGTATCCGGCCCGGTCGGCGGGGACCTGACCGCCGCCGCCGCTGAGTTGGAGGATGAGGGCGTCCCGGCGGGTCCGGTGCGCCGCCTCCGCGCTCCGGGCGGCCTGCCGCGCGCCCTCGGCGAGGTGCACCCCGATCACCCCGTACGCCCAGATCGCCGCGTATTCGGCGGTGAGCGCCTCGGCGAGGGCCTGGGCCGGCCCGATGCTGGTCGGTGCGGTACGTGGGATCACGCCAGCGCCTCCACGTGGGTCGCCCGGGCGGCGGCGATCGAGCCGAGCAGCGCGGCCCGCTCGCCCGGCGCGGCGGCGCACGCCCGCGCCGCGTTCTCCCGGCCCTGCTTCTCCGCCTGGCGCAACTCGGCCACCAGGCCGTCCGGGTCGGTCGCGGCCAGCGTCGGGGCGGCGGCGGGGGAGCCGCTGGGCGCCGGTCGGCCGATCACCTTGCGCAGCTCCTCGGCGTGCGCGCGGTGGGCGTCGGCGATCGCAGTGAGCCGGTCGGTCAGGTCCGGGGCGGCGGCGACGGCGGCCCGGTACCGGGCCTCCAGCGCGACCGACTCCGCCGCGAGCGGTTCCAGGGGATCCGGCCCCCGTGACCGGTCGTCACCACGATCGAAAAGATCACAGCCGGCCAGCGGTACGGCGGCGCCGCCGAGCGCGACCAGCGCCCCGGTGCGCAGCAGATTCCGCCGGGAATGTCCCGCTGCTTCCTGATGTTGTGTCGTTCTGCCCGTCGCCACCGGACAAGTCAACACCATCGGTGCCGGGCTCATGGGCCTATCGGCGTCGGTGCGCCGCCCGGGCCGCCGGCCGGCCCGCGCGTTACGCTCTGCGCAGCCACCGGGCGCGTCCGCCCCGGTGGCGTGCCGGCATGGCGGGCCGACCGGCCCGTCCGAACACCAGAAGGGTGCGCAGATGACGCAGCGTGGCCGTGCCACCAGGCCGACGGGGCCCTCCGGGCGACCCCGCCGGTCCGCCGGGCCCCGTACCGGGGACCAGGCCGGCGCGCCCCGCGGCGATCTCGCCGCCCGCCGGGCCCGGCTGCGCGAGGTGATCGAGCCCGTGGTCACCGCCGCCGGGTACGACCTCGAGGACCTCTCCGTCTCCCGCGCCGGCCGCCGGCACGTGGTCCGGGTGATCGTGGACGCCGACGGCGGGATCAACCTGGACGGGGTCGCGGACGTCTCCCGGGCGGTCTCCGCCGCGCTGGACGCGGCCGAGGAGGCCGGCGGCGACATCGTGGCCGGCGAGTACCAGCTGGAGGTCAGCTCCCCCGGCGTGGACCGCCCGCTCACCCTGCCGCGGCACTGGCGGCGCAACGTCGGCCGGCTGGTCAAGGTGACCGTGCGCGGCGCGGCGGGGCTGCCGGAGCAGCGCACCGCCGGGGACCGGCAGCTCACCGGCCGGGTGGTCGAGGCGGACGACGAGCACGTGGTGCTGGAGACCGACGCCGGCCGGGTGGCCCACCCGTACGCCGAGCTCGGGCCGGGCCGGGTCCAGGTGGAGTTCAGCCGCCTCGACGAGGTGCCGGACGACGAGTTCGACGACGATATCGACGACGACGATGATGTGGAGGACGAGGAGAGGTGAACATCGACCTCGCGGCGCTGCGCGCACTGGAGCGCGAGCGGGAGATCCCGTTCGACACCATCCTCGCGGCGATCGAGACCGCGCTGCTGACCGCCTACCGGCACACGGACGGCGCCGAGCCGCACGCCCGGGTGGAGATCGACCGCAAGACCGGGGCCGCCTCGGTGTACGCCCAGGAGGTGGACGCCGAGGGTGCCGTGGTGCGGGAGTGGGACGACACCCCGCACGACTTCGGCCGGATCGCCGCCATGACGGCGAAGCAGGTGATCCTCCAGCGGCTGCGGGAGGCCACCGACGAGGTGCACTTCGGCGAGTACGTCGGCCGGGACGGCGACCTGGTCACCGGCGTGGTGCAGGCGCACGAGGCGCGCGCCGAGAAGGGCATTGTCAGCGTCGACCTGGGCAAGCTGGAGGGCGTCCTGCCCCAGTCCGAGCAGGTCCCCGGCGAGCGGTACGCGCACGGCGAGCGGATCCGGTGCGTCGTGGTGCACGTGGCCAAGGGAATGCGCGGCCCGCAGATCACGTTGTCCCGTTCGCACCCGGCACTGGTGAAGAAGCTCTTCGCCCTCGAGGTGCCGGAGATCGCCGACGGCACCGTGGAGATCGGTGCGATCGCGCGTGAGGCAGGTCACCGTACGAAGATCGCGGTGCGCTCGACCGCCCCTGGCGTGAACGCCAAGGGCGCCTGCATCGGCCCGATGGGCCAGCGGGTCCGCGCGGTGATGAGCGAGCTGCACGGCGAGAAGATCGACATCATCGACTGGTCGGACGACCCGGCCACCTTCGTCGGCAACGCGCTCTCGCCGGCCAAGGCGCTCCGGGTCGAGGTGGTCGACCTGGCCAGCCGGACCGCCCGGGTGACCGTTCCGGACTTCCAACTCTCGCTCGCGATCGGGCGGGAGGGGCAGAATGCCCGACTTGCTGCCCGATTGACCGGTTGGCGGATCGACATCCGGTCCGACGCCGAGCAGTCGGGCGGGGCCGGTCGGAGCGGAGCTGATCACGTACCGGAGCCGGGCGGCGCGATCTCGAACAGCTAGGGGTAGACTTCCTCCAGTGGTACGACGCGCGCTACCGGAGCGCACCTGTGTGGGCTGCCGGAGGCGAGCGCCGGCCAGCGAGTTGCTGCGGATCGTCGCGGTCGGCGACGAGGCTGGTCATTACAGCCTCCGGCCCGATCCGGCCCGCAGACTGCCGGGTCGGGGAGCAAACATGCACCCGGATCCGGCCTGCTTCGCGCAAGCGGTGCGGCGCCGTGCCTTCGGGCGGGCGCTGCGTGTCACCGGGGTCATCGACCACGGTGCGCTGGCGCAGCACGTTGACGCGCAACCCCCGACGACCGGTCAACCCGACCGGTCGAGGGTCGCTAGCAAGGTAGGACGACCGACATGAGCACACGATGAAGTCCCTGAAATGACCAGGCTTCAAGTGCACGAGTGAGGTCGCTGCGGGTGCTGCCCGCACGACCTCGGAGTGAGGAGTGCAGTGGCAGGAAAGGCCCGCGTACACGAGCTCGCCAAGGAGCTCGGGGTCGAAAGCAAGACCGTTCTCGCCAAGCTCAAGGAGATGGGCGAGTTCGTGAAGTCCGCGTCCAGCACCGTCGAGGCGCCCGTCGCCCGACGGCTGCGTGGCGCATTCGTCGCGTCCGCCGGTAGCTCCGCGGCACCGGCCGCCCCTCCGGCGGCCGCGCCGTCCCCGGCCCCGACGCCGACCCCGACCCCGACCCCGGGTGCCCCCCGGGTCTCGGCCAAGCCGATGCCGCCACGGCGGCCGGCCGCGCCGACCCCTGGACCGAAGCCCAAGGGCCCGGTCCCCGGCCCGCCGCAGCCGGCGACTCCGGTCGCCAAGCCGGCGAGCGCGCACGACATCGAGGTGGCGGCCGCCGAGGCGCGCGCCGCCGCGCTGAAGGCTGAGCAGGAGGCCGCGGTCAAGGCCGCGCAGGCCGCCCGCCAGCAGCAGCGCGAGAACGTCCGTCGGGAGCCCCCGACCGAGGGTGGTCCCCGTCCGGGTCCGCGTCCGGGTCCGAACGCGGTGCCGCCGCGTCCGGGTACCCCGGCCGCCGGTCGTCCCGGCGGGCCGACCCCGGGCCCGGGCGCGCGTCCCGGCCGTCCGCCGGCGCGTGGCGCCGGCAACAACCCGTTCGGCATTCAGGGCGGTCAGCAGCGGCCGCCGGCTGCCGGTGCCGGCGGTCCCCGTCCGAGCCCGGCCGGCATGCCGCCGCGGCCCAGCCCGGCCTCCATGCCCCCGCGGCCCAGCCCGGCCTCCATGCCGAGCCAGCGCCCCGCCACGGGTCGCCCCGGCGGCCCCGGTGGCGGTCGTGG
>NZ_JAPDPH010000287.1 GCF_026013475.1 Micromonospora yasonensis | reverse complement strand
GGGGGGGCGCCCAGCCCACATCTGAGCGGTTGAATAGCCCGTTACCGGAACCGCCGGTAACGGGCTTGTCCCGCGTTGCCATGGTTGGGATCGGTGGGTGCCTCCGCCGGTCAGGCCGACCAGAGCACCGGGTTGAGGGGTCCGTCGGTGACGCTGCCGATCGTCCGGCCACCGAGAAAAGCGGCGAGGTCCGCCTCCTGGTAGCGGTTGGTCGGCTGCGCCACTTCGATCGCGGCGTCCATGTAGATGACGGTCATCACCCGCCGGGGCGTGGCGCTCGTGTTCCCAGGCGCCCGGTGGATGGTCCAGCCGGTGTGGAAGCTGACGTCGCCGATCGCGTACGGCGAGTCGTCGACGCGGCAGCCGGACTCGGTCACGAACGCCTCGAGGTGGGCCTCCGACTCGTCGCCGATCGCGAGTTCACGACCGTACTGCGAGCGGTGACTGCCGGCCGCGAAGGTTAGCGGGCCGAGCTCTGCCGGGGTGTCCTGCAGCGGCACCCAGGCGGTGACAGTGCGGTCGGTCGACAGCGGCCAGTAGTGCTGGTCGACGTGCCATGGGGTGATGCCGCCGCCGGCCTCCTTGTAGAGGGCCTGGTCGTGATACAGCCGGACGGCCGGTACCCCGAGCAGGTGGGCGGCGATCCCGGCCAGCCGGCGGGAGAAGGTGAACTCGCGGACGGTGTCGCTGTGCTGCCATAGGTTTATGACCTGGAGGAACGCGCGGCTATAGGTGTCGCGTTCGGACAGCGGCAGGTGTTGCGTGTTGAGCCGGATGACCTGCGCGGTGATCTCCGGTTCGTAGCGCGTGACGACATCGGGGCTGAGCACGCCGCGCAGCTTCACGTAGCCGTCTTTGGCGTAGTGCGCGATGTCCTCGGGGCTGACGGTGTAGTGCTGGTCGAGTTCGGTGACTGTGGTGGTCATCGAGGCCTCCCTTGGGTCGCCACCTGAGTGTGTGCGGAGCCGGGGCCGGGTCACCACGCCGTGGGCGGCCGGAACCGATACTCTGCCGGCCGATCATCGCGGGCACCGTGCATATGCGGCCGGCAGGGTACCGTTCGGGCATGCGTCCGTCGTTGGAGCGCGTGCCGTCCTCGCCCTACCTCTCGTGGCACCACGGGGTGCGCGCCGAGCCGCGGTTCGGGTTCGACTGGCACTACCACCCCGAATACGAGCTGACACTCATCGTCGCCGGCTCGGGTCGGCGTTACGTCGGTGACCGGGTCGACGACTACGGGCCCGGCGACCTCGTGCTGGTGGGCGCGCTGACGCCGCATACCTGGGAGTCGGGCCCGGCCGGATGGCACGAGGCCGTCACCTTGCAGTTCCAGCACGACGCGTTCGGCGCCGGGTTCTTCGGCCGCCCCGAGTTCCAGGGCGTCGAACGGCTGCTCGCACGCGCCGCTCACGGGCTGCGCTTCACCGGCGCGGGCGCCGAGGCCGCGGCGGCCGAGATGGTCGGGATCGGCGGCCTCGACCCGGCCCGGCGGTCGCTCCGGCTGCTCGACATCCTGGTGTCGCTCGCCGAGCTTCCCGGCGAGACGCTCGCCACGCGCTCCCTGGTGGCCGACGTCGACGCCTCCGCCCGGCGCCGGATCGACCTGGTGATCGGGCTGGTCCGTCGCGACTACGCCGAGGAGGTCACGGTGGCGCGGGCGGCCGCGCTGGTGGCCATGACGCCCGACGCGTTCAGCCGATTCTTCCGGCGCCACACGGGGCGCACCTTCACTGACTACGTCAACGACGTGCGGCTGGCTGATGCGTGTCGGCGGGCCGTCGAGACCGACTCGCCGATCAGCGAGATCGCGCTCGCCTGCGGCTATCAGAACCTGTCCCACTTCAACCGCCGGTTCCGGGCGCAGACGGGGATGAGCCCGCGCGAGTTCCGCCGGCACTTTCGGGCGGAGGGCCGGCCGGCACGGTGAACGCCACGCTGGGCGACATCTTCGGGTGACCCCGAAACCGGCGGAGCGGGACTCGACGCCGATGGCGCGCTCTTGAACGTCGATGATCTGAAGGTGGTTGCGGGCAACCTGGGGCTGCCTCCGAAGGGCCGCGAGGCGGACCTGCTGGAGGCGGTGGCGGAGTTCTTTGTCGATACGGACAACGTGCACGGTCTCGTCAAGCGGATGCCCAAAGCGACGCGAGCAGTGTTGGAGATGCTGACCGGGACGGTGGACGGATCCGTCGCTACGGCGGCAGCGGCATCGAACACCGTAGCCGCTATTCGAACCGCTATTGGCAGGTGCATCCGCTGGACTGGGCCGAGGAGTACGGGCTGGTCTACTGCGTTACCTGGGAGGACTATCAGCCTGCGGGTCAGGTCGCGCTCGCCTTGTGAGGAGCGGACTACCGGGCTGCGTTCCAGCCGCAGGAACCGCCGGCTGCCTGGCACACGCCGGATCTCGCGATCGTGCGCCGCGACGCCCAGGCGCAGGGCATCGCCGTGGTCGGGCTGCTGTCGGCGCTGCTGGACGGGGCTGGGCGTGATCCGCTGGCCACGGTCAAGGCCGGCGGTGTGGGCGTGCGCGAGTTGACTCGGACGGCCAGGACGCTTGGCGTGCCTGTTTCCGTCGTACGGCTGCTGCTGGCGGTCGCCGAGAAGGCCGGGCTGGCCGAACTCGACGAACGCGTGATGCCGACGGCCGCGTACGACCGCTGGCTCACGCTCGGTCTGGACCGGCGGCTTGCGGTGATGCTGAAGGCGTGGCGTGACCTGGGCTATCTGCCGTCGTCGCAGACTGGCCCGTGGGTGCCAGTGGCGCCGAAGGCAAGGGCGCCGTGTTACCACGGCGCCCTTGCTCGACCGGCCGGTCCGGAACTACGCGTTCAGGAGCCGATCAACATCGCGAAGACATTCAGCGAGGTGACGCCATTCGCCGCTACGGAGCTCACGTTCGGCAGCGTCACTGCGACCACCGTCTCTTCCGGATCGAGCGGAACCGAGCCCGTAATATACGTTCACCTTGCGATGCTGGGTCGGGTGGCCGTGGCCAAGTGTGCTACCCGACCGCGAGGGCGAACAGGTGCAGGCCGCTGATCTGGCCCGAGCTGCTTGAGCCGCCGGTGGGCAAGGTCACCGCCACCACCTGCTTGCCGGCCGTGACCGGCGCCTCGGCGTAGAACACATACACCGCATGCTGGCGCTGCCCCCGCTCACGACCGCCGATCCCCTGCGAATTCACATACGGCGTGGACGCGACGGCGTCGTTTCCTGCGATCGGGCCGCTCCACCAGTCACCGAGCGTGAGGGTGAAGCTGCTCGTCGTCCCGTCGCTGTAGTGCACGGTGCCGATACCGGAGGCCTTGCCACCGCTGGCGGCGCCCAGAATCCCCAAGCGGGCGCCCGACCCGGAAAGGGCCACCGTCTGCCCCTGTGCGACAACGTTGTTCGGCTCCCCGACATCAACGTCGGGCCAGGTGAAGGTCAGCCCCTTGTGCTCGACGGCGGCTCCTGGCGAGATGCCCGCCGCAGCGAGCATCTGCGCCGAGTAGCTGTCGCCGACGCTGTCGAAGCTCGCCCCGTCGACGTCGCTGTCGTCGCTGACCCCGGCGTTGTTGAACGCCGCCGCAAGCGACGTGTACGGCACCGTCACCGTAACCGAGTCAGAGCTTTGCGTCGCACCCTGGGACGCCTGGTAGGTCGCGGTCCCAATGAGTTGGTACTCGTTCGGTGTCGCGCCTTCCGGCGCCGTGACCTGCCAAGTCGTGGTCACCGTCTGACCCGGCACCACCTGCTGGAACGATGCCGGCGAGCTCGCCTTCACCACCAAGCCATCGTGATGAGACAACGCGAGCCCGGCATCATGCACCGCGTACGCGCTGTCGTTGGTGAACGAGGTGGTCACCGTCGCCGTGGCACCGGGGTCGATGATCGCCGGCCCCGTCGCCGTCAGGTACCGCGGCCCGATCGCCTTCTTCACCCGGATCGTGTCACTGACCGCGATGTCCCGCGACGACGTACCCACCATGATCGTGTAATCACCAGCCGCCAGAACCCAGCCGCGCTCCCTGGTGTCCCAGTAAGAGAGGTCACGCGGAGTGAGCTCGAAGGTGACCTGCCTGCTCTCCCCCGGCTTCAGCGACACCTTCTGGAAACCCTTGAGCTGCTTGGGCGGCTCACCCACGCCGGCCGGCATCCCGACGTAAAGCTGCACCACCTCCGCACCGGCGCGGGGACCGGTGTTCGTCACGTTCGCCTGCACCGTCAGGCGTCCGTCAGAACTCAACTGCTTGGGGGCCGCCACCAGCTGATCCACCCGGAACGAGGTGTAGGACAGCCCGTGCCCGAACGGAAACAGCGGCTCCACGCCCTGGGCGTCATACCAGCGGTAGCCGACCTGCAGCCCCTCCGAGTAATACGCCTGACCATTCACACCGGGCCAGCGCTCCGGGCTGCTCACCGGCGTCTGCGACTCGTCACGCGGGAACGTCATCGGCAACTTGCCCGACGGGTTCACATCCCCGAACAGCACCTGGGCGAGGGCGTTGCCGTCCTCCTGGCCCGGGTACCACGCCTCCATGATGCCGGCGACCTTGTCCGCCCACGGCATCAGCATCGGGCCACCGGTGTTGAGCACCACGATCGTGTTCGGATTCGCCGCAGCCACCGCCTCGATCAGCTTGTCCTGCTCGAACGGAAGCTGCAGGTTCGGCCGATCCCTGCCCTCGGTGCGCCGGTCGTTGGCGACCACGACCGCGACATCGGACTCCTTCGCCGCCGCAGCGGCGTCCAGCCGCATCTGGGCCACATCGGCCCAGCCGAGGTGCGCCTTGCCCTCGTCGGTGCCTTTGAAGTGTTCAACCTTGATCGCATAATTCCGGCCGGCCTCGAGGTCGACCGTTCCCCATTTGGCGTCAGGATGGTTGCGCGCGCCCCAGTTGTCGATGACGAGCTTGCCGTCGATGTAGAGCCGCGAGCCGTCCTCGCTGAGCAACGAGAACGTGTACGTGCCGGTCTTCGGCGGGGTGAGCGTACCGGTCCACCGCACGGAGAAGTTGTTGGCCGGGACACCTGTGCCGGGCGAGCCCGTCCAGTTGACGTCGATGTTGGGGTCGACGCGGGTGAGCACCGGGTTTCCGGTGAGGTTTTTGTTGTTGTAGTAGCTGGCCTGGAGACCGTGCCCCTCGCCAGAGGGTGGCGTCAGGTACTCCGACGAGACAGGCGGCAACGCACCATCGCCGTTCGGCTGGCCGGCCGGGTGGTTGATCGTCACGCTCTTTCCGGCCCGGTCCGTGATCCCCTGGAGCGGGCTGACGACATAGGGCGACACGACCGCCGAGCTGCCGTCTCCACCGCTGTAGATGTCGTCGGCGGCGTTGTTGCCGAGCACCGCGATCGAGCCGATCTTCGTGTTGTCCAACGGAAGGACGCCGGCCGAGTTCTTCAACAGCACGGTGCCCTGCGCAGACACGTCCCGCGCGATGGCCGCGTGCTCAGGCGTGGTGACGACGCTGTCCTTCGTCCCGGTCGGCTGGCGCTCGAACAGCCCGTACTCGAACATGACCCGCAGGACCCGCAGGACCCCGTCATCGATCCGCGACATGGGGATCAAGCCCTGGTCGACCGCCGACCGCAGGTCAGCCCTGCTGGGCTTGGCCAGATCCATGCCCGCGTTGTAGGCAGCCGCCGTCGAGTGGGTGGCCCCCCAGTCGGAGCGCACGAACCCCTTGAAGCCCCACTCACCCTTGAGGATGTCGGTGAGAATCCGGCTGTTCTGGCACGAGTACTCGCCGTTGATCTGGTTGAAGGAGCACATCATCGAGGCGATGTTGCCGTCCTTGACCGCCGCCTCGAAGTGGGGGAGGTAGATCTCGCGCTGCGTCCGCTCGTCGATGTACTCGTTGATCGACTCGCGGTTGGTCTCCTGATTGTTGGCGAAATAGTGCTTGGCGTTCGCCATCACCCCCACGCCCTGGATACCGGCGATATTGGCGACGCCCAGCCGCCCGGTCAGGTACGGGTCCTCGCCGTAGGACTCGAAGTCCCGGCCGCCCTGCGGCACCCGGGCGATGTTGAGCATCGGACCCTGCGCGACGTGGATGCCCTTGCCCCACGCCTCGGTGCCCAGCACGGTGCCATAATCCGTGGCCACCGAGCGGTCCCAGCTCGCCGCAACGCTGATCGGAGCCGGCAACTGGGTGACACCAGTGAAGTCTTGGGCCACCCCGGCAGGGCCGTCCTGCAGGATCAGCCGAGGGACGCACAACCGGGGAATCGCCGGGAAGTAGTTCTGGTAGCCGTCCGGGCTTCCGTTCAGCCCCAGGGTGCTGACCTTCTCATCCAGCGTCATCTGCGCCAGCACTGCCTGAGCCCGCTCGTCCGCGGAAGCCGAAGAGCCGACCCACGGACACGGACCTTCATCCGCAGCCGCACGCACACCGTCAGGGACGACGAACGCCAACGCGAGCAGGACCCAAAGGCATGCAAGCCTCGCGATAGGCCTTGTAACGAATCCTGTAATGGTACGAATCACAGCACTCTCCTCAAGTGAAAGCGATCAGGGGACAAAATCTGGTGACTATGCGTCAGGGCAAACTTCCGGACTGCCCGCATCGGAGCTGAAAAGACGAACCAGGCGGGCCCCATCGGCGGTCATACGTTCCGCCCGGGATGGCGCTATTGGCGCTGGGCTCCTGTCATGGCTTGATCCCCTAGGCGAAGATGTGCATCTGGCCGTGAAGGATGAGCTGCGGCACGCACAGCCGCAGAATCGCCGGGAAGTAGTTTTGGTAGCCGTCGGGACTTGCGTTCAGCCCTAAGGTGCTGACCTTCTCATCGACCGTAATCTGGGACAGAACGGTCTTCGCACGTTCGTCAGGAGAGGCCGACGAACCGACCCACGGACAGGCGGGGTCTTCTCCGGACGAAGCGCTTGCGCTGGAAGGCGTCACAGCCCCCAGCCCAAGTAAGAGACAGGCAGAAGTGAACGAGGCGAGTTGGCGGATGGTTCGGGGCACCGAGACCTCCTCGTGAACGGATGGCAGGACATATGACCTCTGGCCACCCGCGTACCAGAAGCGCCTTCAGATCGACGAGGCTTGTGGTATGACCTCCAGCCACATTGCTGGAGCTGGAAGTCGATGTCAAGCCCCAGTGCGTGCCATGCGCGCGAACAAGCTGGACTCCGCGCTCGCCCGCCTGGGCACGACCCGGCGCACCATCGCCAAGCTCGGCCAGGCCATGAACATCGCCGTCACCGACGAGCTTCCTAGGACATCGTCGCGCAGAACCGGATCGTTACTCCGTCAACCTCCGGGCCAGTCGGGCCGCGTTCAGCTCGCCGATGACCGCGTCGACGGCCGCCTTATCGCTGAAATCGACACCGCGGGCAGTCAGTTCTGCGGCGAGCTGCTTGGCCGGTCCCCAGGCGGAGTCGCCGGTCGAAGGCGATGTGGATCGGAAGGTGGTGCGGTCGCTGGCGGACATCTTCGTCGATTACGGCCGCGGGTACATCACGCCCGGCCTGCTGGCGTGGAGTCCCGGGTGGGTCGCGTTGTTCCTGGGCGACTGGCTGCCTCGCAAGGCCTTCCTCGACGACGCACAGCGGGAGGTTCTGCCCGAGGCGTTTCGCCGCTGGCTGCGGTTCGCGCTGCACCGGCGAGAGGCCGACGCCGAGTGGGTCGAGCCGGTGGGGCCGCCTTCCGCA
>NZ_JAPDPH010000286.1 GCF_026013475.1 Micromonospora yasonensis | reverse complement strand
TCGTCGATCTTCGACGGGAGGTGGAGCGGCTACGGGCGGAGAACGCCCGGCTGGCGCGTCTGCTGGAGCTGCGCGGTCAGGACACGACTGCGGCACCGGAGCAGTTGTCCGCGCCGGTTGAGCCGCCGGGGCTGGTCACCATGGCTTCGCCGACTCGTGACAAGCTGGCACTGTTCGCCGACCGGTTTCGGGCCCGGGCCGACGTGTACGCCGTGCGGTGGGAGAACTCCCGTACCGGCGCTGCCGGCTGGATGCCCGCAGTCGCCGGCGGCTGGCGTAAGGGGATGGACCGGCGGGGTGCCGCCTACCTGCCCCGTACGACGGAGGTCGTCGCGGCGCATCTCGTCGGCGACGTGTTCATGGGCCTGTACCCGCTGATGCCCGGCAACACCTGTCACTTCGTCGTGGCCGACTTCGACGGGCCGACGGCGATGCTCGACGCTCTCGCGTACGTGAAGGCGGCACGGGCCAGCGCGGTGCCGGCCGCGCTGGAGATCTCCCAGTCAGGCCGCGGCGCCCATGTCTGGGTCTTCTTCACCAGCGCTGTTCCCGCGGCCACCGGGCGAGCCGTCGGCACCGTCCTTCTGCGTGAGGCGATGGTGCTACGCGGATCGATGGATCTGCGGTCGTACGACCGACTGTTCCCCAACCAGGACGTTATGCCTGAGGGTGGCTTCGGCAACCTCATCGCCGCACCGCTACAGGGCCGCCGCCGCAAGGATGGACTGACCACGTTTCTCGACCTCGGCACGCTCGAGCCGTACGTGGACCAGTGGGCGTTCCTGTCGACGCTGGACCGACTCAGCCCCGGCGACGCCGAACACGTCGCCCGGCAGGCCAACCAAGCCGTCACCGGTGCCGACGTCGCCGCGATGAGCCGGTCCGCCGCGACCCAGGTCCATCCACCGCTACCTCCGGTGGTCCATGCGGAGGCCGGTGCCGGGCTGAGCATCGACGCCAGACAGCTCACCCCCGCCGCACTGGCGACGTTCAAGCACGCCGCTGCCATGGTCAACCCGAAGTTCTACGAGCTGCAGCGACTACGCAAGTCCACCTGGGACACCCCACGCTTCATCCAGGGCTACGACCTCACCCTCGATGATCACCTGGTCCTCCCGCGGGGCCTGCGGCACACCATCACCGCGATCGTCGAACGCGCCGGGTCGCGGCTGGCCGTCACGGACGCACGAAACTCCGGGACCGAGATCGACACCGCGTTCACCGGCGAACTCACCGTCAAGCAGGCCAACGCGGTCGGCGCGCTTCTCGCCCACGACGACGGGATTCTGGTCGCCCCACCGGGCTCTGGCAAGACCGTCATGGCCTGCGCCGTCATCGCCGAACGCAACACCTCCACCCTCGTCCTCGTCGACCGCAAAGCCCTCGCCGACCAATGGCGCACCCGCACCGAGCAGTTCCTCGGAATCAAGCCAGGTCAACTCGGCGGCGGCCGACGCAAGCTCACCGGGCACGGTGGACATCGCGCTGCTGCCCTCCCTCGCGCGGCACGACGACGTCGCCACCCTGGCCCAGGGGTACGGACACGTCACCGTCGACGAATGCCACCACCTCGGCGCCGCGGCCTACGAGCACTCGGTCAAACGGATCGCCGCGCAGTTCTGGCTCGGCCTCACCGCCACCCCCACCCGGCGCGACGGCCTCGGCCAACTCGTCACCTGGCAACTCGGACCCGTCCGCCACACCCTGACCGACGAGGAACCAGGCACCCTCGCGGCAGCGATGCACGCCGACGCCGGACCCCGTCGAGCGCTGTTCATCCACGAGACCACATTCCAGCCCGGCGACGTCGACCTTGACGCGCCCGGCGCGCTCGCCGAGGTGCACCGGCGACTGGCCATCGACGAGCCCCGCAACACCCAGATCGCCGGTGATGTCGCCGTAGCCCTGACACGCGGTCGCAACTGTCTCGTCCTGACCCGACGGGTTGCCGAGGTCGAGGCCCTCACCGCTCTGCTCGCCGCACGCGGACATCAGGCCCTCGTGCTCCAAGGCGCGATGAGCACCAGCGAACGGCGGACCATCGTTGACCGGCTCGACGGCGCCAAGGCCGGTGAGGGCCTGCTCGTCATCGGCACCACACCGTTCATCGGCGAAGGCTTCGACGCCCCCGCCCTCGACACCCTCTTCCTCGCCGGCCCGATCTCCTACGACGGCCTACTCGTCCAATGCGCCGGCCGCGTCATCCGCGCCGCGCCCGGCAAGGACGTCGCCGAGGTCCACGACTACCACGACCCGGCCACACCCATCCTCGCCGCCTCACTCCAACGCCGTATGCCCGGATACCGGGCACTCGGCTTCACCAGGACATGAACGCACCGCACGAGGGGCGTCTGTCATGACCCACGGAATCGCCAACGCGTGGGAGACTGGCGCTGTGGTGAGCGTCCTGGAGCGTGAGGTCTTCTCGGAGGCGGAGGCTGCCCGGCTGCTGCGGGTGGCGCAGTCGACGCTGCACTACTGGCTGGAGGGGGACGAGCCTAAGGGGCGCAGACACAAACCTGTGCTGCGCACGGAGCCGCGCGGCGCCCGTTCGGTGACGTGGGCCGAGTTCGTCGAGGCCGGGCTGTTGCGGGAGTACCGCCGTACCCACCGGGTGCCGATGGTCGAGTTGCGCGCGTTCATCGACCTGCTCCGGGAGCAGTTCGGGGTGCCCTACCCACTCGCCGACCGCCGACCCTACGTCGCCGGCAAGAAACTTGTGCTGCAAGCCCAGGCCGAGGCCGGTCTCGAACCGGCGTACTGCCTGGTAGCCGCGGTCGGCAACCAGTTGCTGCTCACTCCTCCGTCGGCGGCGTTCGTCGAGCGGGTCACCTGGGACGGCGACGTCGCCGCCGGCTGGCGACCGGACCCCAACCCCCAGTCACCGGTGCGGATCCTGCCGGATGTCCGGTTCGGTCGGCCGTCGATCAAGGGGATCAGCACCGAGATGCTCTGGGAGCAGGACGAGGCAGGGCTGGACGTCGAGGAGATCGCCGAGACGTACCAGCTCGACGTGCCCGACGTGCGGTGGGCGCTGGCGTACGAGAACTCTCAGCGCGCGGCGTGAGCAGGATCAAGCCTGCCGAGGCCCGGTTCTACATCGATGCCGACCTCCTCGGCCTCGCACGCGTCCTCGCCGCTCTCCGCTCCGACGTCACCTATCCCGGCGACCCGGGCGCAGTCATCCACAAACGCCAACGCCCCCCATGCCCCATCGCCTCGCCCGCCGCAAAGGACTCAGAGTGGATCCCGCAGGTCGCGAGCCGAGGTTGGCTGATCATCACCCGGGACCGCCACATCCAGGAGCACCGCCTGGAAATCACCGCCGTACGAGAGCACCAGGCCAAGATGGTCGCCCTGACAGCCGCCGACGCAGGCAGCGTCTTCGGCCAGCTGGAGGTCGTGATGAGCCGCTGGCGCGATATCGAGCGCTGCCTCGCCGAGCCGCCACCCTTCATCTACGCAGCCACCCGAACCACGATGAGGCAGATCCCGCTGACCTGACGCGGGTCATGAGCTGATCGTCTGGTGCTTTCCGTGGAGCTCGCTACGGATCGCGAGCTTGGCGATTGGATCTTTTCGGCCGCACTTCATTAACCGGCCGCCGCACAGAAGAACGTCGGCCAACGCTCAATGCGTCCACGAGTGGGCTGCGTTTGACCTTCGCGGCGGGGCCATCGTCATCGGGCTCATCGCGTTCTATCGCATGGGCAGGGGCAACGAGGTGCTGCCCGCCCCGGCGGCCTTTCTCTCACGGTTGCGCCATGGCGAACGCCGCCCGGCTGGCATTTAGCAAGCGACCACAGCAACACCCCGCTGCGCCCGCCATACCGCGATGACTCGCCCTGCACGTCGATGCCACTCAACGCTGGTATCGATCACGTCAGCATGAACCTGAGCTTCGGGCAGCGCAGCACACCTGCCATCGAACGGCGTGACCGGCGGTGGCATCTCGGCGACGAGCCGCTCATGCAGCCAACGACGCCATGATCCGGCCACGGCCATCGATCGCACCGGCCTCACTGTCCCTAGCGGAAAGCGTTTTCCGGGTCTAGCCTACGACGACCACCCAGGGATGCTTGGCCTGGTGGCGAGAGGCGGAGCTGTCGCGGTGAGTGCCGGCGGTGTTCCCGCCACTGCTCGCAACGCCGCTCGGTGGCCCGAGCCGAGACGAGGGTCCCGGAGACCGGTGACACGAGCCCACATTCAGACGGTACGGAAGGAATTGCGATGAGGAGACGCCAACTGCTTCTGTCCGCCATCGCGGCAACTGCCTCGCTGCCCGCGATCGCTGGCCACGCGTCCGCTGTCTGGGCGGACAGCAACTCGACCACGCCACTGCCGAAAGCCCGGCCGTACTACACCGGGGACTTCCCGGTGAGCCTCAACCTCTACAGCTTCAACGTCAACATCAACGCCTGGCTGAAGGGCCGCAAGGGCGCACCGCCCATCACTACCCTTGACGCCATCAGGTTCGCCAAGGATGCCGGCTTCGAGGCGGTGGACGTCACCTCGTACTTCATCCCGGGCTACGACAACAACACCATGCCCACACTTCCGCGCGAAGAGGTCATGCAGTATGCCCGGCAGGTCAGGTCGCTGTGCCAGGAGTTGGGCCTCGCCATCAGCGGCACCGGGGCACAGAACGACTTCGCCGAACCGGACGATGCGCTGCGGGCGCTGGACGTGGAGCGGCTCAAGTTCTGGATCGATGTCGCCGCGGAGATGGGCGCGCCGGTGATGCGGGTGTTCTCCGGGGTCGTACCCGCCGACATCGACCAGCTCGGCTGGGAGGCGATCGCCAGGGACCGGGTCGCCCCGCCGCTGCGGCTGCTCGCCGACTACGCCGCCGCCAGAGGGGTTCAGCTTGGCCTGCAGAACCACGGCGACATGACGGCGACCGCGGAGCAGACCATTCAGATCCTGCGCTGGATCGGCCGCCCGAACGTCGGAATCATCGACGACACCGGATACTTCCGCCCGTTCCAGAGCGCCACCGGGCTGGGCTACGACTGGTACGCCGACATCGCCGCGGTGCTGCCCTACACCAACAACTTCCAGGTCAAGAAGAAGCCGGCGGGCGCCGAGACCGACGTACTCATGGACCTAGACCGGCTCTTCACCGACGTGCGGTTCAGCAGCTACCGCGGCTACCTTCCACTCGAGGTGCTGTGGCACAAGGATGAGCCGACCAACCCCAAGCAGCTCTCAGCGCCGCCCTACGACCAGATCACCGACTTCCTCACCCGGGTGCGGGGCGCCCTCGCCCGCACCAAGGCGCAGCCGTTCGACGCGATCGACCAGTCGCTGGGGCGCTTCCAGGCCACCGGTGATCTCGGCCAGTCGGCGTACGTCCACCTGCGCAACGCCGTACGGCAGGCCGAGCACAAGTTCACCATCGGCAAGCCGGACCAGTCCGCCGACGAGATGCGCGGCTTCCTGTCGACCATCTCTCTGGAGTCGGCAGCCGGCCGGATCTCGGGGCCGGCCCAGGACGCGTTGTCGCAGCAGATGAACGCCCTGCTGCTGTCCTTCACCGACGTCTTCGGCGCCGCGTCGACCGGCTGAGCAGCAAGAGGCGGCGCGATGCGACCGCCGCCTACTGCACAGCTGCTCGACATGCAGCGTCGGCACACGTGGCGGGCATCGCGGCCGCGGCCACCGGCAACGGTGCCGCCGCCGCGGGGGTGCGTCGATCACAGCATGGTGGTCGGCCAGCAGAGGCCCACGGCAGGCATGCCGTGCTTGAGTCGAGGAGCGGGGTCCGCACCGAACGGTCATCGCGATGAACGGAACCGGCCGTCGGACGCGAGGTCCGACGGCCGGTTCCCGAGTAGCGCGGAGGTCAGCTGGTGAAGCGGACCTTGTCGCGGCGACGGCGCAGCGCCATCAGCAGGACACCGCCACCGATCAGCGCGAGACCGGTGAGCGAGATGCTCGTGGCGGCCACACCGGTCAGCGGCAGGCCGCCCTCGGTGCCGGTGCCACCACCCACCGAGGAACCCGGGGCACCAGGCGTGCCGGAGGGGTTCTCGGAGGGGTTCTCCGAGCCGCCCGGGGTCGGGTTCGGCGACTCACCGCCCGGCGTCGACGGGTTCGGCGACGGCGACTCCGAGGAGGCGCACGGCTTCAGCCAGAAGACCTTGTGCTTGCCGTCGTTCGACTTGCCGCCGATCAGGTCCACGTCGAGCTTGATGTGGTAGCCCTGCTGCTTCTGCGTGAGGCCGGACAGGTCGAGGTCGTTGGCGGAGAGTCGAATGACCTCGTCGTGGTCGTTCTCCGCGCCGGAGGCCGGGTCCTTGCTGATCAGCACATTCTGTCGAGACCAGACGATTCTGTCCTTCGGGGTACTCGACGGCGGCTGCGCCCAGAGGGTGAGGTTCGCCTTCTGGTTCGTGTCGAAGTTGAAGAATTCGAGTTCGAACTGACAGGTGACGTGCGGCTCGTTGTCGACGTTGTCCGAGAAGGGCATCCCGTCGATCTTCACGGTGCCGTTGTCACCCGGCGGGTTGCCGGTGGCCCAGGCGGGGGTGGCAAGCCCGAGCAGGGCCGTGGCGGCGGCTGCGGTGAGGGCCGCGCGCGCCACGTGCCGACGCTGTCGCATGTGGAATCCTCCAAAAGGGTTAGAGGGGACGGCACATGATCGCATATCTCCCATGGCCGGCGACACCGGATGTGGCGGCGAGTTCGCCTTCGTATACCGGTTACGCTCAGGTGTCCCTACGGATTTTGTCGATCCTTCGCTGATTTCGATGTCCATTTTTTGCCGAAGGCGTTTATGCCGGCCAGCAGGATCCGGCCGAATCCTTCGGGCAGCCCGGGATCCAGGATGAGTTGCCTGTTGCGGGCCCTACGTGACGCTGACGTACGCGCCGCTGCTGGTGACCGGTGCGGTGGTGGAGGTGCCCGCGAAGACGTAGCGCCAGTATCCACTCGCGGGGGCCGTGACCTTTACCGTCACCTCGCCGAACTGGTCGACCGTCACGTTCTTCACCGTGGCGTACGTGCTGGTGCCGGCCTTGCGGAACTGTAGCGTCACCACCTGACCGGGGTAGCCGCTGTACGGGGTTCTCTCCCAGTTCGCCTGCGTGAGCGTGCCCTTGACGGCGATGGTGTTGCCCTTGCGGACCGGGTTCGGCGTGGCGCTGGCCGTCAGCTTGGTGTGGCGCAGCACCGAGAACCTGGCCACCGCATGCCGGTCGGTGAAGCTCCTGTTGTCCTGGCTGTGTGCGCGAACGGCCACCTGCCACACACCCGCCTGGGCGGTCGTCCCCAGGCGAGACCTCGGATCGAACGCCAGGGCGGTCTTACCCAGGCTGAGCCTCGGATCGACCTGGAAGGTCGCCCGACAGGTTGACGTGGTCGCGGTGACCGTGGTGCAGGCGGTGGCCTGCCCACTGACCAGCACGGTGTTCGGGCTGCTGTACGAACCGTGGTAGAGGTAGATGTCGCCGCCGGCGATGCCCGCGGGATCGGTGGCGGTGAACGTGGCGGTGAACTCGCGGGCTCCGGACGGGGTCAGGACGACGGGACTGCCCCCGTTGATCACCACGTTGGAGATCTTGGTGGCATCGACCGTCTCGTCGTACTGCGAAGCCGGGCCGGCGAAGGCGCGGATGACGGTACGCCGGAGGCTGCCGCCGAAGTCGTCGACCGCCGTGGCGCGCAGCGAGACGAAGGCGGCGGTGGACGGCGTCGCCAGCTCGGCCGACGCGCGGTCCCCCGATGCGGGGACGGGCAGCGCCACCC
>NZ_JAPDPH010000285.1 GCF_026013475.1 Micromonospora yasonensis | reverse complement strand
GGCCCCACGCCCGGTTCGGTCGGCACCAGCGCCGGCTCGGTGGTGACCAGGTCGGCCGGGACGAGCACCACGGCGGTGGTCCCGGCCGGGGCGGCCACCCGCAGCTCGACCCGGATGCCGTGCCGGGCGGCGAGCCGGGCGACCACGAAGTGGCCCAGCCGGGCGCTGTCCGCCGGGTCGAACTCCGGCGACCGGGACAGCTTGCGGTTGGCCTCCGCCAGGGCCCGCGGCGACATGCCGAGCCCGTGGTCGGTGATCTCGACGGTGTACCCGCCGGGCGCGGACCGTCCGGTGACGTCCACCCGGCTGCCCGGCGGGGAGTAGGCCGCGGCGTTCTCGATCAGCTCGGCGAGCAGGTGGATGACGTCGCCGACGGCCCGGCCGAGCACGCCCGCCGGCTGCACGTCGCCCACCTCCACCCGGTCGTACGACTCCACCTCGGAGATCGCGCCGCGGATCACGTCGACGGCCGCGACCGGGTTGCGCCAGCCCCGGCCGGGGGCCGCCCCGGCCAGGATGACCAGGTCCTCGGCGTGCCGGCGGAGCCGGGTCGCCAGGTGGTCGACCTGGAAGAGCCCGGCCAGCTCGTCCGGGTCCTCGGTGTGCCGCTCCAGCCGGTCCAGCAGGGCCAATTGCCGGTGCACCAGGCCCTGGCTGCGCCGGGCGATGTTGAGGAAGACCTCGTTGAGCCCGCGACGGAGGGCGACCTCGTCGACGGCGGACTGGAGGGCGGTCCGGCGTACCTCGTTGAAGGCCCGTCCCACCTCGCCGATCTCGTCGCCGCCGTGGTCCAGCTCGGGCGCCTCCCGGGTGATGTCCACCTCCTCGCCCCGCCGCAGCCGGGCGACCACGTCGGGCAGCCGGTGCTCGGCCATCTCCAGTGCGGCGGTGC
This sequence comes from Micromonospora yasonensis, assembly GCF_026013475.1. Taxonomy (GTDB): domain Bacteria; phylum Actinomycetota; class Actinomycetes; order Mycobacteriales; family Micromonosporaceae; genus Micromonospora; species Micromonospora yasonensis. The sequence goes on along the minus strand of NZ_JAPDPH010000285.1, from coordinate 6,899 downwards.
GGACCCCGCTGAGCCGGTGGGCCAGCGAGCGGCCGACGCGCAGCGCGATCAGCACGCAGATCACGATGGCGAGCAGGCCGAGCACCCCGGCGGCGGCGAGCCGGACCAGGATGGCCACCGCCATTGGCATGGACCGCTCGGCCAGCCCGTCGGCGCCGCGCAGCTCGAAGTCGCGCAGGCTCTGCTCGGTGCCGGCATGGCTGGTCTCCCAGGCGCGGACCTCGAGCCGGGCCGGCAGGTCGGGACTGCGGATCAGGGTGTCCTGGAGGGCGCGCAGCCGGAGGAAGTCCGGCCCCTCGATGAGCCCCTGGTACGCCGCCCGTTCCGCCGGGGGCAGGTCGGCCACCGCGGTCTCGGCCAGGAACCGCTGGTTCTCGATGGTGCGGACGAGCTGCTCGTGCTCGCCCTCGGCGTACCGGCCGGCGGTGATCGCGCCGGCCAGCAGGGCGTCGGCCTGGCCGAGCAGCTCCCGGGACCGGCCCAACGCGGTGAGCGCCAGCGCCTCCCGGTTGAGCTGGACGTCGGGCAACGTGGCCATCGCGGAGAACGCCTGGAAGGCAGAGCTGATCATTCCGCTGTAGAGGCCGATCGCCCCCGCGCGGTCCACCTTGCGGGCGTCGATGAAGCCCCGGCCGGCGGGCAGCGCGTCGAGCGCGGAGACCAGTTGGTCGAGGCGGGCGTCGAGCAGGTCGTCGGCGGCGTCGCGCAGCTCGTCCCCGCTGACCCGGCGGCGCAGCTCGGCGACCGCCTGGTCGGTACGGCTGCGCTGCTCGGCCAGGGCCGGAAGGGTGGCGTCCCCGGCGAGCTGGACGGCCGAGAGCCGCCGTTCCCGTTGCAGCTCGGTGACCACCGTCTGACCCGGACGGCCCAGGTCGTAGAGGTAGGTGCGCGCCGCCAGCAGGTCGAGGGCGGGCCCGAAGGCCAGCGTGGTGGCGAAGATCCAGAGCGCCAGCAGCGCGGTCACCGGACCGATGACCAGCGCGGTCAGCTTGGCGCGGATCGGCCAGTCACGGGTGTTCATCAGACCTCGCCCGGAAGGTGTCGCAGGAGTGGCGCGGCACCGCGCCGAAGCTGTCCGGTCACGACGCCGGGCCCCGGCTCGGGCGCCTTGGGCAGGATACGTAATCCCGGGCCGATGCACTACCGGCCGTCTCGCCCGGGGCTACTGTCCGGGATGTTCCCCTGTGGACGCCGTTCGACCCGAACCGGTGCGGACAACCGGCCGATGGCGCCGGATGCCTGAGCGGGGGAAGGCCCGGCTGGCCAGTATCTCGCCGACCAAGAGGTTCAACCCTGGACGTTGCCCCTGAAGGTGCCGCCTGCGGAATCGCCGACGGAAAGTCCCCCGGATCGGGATTGGCGATCACGACACGGAGGGAATACCAGGCGGCGAAGGAGGAGCCATGTCGTCCACGCAGGTAGTCGTCACAGTCATCGTCGTCCTCGTCCTCGCGGCGCTGGCCGCGGTCGCCGTCGTGGCCAGCCGCCGGCGGGCCCTCAAGCAGCGCTTCGGCCCGGAGTACGACCGGGCCGTCGCCGAGCAGGACAGCCGGGGCGCCGCCGAGCGCGAGCTGCGCGAGCGGGAGCGCCGCCACGCCGAGCTGGAACTCACCCCGCTCAGCCCGGAGTCCCGGGCGAAGTACGCCGCGGCCTGGGAGGAACTCCAGGTCCGCTTCGTCGACTCCCCCGCCGAGACCGTGAGCGAGGCCGACGAGCTGGTCCGCCGGTTGATCGCCGAGCGTGGGTACCCGACCGGCGACTTCTCGGAGCAGGCCGCCCACCTCTCCGTCGAGCACGCGCGCACGCTGGGCCACTACCGGGACGCCCACGAGATCCGGCTGCGCAACGAGCGCGGCGAGGCCGGCACCGAGGATCTCCGGCAGGCGCTCGTGCACTATCGGGCCCTCTTCGCCGACCTGCTCGGCGCGGACCCGGTCGTCGCGCAGCCGCCGGCGCAGCGCCATCCCGACCACGAGCACGACGTCACGAGCCGCTGAGGAGGCCGCCGCCATGCGCAGGGAAGAGCAGCAGATCACCCAGGATCAGCCGGAGACCGTCCGGTCCGGGCCGGTACCGGTCCCGCCGTCGGGCGACGCGGCCGACTCCGACGGACACCGGCGCGACCGGGGGGCCCGGGTCGACGTGCCCGAGGACGCGCTGGACGACCGGGGCACCTTCGACGACCCGGCGGTGGCCGGCGAGCGTGCCGACGATCGGGGCGGCGACGCCGCGACCGAACGGGACGCGAAGCGGGACGAGTCCCAGGCGTACGACGCACGGGACGTCCGGGACGCGGAGGCCGCCGACGCCGACGGCCGGATCGAGTACCACGACCCGGCGCCGCTGCCGACGTCGTTCGTCGGGGCGACCACGGTGAGCGACGCGGTGGCCGCCTCCGCGATGGCCAGCGCTCGACCCGAGGACGAGCGCGACCCGCGCGGTGAGGACACCGCCATGCCGGGCGACGGCGCCCCCGGTCGGACCGACGCGCTCGACGACGAACGGGCCGACCCGACGGCCGGCGACCGACTGCACGACCCCGACGTCTGGGCGGCCGAGCACGCCGGTACGGCGCGGGACGACGCGCCGGAGGCCGGTGCCGCCGGGTACGGCAGCGCGCAGCCGGAGATGGTCGACCCGGACGCCAGCACCGCCGCGGCCGGGGCGGGCGTGGCCGGCGCCGCAGCCGGCGCCGGTGCGGCCGGGGTGACCGACGCCGCGGCTCCGGGCGCCCGGCCCACCCTGGGCGTGGTGCCCGCGGACGCCGCCACGCTGTTCCCCGCCGAGACCGCGCAGGGCTTCCGGGACCGCTGGCGGGACGTACAGCTGCGCTTCGTGGACGACCCGAAGGCCGCGGTCGGCGAGGCGCAGTCGCTGGTCGACGAGGCGATGGAGGCGCTGTCCACCGCGCTGCGCGAGCAGAAGAGCAAGCTGGGCGGCTGGCAGGAGTCCGGCTCGGCGGACACCGAGCAGCTCCGGGTGGCGGTGCGTGGTTACCGCGACTTCCTCGACCGGGTCCTGGGCCGCTGACCCGACACCCGGCGGCATGCCCCGGCTCGCACGGGGTACCCCAGGTGGATCACGGAACGGGACAGGAGGGCAGCAGCATGACGGATCGTGACCGTGGTGGCCAGCGGCCGCTGGAGGAGACCCCCGAGGTGGCCGCGGCGGTGGACGACGACAGCACGGTGCCGCAGCTGCGCAGCGGCGGCACCGACCCGGACAATCCCGTCTTCACCGAGCCCGACGGCGCGGTGCCCGACACCGGCTCGCCGGATCTCCTCGGCGACCCGTACGCGGCCGGCACCGGCGCGACCGGCACCGGCACCGGGGCCGCCGGGGACAACATCCGCACCGGTGCGGAGCAGCCGTGGGAGCCGGAGGACCTGGTGATGGCCCGGGGTCAGGACGTCACCCCGGAGAACCTGGAGCGGGCCCGCCGCGACCTGGCCGAGTTGGGCCGGGCGGCGATCGAGAAGACCGTCCCCTGACCCGGCCGCCGGGCACGGGGCTGGCCGCGCGAAGTTGCCGGCGGTGGCGCGTGCCCGGACAGCCGGGGGCCCCTGGCCGACGTGGGCGTCGACCAGGGGCCCGGGGAACCCGCGCGGCGGTGCCTCACTCCCGCCGCAGCGGGTGGGCCGGCCGCCGGATCAGGAGAGCGGCGGGTAGGCGTTGGCCATGAGCTCCTGGAACTGGGCCGGGAACCAGGCACCGGAGATCGGCGCGTTCGGCAGGGCGCCGGTCAGGTTGTTGCCGTTGCGGGCGTTGCCGGTGTACGTCGGGTCGCACATCCGGTCGAAGCCCTTGCCCTCGTTGTTCGGGATCTCGGTGCTGGAGCCGTCCGACTCGCCCGGGGGCTTCACCCAGACGTACGCGTCGATGCCCGCCTCGGGAGTCGCCCGGGGACGTTCGCCGAGGCCCGCCCCGGCCTGGTTGCACCAGTTGCCGGCGTGGATCCGCCGGTCGATGCGGCCACCGTTGACGTAGGTGTCGACGCTGGTCGTCGCGCCCGGGCCGGTGGGCCGGGCGGAGCCGCCCCAGCCGTTGCGGGAGGTGTCGATCAGCATGCCGATGTTGCTCTCGAAGCCGATCGAGACCAGTTTGTTGCGGAACGCCTGGGCGAAGGAGAGCTCGTCCACGTACTGGTTCCAGTCGATCCACTTGGACTGCCGCACGGTGGTGCCGTTCACCGTGTCGGTGATCTTGATGTACGGCTCCTTCAGAGCCGAGTAGTTCGCCGTGTTGACGATGAACCCGGTGACGTTGCGGACGGTGCTGCCGGAGGCGGTGGCCGCGGTCTTGAGCATGTCCGCGGTCGGACCGAAGTTGCTGTCCCAGCCGATCCAGCCGTGGTGCGCCGCGTCGATGTAGTTGTAGACGTTGCCGATCGCGCCCAGCTTGGCCAGCGCGTAGCCCACGCCGTTCACGTACGCACCGTTGGCCTTGACCGTGTCGCACATCACGGTGCCGCCCGCGTTGCCCGAGGTGTTGGTCACCAGATTGGGCAGCGAGTCGATCTCGATGATGTTGATGATCCGCAGGCTGGCGTACTTCGGGTCGGCCTGGATCGCGGCGATCGGGTCGATGTACTCCGACTTGTAGCGCGGCAGGTCGTCCGGGCCCAGCTCACCGTTCGAGGCCAGCGCGGCACAGTCGCGGCCGGGCAGGTTGTAGATGACGAACTGGATGTAGCCGGCCCCCTGGGCGAGCGCGGCGTTCAGGTGGTCCCGCACGCCCATCGCGCCGTTGGAGCTGCTGTTCGGGGTGCCGTTGATGGCGGCGATCCGGTCGATCCAGACCGCGGTCGGGTTGTTCGACACCCGGCTGCCACCGGTCACCGACTCGGCCTTGGCCTTCCACTCCGGGTTCACGTACCCCCTGGCCCCGGCGTACGGGTTGTCCACCTTCTGTCCTGGCGGCGGGCTCGACGGCGGCGGGCTGGACGGCGGGGGGCTCGAGGGCGGCGGGCTGGACGGCGGGGGCGTGGTCGGGCTGCCGCCGGTGCAGACCGTGCCGTTCAGGGTGAACGAGGTCGGCTTCGGGTTGCTGCCGCTCCACGCGCCGTTGAAGCCGATGGTGGTGGTGGCGCCGCTGGGCAGCGACCCGTTGTACGACTCGTTCCGCGCGGTCACGTTCTGGCCGCTCTGCGACCAGAGTGCGGACCAGCCGTTGACGACCTTCTGGGAGCTGTTCGGGAAGGTGAACCCGAGGTTCCAGGAACTGAGCGGGTCACCGAGGTTCTTGATCGTCACGGTGGCGGTGAAGCCACCGGGCCAGTCGCTGGTGACGTAGTCCACGCTGCACTGGGTCGCGGCCTGCGCCGCGGTGACCGGGAGGGTCACCAGCCCGCCGGCCACCAGGACGCCGGCGCTGGTCAGCGCGAGCGTTCGGCTCCGGCCGGACAGCCTTCTCCACAGATTCATGCCACTGATCTCCTTGGGCGAGACCGGATCCGCGTACGGCCCGGCGAAATGGCCCTCGGGACGTCCGCCACGGACGGCCGTCGGCGCCACGGGTGTCTTCGGGGGTGCCCGACCCGGACGGGCGTGGTGGTGGACGCGACCGGCACGACTGGCCGGCCGACTCTCCGACGTCGTCCGGTCGACCCGGCTGCCCTCGACGCCTGAGTTCGCGGTGTGGCTCCCCGAACCGCGTGCAGCGATTCTTGCATGGGAGCGCTTCCATGGCAATGGCTCGATGTGACTCGCGGCCAGCATACGGGCGAACAGTCCCGGGCGGCACGGGCGCGCCGGTTCGCGGCAGACAGGCCCAGGCGGGTGGAGTGCGGCAGGGACACCCTGCGGGGCACAGCAGGGCCCAGCCGCGCCAAAGCAGGCCAGCGGCCGCAGCAGATCAACAAAGGCCGCCAACAAGGCGTAGGGCCTTAACCACCTCGATGCGGCCATAGACCAACAAACTCCTAAACACGAATCTTTCCTCGGATAACTCGCGAAACGGTCTAACGTCGGGCGTAGCTCGACCGCCGTCGGGCTCAGGACGAACAGGGATGGAGTGACCAGGTCATGGGAAAGAAGATGCTCGGGAAGATCGTTGCGGGTGCCGCTCTCGGCGGCGCGTCCCTGCTGCTGTTCTCGCCCGCGGCGGCGAACGCGGCCGGACACAGCGCGTACATGAGCAATGTCGTCGCCAAGCCGCAGGTCAGTCTTCCTGAGACCTGCCCAGGGGGCCACGGGGACTGGGACAACAAGAACTGGGACCGCAAGGACTGGGACCGCAAGGACGAGGACCGCAAGGACTTCGACTTCAAGGACAACAAGGACCACGACGGCAAGGACCACGACTTCAAGGACGAGGACCGCAAGGACCACGACTTCAAGGACGAGGACCGCAAGAACGAGGACCGCAAGAACGAGGACCGCAAGAACGAGGACCGCAAGAACGAGAACGGCAAGGACTGGGGAGGCAACCAGGACTGGGGCAAGCAGGACGACGGCAAGGACTGGCAGGGCAGCGACTCCTGGCAGCCGGGGTCCGACGGCAAGGGCGGCGGCATGGCGGCCGACGACCAGTCGGGCAAGGACCACGAAGGCAAGGACCAGGACCGCAAGGACGAGAACCGCAAGGAAGAAGAGCGCAACGACCAGGACAACAAGGACCACGACCGCAAGGACCACGACGGCAAGGACGAGAACCGCAAGGAAGAAGAGCGCAACGACCAGGACAACAAGGACCACGACCGCAAGGACCACGACGGCAAGGACCAGGACCGCAAGGACCAGGACCGCAAGGACGAGGACCACTGCATGCCGCGTGGCCACGTCGACGGGGGTGACGGTGGCATGACCAGCACCAGCCTGGACCGCAACATGGCCGCCAGTGGGGTCGGCGTGATCGGCGCCGCCGCCCTGGGCGGCATGGTCCTGCTGCGTCGGCGGCGG
>NZ_JAPDPH010000284.1 GCF_026013475.1 Micromonospora yasonensis | reverse complement strand
CCGCCCGCCGCGGACCGGGCCGAGCGGCGGTGCGCGGAGCCGTCCGACGATCACCACCTTGAGGGTATTTGTCGACACTGCTAGCGTACGCACAGCCTGCGCCCGGACGGACGTGGCGGGACGAGCACCTATTTATGATCACTCGTTGATGAGCTGAGTCAACGCCCTGGCTGGGACGGTTCAATGCGTTCTCGCGGTACGAGCATCCGCTCCAAGGTCACCGCACTGCTGCTAGCCCTCGTCGCCCTCTGGGCCTTCGCGGCGTGGATCACCGTGCGGGACAGCGTGAACCTGCTCGGCGTCCAGCTCCTCAACAGCAAGGTCTACGTGCCGAGCGAGCCGCTGCTGCGGCAGTTGCAGCTGGAGCGTCGCCTCGCCACCGCGTACCTGAGCATGCCGGAGGCGCCGCAGCGGGAGGCGTTCGAGGCCGAGCGGCAGCGCACCGAGCAGTTGGCTGCCGCCTTCGACCGCTCCAGCCGCCACTGGCAGGTCAGCCTGGCCGGCAACGACGTGCTGCGCCACCGCCTCGACGAGTCGGTGGCGAAGCTCAACGCCCTGAACGACCTGCGGCGGCAGGTGGACGAACGCAGCACCGACCGGGTCAGCGCTGCCCGCGGGTACACCGAAGCGATCGAGTCCATCTTCCAGATCTACGACGTGACCGGCAGCCTGGACGACAAGCAGATCGCCGCCGAGGCGGCCGCGCTGATCCAGGTCAACCGGGCCAAGGAGCTGATCTCGCAAGAGGACGCGCTGGTCAGTGGTCTGTTCGGCAGCGGCCGGATGACCGGGCCCGAGTACGCCGAGTACGTGGCGCTGGTCGGCGCGGAACGCTTCCTCGCCGAGGAGTTCCAGCCCCGGCTCTCGCCCGACGATCAGGAGCGGTACCGGCGGCTCGCCGAGGGCGAGGCCTTCACCCGGCTGCGGTCCACCCAGGACCGGCTCATCCGGGACGGCCGGCCGCTGGCGACGCTGCCGTTCGACGAGCGGCAGTGGCGGGCCACCGTCGACCCGGCCGTGGCCGCCGTCGACGAGGTGCTCAGCGCCGGTGGTGACGGCGTGGTCAGCCGGGCCACCAGTGTCGCCGCGCTGGTCGTGGTTCGCCTGGTGGTGGCCACCGGGCTCGGTCTGATCGCCGTCATCGGCGCCGTCTTCGTGTCCATCACCACTGCCCGGACGCTGCTGCGGCAGCTCGAACGGCTGCGCGAGGCCGCCAACCGGCTGGCCGACGAGCGGCTGCCCGATGTGGTGGAACGGCTCGGCCGCGGCGAGGAGGTCGACGTCGCCCGGGAGTCGCCCCCGCTCCAGGTCGGCGACGACGAGATCGGGCAGGTGGGCAAGGCGTTCAATGCCGTGCAGGAGACCGCCATCCGGACCGCCGTCGAGCAGGCCGAGCTGCGGCGCAGTGTCCGCGAGGTGTTCCTCAGCCTGGCCCGGCGCACCCAGGCGCTGGTGCACCGTCAGCTCACCCTGCTCGACGCGATGGAACGGCGGGAGCACGACGCCGAGGAGCTGGAGGACCTGTTCCGGGTCGACCACCTGGCGACCCGGATGCGCCGCAACGCGGAGAACCTGATCGTGCTCTCCGGCTCCACGCCGGGCCGGTCGTGGCGGCGCAACGTGCCGATGGTGGACGTGGTCCGGGGCGCGGTCGCCGAGGTCGAGGACTACACCCGGGTCGACGTGCGGCCGCTCGGTCCGGTGTCGCTCACCGGTCGGGCCGTCGGCGACGTCATCCACCTGCTGGCCGAGCTGATCGAGAACGCGCTCTCCTTCTCGCCCCCGCACACCACCGTCGAGGTACGCGGCCAGCTGGTCGCCAACGGCTTCGCCATCGAGATCGAGGACCGGGGCCTCGGCATGAGCACGGAGGAGCTGGCCGCCGCCAACCACCGCATCGTCGACCGGTCCGAGCTGAACCTGGCCAACGCCGCCCGGCTCGGCCTGTACGTGGTCAGCCGGCTCACCGAGCGGCACGGCGTGAAGGTGCAGCTCAAGGAGTCCCCGTACGGCGGGACCACGGCGGTGGTGCTGATCCCGGCCGACCTGGTCACCGGGGACGGGCCGGACGCGAGCACCTCGGGCGCCTTCCGGGCGGGCACCGGCAGCGCGGCCACCGGGCTCGTGGCACTGGCCCCCGGTGCCGATCGGGCCGAGCCGGCCGACCAGGGGGCGACGGCGACCACGACGACCGCGCCGCAGACCGGGGAGGCGGTCGACGCGTCGGTGACCGTGCCGACCGTGCTGCAGACCCCGGAGGTGGCCGACCCGGCGGAGCCGGCCACCGAGGCCCCGGCACTCACCCCGTCGGGGCTGCCGGCACGTACCCGGAAGCGGTCGTCGGGGACGACTGAGCCGGCCGGCGCGACCACGGCCGCGCCGCCCGTGGTGGCCGCTGCCGACGGCGAACCGGCGTCCGACCAGGCCACCGCGGCGCGGGGCGAGTCCGGCCTGCCCGTCCGGGTCCGCCAGGCCAGTCTGGTGCCTGAGCTGCGCGCCGAGGCGCCCGCCGGGGACGACGAACCCGGCGACGACGCGGTACGCCCGCCGGAGCAGGTGCGCCGGATGATGAGCTCCTACCAGCGCGGCACCCGACGGGGCCGGACCGACGCGGCGCGGCTGCTCGGCGGGGCGCACGACGCCGGTGGCGAGCCCGACAGCGGCGACGAGCAGGCGACCTGAGGACGCCGAGGCGGCGGATCCCAGATGAGAACGGCGACACCAAGCCGGGGAGAAGAGGACGACGAGTGGCGCAGAAGACGGCTCCGAGCGCGGACCTGACGTGGCTGCTGGATGACCTGGTCGGCCGGGTCAAGCAGGCAGAACACGCCGTGGCGCTCACCACTGACGGCCTGCTGATGGCTTCGTCACGGGGCCTGAGCCGGGACGACGGCGAGCACCTGGCGGCGATGGCGGCCGGCATCCAGAGCCTGGCCCGCGGCGCGGGCAAGCGGTTCGGCGGCGGCCTGGTGCAGCAGACCATCATCGAGATGCAGTCGTCGTTCCTGTTCGTCACCGCGGCCGGGCGCAACGCCTGCCTGGCCGTGTTGGCCTCCGAGGAAGCCGACGTCGGCCTGATCGCCTACGAGATGGCGATGCTGGTCACCCGGGTCGGCCGATTCGTCGCCTCGCCCACCCGCGAACAGTCCGCCGGCGAGAATCCGGCGCGATGACCGGCCAAGGGGAACCCGCGGAGGACGAGTGGGTGGACGACCACGCTGGCCCGGTGGTCCGCCCGTACGCGGTGACCGGTGGCCGGGCCCGCCCGGTGACCGGCACGTTCGACCTGATCTCCCTGGTCATCTCGACCCGCGTGGACGTGGGCTCGGAGTCCGGGCTCGGCCCGGAGCATGTGGCGATCGTCGGCCTCTGCCAGCGGATCCAGTCCGTGGCCGAGGTCGCCGCCCACCTCGACCTGCCGGTGGGCACCGTCCGGGTTCTCCTCGGTGACCTGGTCGCCCGCAGCCTGGTGCAGGTCCGTGAGCCGCGCGCCACCCCCGCCGGCCTTCCCGACGACAGTGTTTTCGAGGCGGTACTCAATGGACTACGGGCTCTCTGAGCGGCCGGCGGACGCGGCGCCGCTGCCCACCGGGATCAAGATCCTGATCGCCGGCGGCTTCGGCGTCGGCAAGACCACCCTGGTCGGCGCGGTCAGCGAGACCCGACCGCTGCGGACGGAGGAGGTGCTGACCGAGACCGGGGTCGGCATCGACGACCTGTCCGGCGTCGAGCAGAAAACGACCACCACGGTGGCGATGGACTTCGGCCGGATCACCATCAGCGATGACCTGGTGCTCTACCTGTTCGGCACCCCCGGCCAGGACCGGTTCTGGTTCGTCTGGGACGAACTGGCGCTCGGCGCGATCGGCGCGGTGGTGCTCGCCGACACCCGGCGGCTGGCCGACTGCTTCCCGTCGATCGACTACTTCGAGGGGCGCGGGACCCCGTTCGTGGTGGCGGTGAACTGCTTCGAGGGTGCCAAGCGCTACCGGCTGGACGAGGTGCAGTCGGCGCTCGACCTCGACCCGGGCGTACCGGTGGTGCTCTGCGACGCGCGCCAGCGGGAGTCGGTCAAGGAGGTGCTGATCACGCTGCTGGAGCACGCCATGAAGCAGCGTGAGGAACGCCGCCGGGCCGCCGCCGCCGACTGACGCTTCCCACCACGCCAAAAGGGCCTCTCCCCGCGATCGCGGGAAGAGGCCCTTTTGCCGGGTACGACGTCAGCCGGCGATCATGCGACGGAGCACGTACTGCAGGATGCCGCCGTGCCGGTAGTAGTCGGCCTCACCGGGGGTGTCGATCCGGACCACGGCGTCGAACTCCAGGCCGGTGTCGGTGGTGACCTTCACCGTACGCGGGGTCTCGCCCTCGTTGAGCGCGGTGACGCCGCTGATGGAGAAGGTCTCCGTGCCGGTCAGGCCCAGCGACTCGGCGGTGGTGTCGACCGGGAACTGCAGCGGCAGGACGCCCATGCCGATCAGGTTCGACCGGTGGATCCGCTCGTACGACTCGGCGATGACCGCCTTCACGCCGAGCAGCATGGTGCCCTTGGCCGCCCAGTCGCGGGACGAACCGGAGCCGTACTCCTTGCCGGCCAGGATGACCAGCGGGACACCCGCCTCCTGGTACGCCATCGAGGCGTCGTAGATCGAGGTCTGCTCGCCGGTCAGGTGGTTGACCGTGAAGCCGCCCTCGACGCCGGGGACGAGCTGGTTGCGCAGCCGGATGTTGGCGAAGGTGCCCCGGATCATCACCTCGTGGTTGCCGCGGCGGGAGCCGTACGAGTTGAACTCGTGCCGGGCGACGCCGTGCTCGGCCAGGTACCTGCCGGCGGGAGAGTCCGCCTTGATCGAACCGGCCGGGGAGATGTGGTCGGTGGTCACCGAGTCGCCCAGCTTCGCCAGGACCCGGGCGCCGGCGATGTCCTGCACCGGCTTCGGGTCCTTCGCCATGCCCTCGAAGTACGGGGGCTTGCGGACGTAGGTGGACCCACCGTCCCAGGAGAAGGTGTCGCCGGTCGGGGTCGGCAGCGACTGCCAGCGCTCGTCACCGGCGAAGACATCGGCGTACGCCGAGCTGAAGCCGGTCGCGCCGATCGCCGAGGCGATCACGTCCTGGATCTCGGCGCTGTTCGGCCAGATCTCCCGCAGGAACACCGGGTTGCCCTGGGCGTCCTCGCCGATCGGCTCGTTGGCCAGGTCGATGTCCATGGTGCCGGCGAGCGCGTACGCGACCACCAGCGGCGGGGACGCCAGGTAGTTCATCTTGACGTCCGGGTTGATCCGGCCCTCGAAGTTCCGGTTGCCGGAGAGCACTGAGACGACGGCGAGGTCGCCCTCGTTGACCGCGGCGGAGACCTCCTCCGGCAGCGGGCCGGAGTTGCCGATGCAGGTGGTGCAGCCGTAGCCGACCAGGTTGAAGCCGAGCTTCTCCAGGTACGGCGTGAGGCCGGCGCGGTCGTAGTAGTCCATGACGACCTTGGAGCCGGGGGCCAGCGTGGTCTTCACCCACGGCTTGCGGGCCAGGCCCTTCTCCACCGCGTTGCGGGCCAGCAGCGCGGCGCCGATCATGACCTGCGGGTTGGAGGTGTTGGTGCAGGAGGTGATCGCGGCGATCACCACGGCGCCGTGGTCCAGCTCGTACTCGACGCCGTCGGCGCCGGTCACCCGGACCGCGTTGGTGGCGCGCCCACCGGCGCCCGCCGCCGCGGTCTCCAGGTCGCGCGGCTCGTCGGCCGGGTCGCTGAACTCGTTGGCCGGCGGATCGCTGGCCGGGAAGGACTCGGCGCTGGCCTCGTCGGCCGGGCCGTTCGCGCCCCGGGGCAGCTGCTCCCGCGACACGCCCGGCTTGATCTGCTTCTCCGCGCCGCCCAGGTCGGCAGCGGCGACGTAGTCGGTCAGCGCCGAGCGGAACAGCGTCTTGGCGCTGCCCAGCGGCACCCGGTCCTGCGGGCGCTTCGGGCCGGCCAGGGACGGCTCAATGGTGCTGAGGTCCAGCTCCAGCCGCTCCGAGTACTCCGGCTCGCGGTTCGGGTCGTGCCAGAGGCCCTGCTCCTTGGCGTACGCCTCGACCAATGCGACCTGCTGCGGGTCACGGCCGGTCAGCTCCAGGTAGCGGACGGTCTCGGCGTCGATCGGGAAGATCGCGACGGTGGAGCCGTACTCGGGGGACATGTTGCCGATGGTGGCCCGGTTGGCCAGCGGCACGGCGCTCACGCCGGGGCCGTAGAACTCGACGAACTTGCCGACCACGCCGTGCTTGCGCAGCATCTCGGTGATGGTGAGCACCAGGTCGGTGGCGGTGGTGCCGGCCGGCATCTCGCCGGAGAGCTTGAAGCCGACGACCCGCGGGATCAGCATGCTGACCGGCTGGCCGAGCATCGCGGCCTCGGCCTCGATGCCGCCGACGCCCCAGCCCAGCACGCCCAGGCCGTTGACCATCGTGGTGTGCGAGTCGGTGCCGACCACGGTGTCCGGGTACGCCTGGCCGTTGCGCTCCATCACCGTGCGGGCCAGGTACTCGATGTTGACCTGGTGCACGATGCCGGTGCCCGGCGGGACGACCTTGAACTCGTTGAACGCGGTCTGGCCCCAGCGCAGGAACTGGTAGCGCTCCTTGTTGCGCTCGTACTCCAGCTCGACGTTGCGCTGGAAGGCGTCCTCGCGGCCGAACAGGTCGGCGATGACGGAGTGGTCGATGACCAGTTCGGCCGGGGCGAGCGGGTTCACCTTGGTGGCGTCGCCGCCGAGGTCGCGGACGGCCTCCCGCATGGTGGCCAGGTCCACGACGCAGGGCACGCCGGTGAAGTCCTGCATCAGCACCCGCGCCGGGGTGAACTGGATCTCCACGCTCGGGTCGGCGGTGGGGTCCCACGCGCCGAGCTGCTGGATGTGGTCGGCGGTGATGTTCGCGCCGTCCTCGGTCCGCAGCAGGTTCTCCAGCAGGATCTTCAAGCTGTAGGGCAGCCGGTCGTGGCCCTCCACCTTGTCGATCTTGAAAATCTCGTAGCTCGCGTCTCCGACGCGTAGCTGGGTCTTCGCACCGAAGGTGTCGAGGCTCGCCACGTCGTACTCCTTCATACCAGCGACCGTGAGTAGTCCTGAGCAGTCTGTCGCACCGGCGGGGGCGCTGCCGTGCTTAGGCAACACTTACCTGCGTCGGGCTCAACAAAACCGTACGTCCGTCTTGCTATTCGCGCAACCTCGTGCCTTCGGGACGAGGAGGTGCCCACCAAGATCCATCACCGGGACGCCGCACCGCCCGTTGCCGGGTAGGGTTCGAGGTCGGACCGGAAGGGGTGGGCGGTGGTCGACGTACAGCACCTGCTCTCCGCGCTTCCCCCGGGCGTGGTCTACCTGGTCGTCGCCGGGGTGATCGGCGTGGAGAGCATGGGTGTGCCACTGCCCGGCGAGATCGTGCTGGTCAGTTCCGCCCTCCTCGCGGCCACCGGAGTGGTCGAGCCCGCCTGGGTGGCCACCGCCGCCGCAGCCGGCGCCATCATCGGCGACTCCATCGGGTACGCGGTCGGCCGGCGCGGCGGACGGCCCCTGCTGGAACGCCTCGGCCGGCGCTTCCCGAAGCATCTCGGCCCGGCGCACCTGGCCCGGGCCGAGGCCAGCTTCGCCCGGCACGGCGTCTGGGCGGTCTTCTTCGGCCGGTTCGTCGCCCTGCTACGGATCCTCGCCGGCCCCCTGGCCGGCGCGCTGCACGTGCCGTACCGCCGGTTCCTGCTGGCCAACGCGGCCGGCGGCTTGGTCTGGGCGTTCGGCACGACGTACCTGCTGTTCAGCGTGGGCCGCGCCGCCGAGCACTGGCTCA
>NZ_JAPDPH010000283.1 GCF_026013475.1 Micromonospora yasonensis | reverse complement strand
GTTGAGTACGTTGGCCTACCGGTGTTCGGTCGCGGTCAGTCGAGCTGCTCGAACTGGAGGTTGGCGTGCAAGACCGCTGACCTGTTCGCGATCTCGACGCCTTCCTCGCTGAAGTCGAACGCGGCGTGCAGTACAACGTCGATGTTCAGCGAATGGGCCACACCGAACTCCATCCGGGTGATGTCGACCGGATTGTGTCCCCCGCCCAGGTAGATGCTCGCATCGATGTAGCCAGCGTGCGGGTTGATCGGGAAGCCGAAAGTTCGGTTGGTCAGTGCAGACAGGTCGTTGCCGGGTAGATCAATGAACTCGCCGCGAATGGCCGTCCTGATGATCTCGGGTCCGTCAGTGCCAGGGCGGAAGGTCGCGGGGTCGAAACGGTCGGCTGCGGAGAACGGCGCAAGCGGCACGGTGATCGCCCAAGTACCCGCTGCTGGGCCTGACCGCAGCGGTGAAAGGTAGACGATCTGACCGGGCTCCAGCTGCAACAGGTCGTCCGACAGTTCGAGCACGACGAGCATGCTAGGCGTGAGTCGGTCGCTCTGCCCTCGTGGGCCTGCCGTGATAGCAGTTCCGGACTGCGCAGGCGCACTCTTCTGCCGCAATCCGCCCGTTACTGAGCGTCATGTCAAGCGAATGGAGCCGGCGTCCGGACTTGCCGATGAGCGGATGCCATTCGCTCATCGGCTTGGCGCACCGGCCGTCCGCCGGCGACGTGCCGGTTCGGACGCGAGTGCGGCGGTTCACGCTGCCAGACACGTTGGTAGGCGCCGACGCCGACATGACCTCCAGCGCTGACCCCACCCACCAGTTCCATCAAGCGTCCGGGTGGTAGGCGAGGTTGACGGTGAGTGCGGCCAGAGCGAGTCCGAAGAAAAGTGCCCAGGCGCCGAGTCGGAAATTACCCGCCCGCATATGTGCGCCCAGCGCGCCGAGGAAGTACAAGACCAGACCGGCTGCCGCGAGCGTACCCACGACCGGCACGACGAACCCGGCCAGCAAGCCGAGCGCGCCCGCGCCCAGGAGCATTCCCAATGGTCGTACCCACGATCGGGGTATCCGATTGCGGTCCGCCTCCGTCTTCGGGTATTCGTGGCCGATCACGTTTGCGATGGCGGCCGAACCGTTGAGGGCTGAGGCGAGCAGGGTCACCGTGAGATAGATGGCGAACATCGGCGTCTCCGTATGCGTGAAAGCGGCGGTTGACCAGTCGCTCACGGACGAGGTGGTGACCCCGATGTGTGACACGGTGTTGAGTGTTCTGGATCACAGCGCTATGGCTGTCAGCTTCTGGGGGTTGCTGACGACGTGGATGGTCTGAACCAGACCCTCCACCATGTGTAGGGTCATCGCTAGCACCGGCGTTCCGTCACAGCGGACGACGACACCGGGGCCACCGTTGAGGTGGAGCACCCCGGCCGTCGAGCCCACCGGCTGTTGCCGGGAGAGGACGACGATGGCCCGGGCCACGAGGTCCGAACCGTGGATGGGTTTGCGTGGCGCACCGGTGAGGCCGCCGCCGTCGCTGACCATCGTCACGTTCGGTGCAAGAACCTCGATTAGTGCGGTGATGTCACCACCGGAACAGGCGGCCAGGAATCGCTCGGTCACCTGCTGCCGGTTCACGGGGTCGCTGTCATATCGGCGCCGGCGGCTCTCGACCGCCTTTCGGGCCCGGTGCGCAAGCTGCCGTGCCGCCGGCTCCCCACGTCCCAGGAGCTGCGCGATCTCGGCGTACGGGTACCCGAACGCCTCATTCAGCACGAACACCGCGCGTTCCAACGGAGACAGCGTCTCCAGGACGAGCAGCAGCGCGGTGGAGACGGAATCGGCAAGGACCACATCGTCGGCGATGTCCGGTCGGGTGAGGATGGGCTCAGGCAGCCACGGGCCGATGTACGACTCACGCCGCACACGGGCGCTGCGCAGCTGATCGATCGCCAGCCGGATGGTCACTCGAACCAGAAAGGCCTCGGCGTCCACGACGGTGGCCGGTTCGACGCGACTCCACCGCAGCCAGGCCTCCTGCACTACGTCTTCGGCTTCCTTGACGCTGCCGAGCATCCGGTACGCGACCGCGTACAACAACCCACGGTGCTTCACGAAGGGCGGCTCATGCTGGTCACCTAACACTCTCCCGGCCACCCGACCCATGATCCGGCATAGCACGTCAGGTGTTCAGACGGGCCACGGTGGACCGTCGCGCAAGCCTCCATCGAGGGCATCAACGCCGTCGGAGGACGACCGGCCAGCACCCGTACGGACTTTGCATCTCTTCCGGGGGCCTCCGCTTCCGCCGCGATCCGATCGCTACGCGGCGTGACAGCCCGTACCGGCGGCTCGGCATGCGGCCATGCCGAAATGAGTGTGTTTACCCATCGACGATCATGCCGACGGGTGCCGTTTGGGTGGTCGATCGTCGCCGGTTAGGGGTTCTTCCAGCCTCCGGTCGATCTGTTCGATGGCGATGAGGTCTTCCGGGGCGAGCCGGTCGATGAAGTGGTGTCGTACTGACTCGACGTGGGCCGGTGCGGCGTTGTCGAGTGTGTCCAGCCCGTGCGCGGTGAGTACGAGGAGGCAGCCTCTGCCGTCGGTCGGGTCGGGTGTGCGCCGGAGGAGACCGCGCGCTTCCATCCGGGTGGCGTGCCGGGACAGCCGACTGCGTGACCAGCCCATCTTGTCGGCCTGTTCCCCCAGGGTGCTGGTGTGGTCGGGCTGCTCCGACAGCGTGCTGAGTACTTCGTAGTCGGGTTCGGAGAGGCCGATCGCGGCCAGGTCGCGCGCCGTGCCGGTCCGAACGGCGACCATCACACGCAGAAATGCCCGCCACGCCCTCTCCTCGTCGGGGTTCAACCAACGCACGTTGCTGGCCGGCCGTCTCGTTGACATGTAATCAATCTAGCATCTAAGCTTCGTTTCCATGTCAACGAAACCGATCCGTGTCCTGGCGCTCATGTGCAGCACCCGCCCCGGCGCCCTCGGCCCCGCCGTGGGACAGTGGCTGATCGAGACGATCACCCCTCGTGCCGCGGAATTCGGCGTCGAGCTTGAGCCGGTGGCCCTCGGCGATCTGAACCTGCCGTTCCTGGACGAAGAGGAACACCCGTCGTCGGGTGTCTACCGACATGAGCACACACGGCGGTGGAGCGCGATTGTCGACGCGGCGGACGGGTTCATCGCGGTCACGCCGGAGTACAACTACGGGATGCCAGCGACCCTGAAGAACGCGCTGGACTACCTCAGCCGCGAATGGGCATGGAAGCCGATCGGTTTCGTCAGCTACGGCAACACGTCGGCGGGCACCCGGTCGGTTCAGCACGCCAAGCAGGTGGTGACCACGCTGCGCCTGGTTCCGTTGGGCGCCACGGTCGCGATCCGCATCGGTGACGCAACGGAGAATGGTCGGCTGCGGCCCGACGCGGCCCACGACACGGCGGGTGTCGGCCTGCTGGACGAACTGGTCCGGGTCGCCCACGCCCTACGGCCGATGCGCGAACGTGCACGAGCCGGGGCCCTGTCCGGACCGTTGCCAGGGTCCTACGCGAGACGGCTGACCCCCGACGACGCGCCCGAGGTCACTGTGCTGCAGAGGTGTTGCTGGGTGGACGAGGCCGTCGTCAACGACACCATGGCCATACCGGCCCTGCACGAGTCGCTGGAGGAGGTACGTGACTGGCTGGCGACCTGGCACACCACGGGCATCTGGCTGGACGGCCGACTGCTGGGCATGGTGCGGGCCCGTCACGTCGACACCGACTGGCATTTGGGTCGGCTCGCCGTCGTGCCCGACCTGCGAGGCCAGGGGCTGGGCCGGTGGCTGCTACGCACCGCCGAAGCCGCCGCCCAACCGGATTGCCGCCGCATCCGGCTGTTCACCGGCGCCAAGAGCCTGCGGAACATCGACCTCTATCACAGCGAGGGCTACCAGTCGATACCACTCGCCGGCCCTGACGGAACCACCTGCCTTACCAAGGACCTATCCGTTAGGCAGCGCTGACGCTGCCGGTCCATTGAGCCCCCGTAGTCCGGTGCGCGCTCATGGCCGCGATCCGCGCGTGGCGTGGGTTTCGTGGACGTTGAAACCGTTGTAGACGGTGTTGGTTCGGGCGGCTCGTAGTGGGCGGCCGATCAACGCGTCGCGCGAGTTCCAGCCGCACTTGGCGCCGCGGCCGGTCCACCTCGGCGATCGTGACGGTGACCATCTCTCCCATCACTGGCTCCCGGGTCAGAACTGACTCGTGGGGCAGTCCCGCGATGCCCGGCGCGACGCGGACGAAGACACCGAACGGCACCACCTTGACGACCGGCCCGGACAACACCTCACCGACCCGGTCCGCGAACTGGACCAGTGGATCCTCCTGCAACGCTTTCAGCGAAAGCTGCACCTGTCCACGGGTGCCGTCGAAGTCGAGCACCTCGGCGGAGACCTGCTGGCCAGCGTGCACCACGTCGGCAGGGTCGCAGAAGTACTCCCAGGTCAGCTCCGGAATCCGAATGAACCCAGTGCCGGGCGAGCCGGCCCGGTCCCCTTCGAGACGCACGAAGACGCCGAAGTTGTGGATCTCTGAGATGATTCCACGCACCACCGTGCCGCGCTTCGGCTGGCCTCCAGACATGGCAGCACTGTATAGCCGACGTAGCGACTTGCGGCTCTTGACCAGGTGCACGCTTCTGCCGCTCCGGGTGGACTGGTGTTCCATCGCCGTGGTGACGCACGGTGATGTATGGCTATCTCTCCTGCTTCAGATTCCGGTGTTGTACCTGATGTTCAACTCGTTGTGCGCGCTGCGGTGTCGGCCTTCCTGGGCCGCTATCGTGGGCAAACTCGCGTTCATACCGAGTCCGACCTGCGAGTCTTCCTACGCTGGTGCACCGACCAAGACCTTCACCCGCTGGCTGCGGCGCGGGTGGACATCGAGCGGTACGTGCGCTGGCTGCATGACGTCCGGCGGTACCAGCCCTCGACGGTGTCGCGGCGCCTGTCGGTCGTGGTCGGTTTCTACCGGGTCTGCGTCATTGACGCCATCTTGGAGCACTCGCCTCGAACCCGAACGACTTCGCCTTGGTCGCGCTTTTGGGCCTGCTCGGGCTGCGGATCTTCGAAGCGTGCGGGTCGAACATCGCCGACCTCGGTGAGGAGCACGGCCACCGGGTCCTACGGGTGCGCGGCAAGGGCGGCAAGGTCGTGCTCGTCCCGCTGCCACCTGCGGTGGCCAGGGCCGTCGATCGGGCCGTCGATGGGCGCACCAGCGGGCCGATCCTGCGCAACACCCCCACGGCGGGAGGATGGACCGGCACGCCGCCACCCGCCGGTTCAAGCACCTCGCTTACGCCGCGGGGATCCGGATGCCGAGGATGCACCCCCACATGCTGCGCCACACCTTCGGCACGGCCATGCTCGACGCCGGCGTCAGCCTCCGCGAGGTGCAGATCGCCGCCCGCCACGCCGATCCGAGAACCACCATGCGCTACGACCGAGCCCGCAAGAACGTCGACCGGCACCCCAACTACATCCTCGCCGCCTGCATGGCCTCCGGGATGTAGCAAGCCCTCCCGGCTTTGACGAAGGTAGTGCGCACGGCCACCGGTGGTGCCATAGCGGCCGGTCAGGTAACGCGCCAGCTGAAAGCCGTGCCGGAGGTCGGTTCAGCCATCGCGTCGCCCACGCGGTCTCATACGAGCAGCGGTTCGCGAAGCACCTGCGGCCGGAGAGCGGACAATGCCTTCACGCAGGATTTCGTGTGAGCCACAGCAGTTGATGTCGATCTCTGTCACACCTGGCAACTCGGAAGGCACCGGTTGTTCTGCCCCTGACCACCGGCTGAGTCAGCAGCCCAGGCCATCCTTGTACCACTTCGGGACATCACCGTCGGCGACCTTGTCGGCGATCTCCCAGACGACCTCGGGGTAGTCGCCCTCGTCGTTCATGTCGTGCAGCACCTTCCACTGGTGGCTACTGCGCAGCGCGGCTGCTGCCTGCTTGACCGCTTGGTCGTCGCCGGCGGAGTCGGCTCGGATCCACTCGGCGATCCAGTCGCAGGTGACCCTGCCGGCCACTGCGGCGCCGAACTGGTATGGGTCGTTGGCCCCGGCGTTGTCCAGTACCGACACGTCGAAGCCCGGCGGGGACGGCATGTCGGCGAGAATCTTGGCGGCTTCCTCACGGACGTCGCCCGGCGTGACGATCTCCGGCGGCAGCGCCTTGAGGAACGACTTGGCATCCACCTTTATCACGTGGGTGAGGATCCCGTCGAAGGTTGCCCGCGTCCAATTGCCCCCGGTGCGCAACTCGACAAACGTGCCGTCCTGCGGCTTGAGCATGGCCGACATGTCGTTCTTGCTGTAGGTGAAGATGCTGGCCGGCCGGTTCGCCACGGTGGTCACCTCCGGTTTGCTGACATGCAGCCGGTCGTCGTAGTAGTGCTGGTACTGCTCGTCCGGGTACCAGTTCATCTGCAGGCTGCGGTCGCCGTTCTGGAATTCGATGCTGCCATTCTCCTCGGCGAATCCGTAGACGCTGATCGCTTTCCAGCCCGACTCATCGATCAGCAGGCGCGGGTGCTCCTGCGCAGCCTTCAGGTCGAGTTCCCACCCGCTGATCGCGGCCGTGCCCACGCTGGGCAGGCCGGTCGGTCCGGTGTACACGTCGTCGGGCTGCGCGGACCAGAGCGACGAGGTGGCGATGATGCCGGCCACGGCCGCCGCAGCGGCCGTGGCGCCGGCGAGTTGACGGACGAGGGTACGGCGCAGCGGTCTCGCCGGCACCGAGTCGAGTTTCGGGGTGGACATGATCTCCTCCAGGAGATGCTGATCCGCCCCGCCGAGGCGCTGGATGATCTCAGGTCGATAGGGGTCGGCGTCTCGAACCAGGCGGTCGAGGTGCTCGTCGGTCATCTGCCCTCCTTCGGGACGGGTACGGCCAGGACATCGAGTACATGTCCGGGTCCATGAGGGTCGTGACCGACGAGTTCGCGCAGCCGGGCCCGTGCCCGAGACAGGCGGGTCCGCGCCGCGGTCGGGCTTACCCCGACCACCTCCGCCGCCTCCCGGGGCTGCAGGCCCTCCCATACGGTGAGCAGCAACATCTCCCGGTCCGTGTCGTTCAGCCGGCGCAGCGCGGCCTGCACGGCGAGCCGCTGCGGCACCTCATTGCCCGGATCGGGCGTGGAGACCGCGGTCAGGCAATGCCGGAGCCGCTCACCCAACCGCTCTCGGCGGATCCCGCTGCGGTGGTGGTTCGCCAGCACTCGGCGGGCCACCCCGTACAGCCACAGCCGGACCTCATCGTCGGAGGGCAGGTCGGCGCTGCGCCGCCACGCCACCAGGAAGGTCTCCGCGACCACGTCGGCGGCGTCGTCCGGCTGCTCGACACGACGTGACGCGTACGCGAGAAGCGCTTCGAAGTTGCCGGCGTAGACGCGCCGAAACCGGTCCTCAGAGCTCACGTCTTTTGCATGTCCGGCACCGGGCTCATCGTGACACCACGATACCGCCGACCTGCCGAGGTTCTAGGACCTACGCGACGCCTACCCGCAGCCAATCCCGGCGATCTCGACGGCGTTCCGGCCGGTCGACCGCAACGAACTCATGCCTGGAACCATGCCGCCGTCACGCACCGCGCTCACATCGGCGGCCAGCGAGACGTTGCACATCGACAAAATGCTCGTCTCCCTCGGGAGCGCTCATCTGGCCGACCGCGTGCCGCGCCATGTCGGTGATCGTCACTATCGGTATCGCTTCTACGGCCCACGTGGGGAGCCTGATTCCCAGCCCTCTGCCGAGGTCCCTCGGCAGGCCCTCACCTCCACCGAGCGCGCCGGGATCAGCTTCGCCGAGCAGTCCTTTGCATGACCGCGGCGCGCGGATCTGCCGCCGAGCTTGCGCGGCAGCCTGCAGAGGCGGTCACGCGG
>NZ_JAPDPH010000282.1 GCF_026013475.1 Micromonospora yasonensis | reverse complement strand
CCGTCCCGGCGCAGCATGCCGTGCCCGGTCAGCGCGCCGACCAGCCGGTAGACCGCCGCCCGCCCGATGCCCAGCCGGTTCGCCGCCTCGGTCACGGTCAGCCCGGCGGGCGCGTCGGCGACCAGGTGCAGCAGGCGCAGCCCCCGGTCCAGGGTCTGGGCCGTCTCCGGTGCGCGCGCCGCGGTGTCCACAGCACGCAGCGTACGACCCGGCTCCCGGGAACCTCGAAATGCGCGGACGGCTACCCTTGTACGGTGACGCTACGCCTGTATGACACCGCCACCCGATCGGTGCGGGACTTCGTCCCGCGGGAAGCCGGCAGGGTGGGGGTCTACCTGTGTGGCCTCACCCTCCAGGCCCCGCCGCACATCGGGCACCTTCGCTCCGGCGTCAACTACGACGTGCTGCGCCGCTGGCTGATCGCGTCCGGTTTCGAGGTCACCTTCATCCGCAATCTGACCGACATCGACGACAAGATCCTGGTCAAGGCGGTTGAGCAGGATCGGCCGTTCTGGTCGATCGCGTACACCAACGAGCAGATCCTGGTCGCGTCGTACCGGGCGCTGAACGTGCTGCCGCCGACCTACGAGCCGCGCGCCACCGGGCACATCCCGGAGATGCACCAGCTCATCGCGCGGCTGATCGAGACCGGGCACGCGTACCCGGCCACCGACGGCTCCGGCGACGTCTACTTCGACGTGGCCTCCTGGCCGGCGTACGGGTCGCTGTCCGGCCAGTCTCCGGAGGACATGCAGTCCGCCGGGGAGGCCCCCGAACGCGGCAAGCGCGACCCGCGCGACTTCGCGCTCTGGAAGGGCGCCAAGCCGGACGAGCCGGCGGACGCCTACTGGCCGTCGCCGTGGGGCCGGGGCCGGCCCGGCTGGCACATCGAGTGCTCCGCGATGTGCTGGCGCTACCTGGGCGCCGAGTTCGATATCCACGGCGGCGGGCTCGACCTGATCTTCCCGCACCACGAGAACGAGATCGCCCAGTCTCAGGCGGCGGACCTGCCGTTCGCCCGCTACTGGGTGCACCACGGCCTGCTCGGCATCGGCGGCACCAAGATGGGCAAGTCGCTGGGCAACACCCTCGATCTCGACTACGTGGCGTCCCTCGGGGTGCGCCCGGTGGAGCTGCGCTACTACTACGCCGCCGCGCACTACCGGTCCCGCATCGACTACTCGGAGGACGCGCTCCGCGTGGCCGCCGTCGCGTACCGGCGGATTGAGGGCTTCGTCCAGCGGGCCGCCGAGCGGGTCGGCGCCGGCCAGCTCGGCGAGCTCCCGGCCGGCTTCGTCGCGGCCATGGACGACGACCTGAACACTTCGGCCGCCCTGGCCGTGCTGCACGACCTCCTGCCCGGCGGCAACAACGCGCTGACGACAGGCGACGATGTGACCGTCCGCACGGTGCTGGCCGCCGTACGCGCGATGCTGGATATCCTCGGCGTCGACCCCCTGGACCCGGCCTGGGCCGGCGGCGGCCGCGCGGGCGACCTGCGCGGCGTGGTGGACTCCCTGATCGCGCTCGCCCTCGAGCAGCGCGCGCAGGCCCGCAGCCGCAAGGACTGGGCCGCCGCGGACGCCGTACGTGACCAGCTCAAGCAGGCCGGCGTGGTGGTCGAGGACACCCCCCAGGGCCCCCGTTGGACTATTGGAGAGCAGGACTGATGGCCGGCAACTCGCAGCGCCGTGGCCGGCGACTGACGCCGAAGGCGGGCGCCCCGAAGGGCTCCGGCGGCAAGAACAAGGACTCGCTCGCGGGCCGGGGCCGCACCCTGCCCGCCGACGAGCGGCCCTGGCACAAGGCGTACTCGGGCACCGAGAAGCTGCCCCAGCGCACCGCCTGGAAGCAGGAGAAGGAGCGCCGCGCCTCGGCCGAGGAGGGGCGTGCCCCCAAGATCGGCCAGCCGGGCACCAAGGACACCACCTGGGGCAAGGGCAGCCGGGCCGGCGTCCCACTCAGGGGTGGCAAGGGCAAGCCGGCCGCTCGCGGCGGCCCCCGGGTCGCGCCGGGCCGTAAGTCCAACCCGGCCAAGGACAGCCCGGAGCTGCTGGTCGGCCGGAACCCGGTGCTGGAGTCGCTGCGCGCCCAGGTGCCGGCGACCGCCCTCTACACGGCCCAGGGCATCGACGTCGACGACCGGGTGAAGGAGATTGTCCGGACCGCCGCCGACCGAGGTATCGCGATCCTGGAGGTCAGCCGGGCCGAGCTGGACCGGATGACCGGCGGGGTGCTGCACCAGGGCGTCGGCCTCCAGGTGCCGCCGTTCGCCTACGAGCCGTTCGAGGACATGATGGCGGCCTCGCTGGAGCAGGCCGCCCCGCTGCTGGTCGCACTGGACGGGGTCACCGACCCGCGCAACCTCGGCGCGGTGATCCGGTCCGCCGCCGCGTTCGGCGCGCAGGGCGTCTTCGTACCGGAGCGGCGGGCCGCCGGGATCACCGCGACCGCCTGGCGGACCAGCGCCGGTGCGGCCGCGCGGGTGCCGGTCGCCCAGGTCACCAACCTGACCCGGTCGCTGAAGGCGTGCAAGGACGCCGGCTTCGTCGTGGTCGGCCTGGACGCTGACGGCGAGACCGATCTGTACGACCTGGAGGCCGCCGTCGGCCCGCTGGTCGTGGTGGTGGGCTCGGAGGGGCGCGGGCTGTCCCGGCTGGTCGGCGAGACGTGCGACCTGACCGTGAGCATTCCGATGGTCTCCGACGTCGAGTCGCTCAACGCCAGCGTCGCCGCCGCGGTCACCCTCGCCGAGGTCGCCCGCCGTCGTTCCGTCGAGGCGTAACGCGCTCAGCAGACACGAAAAGGGGCGGCCCGCCGTGCGGGCCGCCCCTTTCTTCGTACGTCAGATCCGGTTGCCGGTGGCGGCGTGGAAGACGTGGCTGCGGCCCTGGCGCGGCTTGACGAACACGGTGTCACCCATGTTCGGCATCGAGCGCCGGTCGGTACGGACGACGAAGCGCTCGTTGTGGCCCTCGAGCGCGGCGTGGCCGTAGACGTTGGCGTCGGAGCCCAGGTCCTCGACCAGCTCGACCACGACCGGCATGCCGCCCTCGGTCGGGCTGACCAGGTCGCAGTCCTCCGGACGGAAGCCGACGGTCACCTTGCCGTCGCCGCCCTCGGCCCGGGCCGCGGCGACCTGCTCCCGGGTGAGCGGGACGTTCATCTCGGCGAAGGCGGCGCCCTGGTCGGACAGCGGCACGGTCTTGATGTTCATGGCGGGGGAGCCCATGAAGCCGGCGACGAAGACGTTGGCCGGGGTGTCGTAGAGCGCCCGCGGGGTGTCCACCTGCTGGAGCACGCCGTCGAGCATGACCGCGACCCGGTGACCCATGGTCATGGCCTCGACCTGGTCGTGCGTGACGTAGACCGTGGTGACCCCGAGCTTGGCCTGGAGCGAGGCGATCTGCGTACGGGTCTGCACGCGGAGCTTGGCGTCGAGGTTCGACAGCGGCTCGTCCATCAGGAAGACCTGCGGCTCGCGGACGATCGCGCGGCCCATGGCGACGCGCTGGCGCTGACCGCCGGAGAGGGCCTTCGGCTTGCGGTTGAGGAACTCCTCCAGCTGGAGCAGGCCGGCGGCCTCCTTGACCCGGCGGTCGATCTCCGACTTCGAGGTCTTGCGCAGCTTGAGAGCGAACGCCATGTTCTCGTACACCGTCATGTGCGGGTAGAGGGCGTAGTTCTGGAAGACCATCGCGATGTCGCGGGCCTTCGGCGGCAGGTGGGTGACGTCGCGGTCGTCGATGAAGATGGCGCCGTCGTCGACGTCCTCCAGTCCGGCGAGCATCCGGAGGCTGGTGGACTTGCCGCAACCCGACGGGCCGACCAGGACGAGGAACTCGCCGTCGCCGATCTCCAAGTCGAGCTGGTTGACGGCGGGGCGATCGGTGCCCGGGTAGATCCGGGACGCCTTCGCGTAGGTGACCGTAGCCATGGTGGAGCGCTTCCTTTCACCGGCAGGAACGTGCCGGACGATCCGAGTGAAGGAGCGACCGGCACCCAAGGTGCCGGCCAACGGGCCGTCGCCCGGGCAGCCGAGGCCGACCGGAGTGTTGTCCGTGTCACTGCACGGTAAACGGGTTTTCCGAGCCTGCCAAGATGAGGCGCACCGGATGGGACGGACGGCATACGCATTCCGGTCACTCGGGCACGCCGAGGCATCAATCCCCTCACCCCCGGGGCCCTCTGGTGTCGATCCAACGGCGGCGGCGACGGGAAATTGACGTTTTCCGTGCTCGGGAGCCCTGCTGAGCGGGATTTCCGGGCGCCAGTCGCTATGCTGACCACGGCACGACGCGCCCCTGTAGCTCAGCTGGCCAGAGCACTCGCCTTGTAAGCGAGATGTCGCCGGTTCGATCCCGGCCGGGGGCTCCAATACCACCAGGCGAATCTCGGCGGGCGTCGCCGCGAGTGAGCCGGTTGACAGCAACGCTGACAGCAGCCGGGCTC
This sequence comes from Micromonospora yasonensis, assembly GCF_026013475.1. GTDB lineage: Bacteria > Actinomycetota > Actinomycetes > Mycobacteriales > Micromonosporaceae > Micromonospora > Micromonospora yasonensis. The sequence goes on along the minus strand of NZ_JAPDPH010000282.1, from coordinate 3,578 downwards.
ATGACAGCCGCCCGTCGAGCTTGCCGAGCGCCTGGCGCATCGCATCGAGGTTGGCGTGAGCGTAGACCTTGAGCGTGATCTTGACGTCGGCGTGCCGGGCTATCGCCTGGACGACGTGCGGCGGAACGCCCAGATCCATCAACAGGGACACGACCGTGTGCCGCAGGTCGTGCAACCGATGCCAGGCAGGCCGGCAGCCTCCCGAAGCCGGGCGAACGAACGGCTGAGGTTGGTCGGCTCCAGCGGGGTGCCCCGCTCGGAGGGGAAGACCAGGCCGTGGTCCTCCCATACCTCGCCGAGCGCGGCCCGCTCGGCCTCCTGGCGCTCCTGGTGCTCTAGCAGAGTGAGCCAGGTGATCTCGGGCAGCGGCAACACCGCCTCCGAGTCCTCGGTCTTGGCGTCCAGGACGTGGAGCTGCCCGGCGACCCGCTGCACCGTCTGCTGCACTCGCAAGGTGCCTTGGTCCAGATCGACATCCGACCAGCGCAGTCCCACCAGTTCGCCGCGTCGAAGGCCCATCGTGGCGGCCACGACGTAGAGGGCGTGCAGCCGGTGTCCCTCAGCAGCGGCGAGCAGCTTGCGCACCTGGTCGACGGATAGCCCCTTGCCGACCTTGTAGCGGGGGGAGGGAACTCGGACGAGCTTGGCGACGTTGCGGGATACCAGTTCCTCGCGCATGGCGTGTTGGAGCGCATTGCGCAGCACCGCATGCACGAACTGAATCTGGCGCGCGCTGGGATAGCGCTGGCAACAGCGGCCAACGGAGCAGCACCGCCGGTCAGCAGGGCGGATCTTATCGAGGCCGTTGGTGCAACAGAGGCACTTGCGCCGGAAGTCGTCCATGAACGCCTTGACGTGCTGGACCTGCAAGCCGTCGAGGCGTTTGCTGCCGAGTGCCGGTTTCAGGTGCAGCCGCACAGCGCTTTCGTAGCCCCGTGCCGTGGTGGGCTTCAGGTCGGTGACGTAGGCCGACAGCCAGTAGGGCAGGTAATCGGCCAGCATCCAGGCCCGGTCAGGCACGGGTATGCCCCGTTGAGATTTGGACTTCAGCTCGACGAGCTTGGCGTGGGCTTCCTCCCAGGTCGCTCCGTAGACGAACTTGCGTTTGCGGGTGCCGTCGGTGGCGAGGACGTATGCCTGTCCGACCCACCGGCCGTCGCTGGTGCGCTGGTAGATAGAGCCTTCCCCGTTGGGGTTGCGGCGGGCGGTGGGGTGGCGGGGCTTGGGTTGTTTGGGCATCAGGCGGCTTCTTCCGTGAGCGTGGCGATTGCCTCGTCGATGGCCGAGGCGGGGATGAGGCGGCGGCTGCCGACCTTGAAGGAACGCAGCCGGCCGGAGCGGATCAGGTCGTAGACGAGCGACCGGCCGATGCCGAGCGCTCGGGCGGCTTCCTCGACGCGCAGCACGCGAGGAGTGATCGGAGAGGTCGTGTCCAAACGATTGGCCTTCCTCGTGTGGCGGGACAGGGATCAAGCGGCAGTCGGCGCGACGCCGGCCGGGACGGTGCCGAGTTCGTGGGCGAGTTCTTCGCGGCCGGTGGTTCGTCGCTCGCGGGCGAGGGCGGCGGCGGTGCTGGCGAGGAGGGCGTCTCCGGTGGTGTGCCAGCCGACGCCGGCGAAGGTGAGGGTGCCGACGATCAGGGGCGTGTCGTCGCCGACCCGGTCGGCGGGTGGGCCGCCGGCGGTCGGGTGCTCGTGGGCCTGGTCCTCGTGCCGCCGGTACGCGATGCGGGTGTCGCGCAGGAGTTGGAACGTCACCGAGAAGCGGCGGCCTTTGGTGAGGAAGTGGCCGCCGTAGCCGAGCATGTGCGCCCACCGCCGCAGCCGGGCGTACGGGTTGGCGCTGGCCGGTTTCGTCGGTTCGGCGTCAAGGCGGCCCTCAACGGGCCGCACGCGCCGCCGCCTGGGCGCGCGTCCGACGCTCCGCTGTCGCTCCACGCCGGCCACGCAACACGCCCGGCGGCTGGCGCGGAAAGCGGGGAACCCGGGGGCCGCCGTAACGGTAGCGCCGAGAGGGGTTGAGGTTCGCGGGCCGGCAGCCGGCCGCGCCGCGCCGGAGCAGCGCGGCGCAGGGGAGGGCACGCCGGGTCCGCGCGCCGAGTCGCGCCGGTCACCGGGGCGCGGTCACTGCGCCTCCGGCGGGGGCGCAACGACTCCAGGATGGCCGGGGCTCCGTGCGCGCCTTGCGGTCCGTGGGTGGTTGCGCAGGGCCATCCCGCCAGCCGACGACCCGGGCGAGCCGAGCAGACCACCGCCCGACCCGCCAGCGTCCGTACGAGCCGTCAAGGTCCGCTTGACGTGGCGGACCGGGCGGCGGCCCGCTCCCCGGAGGGCGGGTCGGCGGCAGACAGGATGGCAGGCGCGGCTTGAGGGGATTGCTGACGACCTCCGGCCAGCATCTGTCTCCCCTGTATCCTGCGTCCCTCCCTGGCAAGAGAGCTGACTACGTGGAGGAAGCGTGGGATACGAGATTCACATCAGCCGAGCCGAGGAGTACTACGAGAGCGAAGGGCAGCCAATCACCCTGCTCGAATGGCAGTCCTACGCGGATGGCAATCCCGCGCTTAGCGTAGGCGGATGGCTTGGCTGGGGTGAGGACCGCCAGCCCATCTACGAATACACCTGCACGGACGGAAGCCCGGTTTCGCTGACCTGGTTCGAAGGTGCGATCAACATCAAGGGTCACTTCGATGGCGACCCCTACCGCGAGTTCGGAACCTTCGCCGAGGACTTGCAGGCCAATCTCCAAGGCGACGAGGGCGAGCGGTATACGGCGAAGGGTGTTCTTCCCCCTACCGGATAGACCTGGGCGGGTGACAGACTGGGTGACTACGGGTGCGGACAACGCTGGATGTTGACGGACGCTAACAGATTGTTTCCGCAGCTAGCGCCATGCGTAGCAGCAGGTCGGCGGGCCACGATCTTTCATTCGGGACGAAGAGGTCAGTCGACGACAAACGTGCCATCCGGATTCATGATCTCGTGCCGCACCAGCGGTACGAACGCCGACCAGCCCCCATCGTCCACGGCCACCACCATGCGGACACGCCCATCGCCGTCATCAATGCCGTGGCAGGCCACGCTGTACCGCTTGCCGTCCTCGCCGACGACCTGGCGTAGCTCCTTGTCTTCGAGCATCACGCGCCACTCGCCATAGCCAAGGCGACGCCATTCAGCCAGGCGCTCCTCGGCCAACCCCGCTGCGGTCTCTTTGTCCCGTCCCACGACTACAGCCTCTCACCAGAGGTCGGCACGGATCTCCGCCGCGTGCCCGCTCCATGCCCGATGCAGCGGTCAACACCGGCCAACAGCGGAACATGGAGCGGCCTCAATCTCAACGCTCCGCCCTTCGCAACGAGCCGCACGACAGCTCAGCGCGTGGGCCAACCCATCCGCCGGGCCGACGCAAGGCACCTTCCAAACTGACGGTGGCCGGAAGGCTGATCGCTTGTAGCCGTGAAGTACGGCACGCTTGCATCGGCACGCCAGCCGCAGAGCCGCTTTCGCGCGGCTGGAGTTAAGTCGAGCCGGCAGCACGGTGACGCGACGGGGCGCCGTTGCGGCGGCAGGTGTCTCGGA
>NZ_JAPDPH010000281.1 GCF_026013475.1 Micromonospora yasonensis | reverse complement strand
GCGATCTGGATGACCGCGCCGTTGTCGTGCCACTGTCGCTGCGGTCGTCGCGGCGGGCGGACGGATCGGGCCGGGCATGAGGGCGCTGGTGACCGGTGCGGGAATGCTCGGCCTCACCGCGGTGGCGATGCTCGCCGAGAAGGGTGCACACGTCACCGCGGTCGACCCGGTGCCCGCCCGCCGCGAGATGGCGCTGCGGTTCGGCGCCGCCGAGGTGTCGGCGGGGGAGAAGGCGTTCGCGGACGTCGATGTCGCGCTTGAGCTGTCCGGCGTGCCGGCGGCGGTGCGGGCCGCGCTCGACTCGCTGACCGTTGGCGGCACGCTGGTGCTCGCCGGTTCGGTGTCGCCCGGCCCAGCTGTCGCCCTGGATCCGGAGCGAGTGGTGCGTGGCCTGCTCACGGTCACCGGTGTGCACAACTACCGGGCCGCCGACCTGCGGTGTGCGGTGGAGTTCCTGGCGGCCTGCCACTCCCGCTACCCGTTCCCCGAGCTTGTCGAGGGCGGGTACCCGCTGGAGCGCCTGGACGAGGCGTTCGACGCTGCGCACACCGGGGCGGCGCCCCGGCAGGCCGTCCTGCCCCGGGCCTGAGTTCCCGGGACCGCCGCTGGCGATCCGCCCCGGCCGTCAGGCGACCGCGGCGCGGGCGGCGTTGGAACTGCGGGTGTTCGTCATGGTGACGGTCGCGACGTCGGGCCGGTAGCGGTCGTCGGACCACTCGATCGGGGTTCCTGACGAGTCGGTGGTCAGCCGGCGTTCGCGCAGCAGAGGCGCACCGACGGGTACGCCGAGCAGCTCCGCGTCGGTGGTGTCCGCGGCCACCGCGTCGAAGGTGTGCCGCGCGGCGTGCAGATCCACCCCCCGTGCGAGCAGGTACGCGTAGATGGAGCCGGCGTTGAGGTCGGCATCCAGCAGCGAACGGCCCACCGCCTCCACATAGGTCATGCGTTCGAGCATGGCCGGTTGCTCGTCAAGCAGCCGGAGCCGGAGCAGTTGCACGGTAAGGGTGTCGGGCTCCAGGTGCAGTGCGGCGGCCACCGACGGCTCGGGTCGGCGGAGGGCTATCTCCTGGAGGCGTTGTCCCGGTGTGTAGCCAGTGAGTTCGGCACGCAGGGTGAAGGACAGGAACGACTCGAACGGCTGGGCCGGCACCGCGTCCAGCACCACCGGGCGCTTGCCCTGCCCGGCGCTGATCAGACCCTCCTCGCGCAGCGTGGCGAGGGCCTGCCGGACCGGGCCGCGCGACGCCGAGAACTCCCGGCACAGCTCGGCCTCGGAGGGCAGCGACGCGCCGATTGCCAGCTCTCCACTGCGAATCCGGCGCCGTAGCTCCGCCGCGACCGTCCGGTGTAGGGGAGTCGTCACGGTAATGGACTATACAAGTGACCGACCAGCGCCCCTTAAGCGCCGGTCCCCCCGAGGTGAACAGCTGATGACTTGTATATACAAGTCATTGACCGCAAGTGGGCGACCTGCCAGCGTGGCTGCCGTGAACGTCTCCCGTAGCCCGGTAGATCTGGTCGTCGTCGGCGCCGGCGTCGTCGGTCTCGCGCACGCCGTCGAAGCGGTCGCGCGTGGTCTGTCCGTGACCGTCGTAGACCGCGACGAGCGGGCGGTCGGCGCCTCGGTCCGAAACTTCGGGCACGTGTGTGTCACCGCGCAAGCCGGCGAGGCTCTCCGGTACGCGCGGCGCTCCCGCGGCACCTGGCTGCGGATGGGAACGGCGGCCGGCTTCTCGGTCACCGAGTGCGGCACCGTCGTGGTGGCCCGGGCGTCCGAGGAGATGGACGCGCTCGAGGAGCTCGCCGCCGAACGTGGCACGGACGAGGTCGTCCTGCTCAGCCCGGGTCAACTCGCCGCTCGGGTGCCGGTCGCCGTGGACGGGCTGCTCGGCGGCGCCTTCCTCCCCCACGACCTGCGGGTCGACCAGCGGCGGGCGGCGAGTGCCCTGGCCGCGTGGCTCGCCGCCCAGCCGGGGGTGCGGATGCTGTGGTCCACCCCGGTGCTCGGGGTCGAGGAGGGCCTGGTCCGCACCGGACGTGGTGATCTGGCTGCCCGGCGGGTCGTGGTCTGCGCCGGGCACAACCTCGACCGGCTGCTGCCCGACATAGCCGACCGCGCGGGCGTCCGCCGCTGTGTGCTTCAGATGCTCCAGGTGCGCGCACCGGGCCTGCGGGTCGATCCGGCCATCCTCACCGGCAGTTCCATGCTGCGCTACCCGGCACTGTCCGGCACCGCCGGCGCCGCCGCGCTGCGCCGCCGCTGGACCGACGAGCGTCCCGACCTGCTCGGCGCCGACGTCAACCACATGCTCACCCAGTTGCCCAACGGTGATCTCGTCGTCGGCGACACCCACACGTACGCCCGTACCCACGAGCCGTGGTCCGAGGAGGCGCTCGACGAGCTGCTGCTCGCCGAGACGCGTGCCCTGCTCGGCCCGCGTCTGGCCGTCGTGCGCCGCTGGCGGGGCGTCTACGCCAGCGCGGACGGCGAGTTCCTTCGTGTTCCGGTCGCTCCGGGAGTCATGGCGGTCGCCGTGACCTCGGGCATCGGCATGACCACTGCCTTCGGCCTCGCGCCCGTCGTACTCGATTCCCTCTGACCTGACCTTGGAGTCATCATGCGTGACCGTCGTTCCCTTTCGCTTTCCCTCGTCGTCGCGTTGCTCGCCACGGCGGCGCTCGCCGCATGCGGTGGCGGCGGAGCCGAAAGCTCCTCGGCCACCTGCCGCGAAGGGGAGATCCGCTTCGGGGTCGAGCCGTTCGAGGATCCGGCCAAGCTCACGCCCGCGGTAACCGTGCTGGGCGAGGCGCTGGAGAAGTCGCTCGACTGCCCGGTCAAGATCCAGGTCACCCAGGACTACTCGGCCGAGGTGCTGGCCATGCAGAACGGCAAGCTGGACGTCGGGATGTTCGGCCCGCTCGGCTATGTCTTCGCGTACAAGCGGGCCGGCGCGGAGGCGGTCGCATCCTTCGCTGACGCGAACGGCACGCTGTCCACCTACACCGCCGGGATCTGGGTGCCGAAGGACTCGGACATCACCAGCGTCGAACAGCTGCGGGGCCGGTCGCTGGCGCTGTCCTCGGTGGGCTCGACCTCGGGTGACGCCCTACCACGCAAGGCGCTCAACGACGCGGGCGTCGAGCAGAGGAGCGTGAAGATCACGTACGCCGGCGGGCACCCGCAGGCCCTGCTCGCCTTGGCCAACGGCAAGGTCGACGCCGCCGAGATCAATTCGCAGCAGCTGGCCAGCGCCACCGCCTCGGGCACCTTCGACCGGGCGAAGTTCCGCCAGGTCTGGACCTCCGCACCGATCCCGAACGACCCGATCACGGTGCGCGGCGACATGGACCCGGCGTTCAAGAACGCACTCAAGGAGGCGCTGCTCAAGCTTGATCCCGCCGCGGTCGGACAGATCGGCGCGCTGCTCGACGTCACCCCGCCCGGGCCGCTGGTCGCCGTCGACCAGTCTACCTACCAGCCGCTGTTCGACCTGGCCACCGCGCTGGGTCTGACGGAGAAGGACGTCTGATGCTCGCCCTGACCGACATCGCGGTCCGCTACGGCGACCGGGATGTCCTGCACGGCATCGACGTCACGGTTGCCGCCGGCGAGTTGCTCGCCGTGCTCGGCGCCAACGGCTCAGGCAAGTCGACCCTGCTGCGCGCTGCCGCCGGCCTCGCACCCACCACCGCCGGCACCGTCACCGTCGACGGACGGACCCGCCGGAATCTCGACATCGCACTGATCTTCCAACAGATACACCTGGTGCGCCGGCGCAGCGTGCTGGACAACGTGTGCGCCGGTGCACTCGGCCGGCTGCCGCTGCGACGGTCGCTGGTGCCGGCGCTGTTTCCCCGGGCGGTTCGCGAGGAGGCCATGGCGTGCCTGGACCGGGTCGGGCTGGCCCACCGGGCGCACGATCGCGCCGGCACTCTCTCGGGCGGGCAGCAGCAGCGGGTCGCGATCGCCCGGGCCCTGCACCAGCGCGCGCCGGTCATCCTCGCCGACGAGCCGGTCTCCGCGCTGGACCCGGCCGCCGCCGAGCAGGTGCTCGCCCTGCTGGCCGAACTCGCCCACGCCGAGAACCTCGCCGTGCTTGCCGTGCTGCACCAGCCCGACCTGGCCCGCCGGTACGCCAACCGGCTCGTCGGGCTGCGCGACGGCCGCATCGTCCTCGACGGCGATCCCGGACAGCCGGTCGACTCCCTCTACCCGAGCCGTGCCCTCCAGGAGGTGCCATGACCCTCCCCACCGTCGCCTCGGAGGCCCCGCGGCTCGCGGTGCCACCGAAGCCCCGCCGGCCGCGAGCGGCGCTGCTCGGGTGGGTGGCCGCCGGCCTGGTCGTCGGCGCGCACCTGATGGCCTGGAGCGCCACCGAGATCTCCCTCGGCAACCTGGTCGCCGGCTGGCAGGGCATGGCCCGCTTCCTCGCCGAGGCGATCCCACCCGACCTGTCCCCGCAGGTGCTCGCGGACAGCGTCGCCGGCGCGCTCGTCACGCTCTGGATCGGGCTGCTGGGCACCACGCTCTCGATCCCGGCATCGTTGGCGCTGGCCCTGCTCGCCGCGCGGGCGACGACGCCGGCCCCGGGGATCTACCAGGCGGCACGCGGACTGCTGTCGTTTCTCCGGGCAGTGCCCGACGTGGTGTTCGCGCTGATCTTCGTGACCGCCGTCGGGCTCGGGCCGTTTCCCGGCGTGCTGGCGCTGGTCTGCCACAACGTCGGCGTGATGGGCAAGCTGTGGGCCGAGACCCTGGAGGACGCCGACCCGGCGCCGGCGCAGGCACTGCGGTCGGCCGGCGCCGGCAGGCTCCAGGTGGCCAGCCACGCGCTGCTGCCCTCGGTGACCCCGCAACTGATCGGCCTCCTGCTCTACCGCTTCGACGTCAACGTGCGGTCCTCGCTGGTGCTCGGCCTGGTCGGCGCGGGTGGCATCGGCTTCCTGATCAACCAGTCCATCCAGTTGTTCCAGTTCGACCAGATGCTCACCCACATCCTGGTGGTCCTGGTCCTCATCGTCGTCGTGGACCGGGTGTCCGCGATCGTCCGTCGCCGCCTTGGGAGTAGCGCATGATTCGGTTGGCCGCCCTCGACATCGCCGGCACCACCATCGAGGAACGCGGGACGGTGTACCGCGTGCTCGCCGAGGTGGTCGCCGAGCATCGCAGGCCCGCCTCGGACGCGGACCTGCGGCACTGGATGGGCGCCGACAAGCGGGCCGCCCTCGCCGCGCTCACCGGCGACCCGGACGCCACCGAGAAGCTGCACGCCCGGTTCGTCGAAAGGCTCAACGCGGCGTACACCGCCGACCCACCCACGCCGATCCCCGGCGTCCCCGAGGCCGTCGCCGTGCTTCGCGCAGCCGGAGTACGCGTGGCACTCACCACCGGCTTCGACCACACCGTCACCGACCCGCTGCTCGACGCGGTCGGCTGGCGCGTGGGGGAACACCTGGACGCGGTCGTCTGCGCCGCCGACGTACCCGCCGGCCGCCCGCAACCCGACATGATCCACCGAGCGATGACGCTGACCGGAGTGCAGACGCCGAAGGCGGTCCTCGCCGCGGGCGACACCGCGCTGGACGTCCGCGCTGGACGCGCCGCCGGAGCGGCATTCGTCATCGCCGTGCTCAGCGGCGCGCAGACGCGCGCCGAACTCGAACGGGAAGGGCCTACCCACGTCATTGACAGCCTGGCCGACCTGCCCCGGCTGATCGGCCTCGAGTAGTGCGGAGGGTGGAGGACGATAGTGGGCCGGTGGGTGGCGCGCGCAGCGTCGCTGCGGTGGTGACCTGGTCCGCCACCTGACCCGGGCGACCGGTGCGTCCTCGGGCCTCCCACGGGCCGCGCACGAGGGAGACCGTCGTGCGTGCTCCTCGGCGATCCACCGGCGCAGCAGGAGGAACAGGTTGGCGTAGGTGCGCCCGCCGTGGACCAGGTCGATGAAGGTGATCGGACGCCGGCGGTGAGCCAGCCGTTGCGGATCGATTTCTAGCTGGCTCATGTTGGTGCGGAACTGGGCGACCTCCGCTGGGGTCAGCGTGTCCGGGTCGCACATGTCCTCGGCTTCCAGGCGTGGCACCGCCAGCAACTTGTCGAGGTGCCACTTCTTGACGTCACGTTGAGCGCGGAGCTAGGAGCGCTCGGCCTTGTCTTCTGTGTCCTTGATCTGCGCCTCCAACTCGGGGAGCTTGGCGCGGAGCTCGCGCACTTCCTGGATCCGGCGCTCGCGGTAGATGTACAGCGTCGAGTGGCGACGGTCGCGCGGGAGGTAGCCGTGCTGGTCGGGGACGTCCTCCGGATCGCCCACGATGGGAGTCAGGCGTTCGACCGCGGCCTTGTGCCGGACGATCTGCTCATCGAGCTGCGCCACTTGATTGGTCCGGCGAGCGGGATCCATGGCCGGGTAGGACTCAGCACTTCGGAGCTTGGCAACCTCAGTCGTTCGGTGAGCCAGGATGCACCGCTGCTCCAGCAACTCGAGCCGAGCCTGTTCACGTTCGGCGTCGTAGCGTTCGAGGTTCTTCTGACGGAGTGCCTCGCTTTTGATGCGCTTCTTCTCCCAGTCGCGTTCCCAGCGGGCCACTTCGGCGTCGAGTTGACGCTTCGTCTTGCGCTTGAAGCCCGGCTCGGCGCGTTCCCATTCGCCCATGATCTGCTCGGCGCGTTCGAGGCCTGCGGCCTCTTCCTCCATGCGCCATGGGTTCCAGAACTCGTCCCGGTGCAAGTCGAGGAACAGCGCGCGGGCGGCGACGCTCTCCCGAACGTCGACGTCGCACCCTTCTTGGCACGCCACCACAACCCCTCATGTTCGAACACGTCGTCTGGGAGCGTTGGAGTCAGCACATCGGTAGCCATGACTCAGAGCATTGGTCACGGGCACGAAGAGGTCGTTACAGGTCCACGACTATTCGGCGAAGCCGGAACCGTCGACGGCCATGCGCCGCAGCGGGCGCCGCGCTCATGCCACATCTGTGCTGCTGAGACGGGGCGACGTGAAGCGCCCTTCAAGTCGTCTGCGGTGAAGCGGGCGGGCGTCGGCGCGTTGGACGGGCTCGTCTCGGATGGGAGACTCGTGCGGTGAGCTCCGGTGTTCCACGTACGGTCAAGGCGGTCGACACGTCGAAGTTGCTCCGGCTCGACGCGGAGGCGATCGAGTGCGGGCTGAACCGCAATCACGGTGCCGGATGGCTGGTGGAATTCGCCGATCCCGAAGCGGTGCACTATCTGCGGCCGGTGCTGGTCCACCGGGCCGCGCATCACCCTGAGTTTTCGCCGCACTGGCGGTGCATGCTGTTGTTGACGATGCGAGACGGCCAGCAGGTCTTTTCCCTGCTGGATGTCCTGCCTGCCTCGTTCGAGGACCTGCCCGAGACGCTGGACGCGGCCACGAAGTCCGAGATCACCCACCGGCTGGCGCATGGGGGCCTGCTGACGCAGGCGCAGTGGGCCGACCTCAACCCCTGACCCAGGTGCTGGCCGGCGGTGATCCGATCGGCCGACACTCGACGGGTGATCTATGCGGCAGCAGGCGACTGGGCACCGGAGGGCGACGACGTCGAGCCCGTCGACCTTGACTGGCAGCGGGGCGCGCAACCTCAACCGCTGTCGGGAACGATCTGTTTATGTGCTCGCCGCAACTATCTCAACCAGACCAAGCCAACGACAAGCGACTCTCGAACAGCGTGAATGGACTTCGGGGTGAAGGTCCCGCTCAGCGGCGACGAAGCCTGTCCAACAGCGACCTTCGCCGCGGCGGTGGCGCAGGTGATCCGCCAAGCGCGGCGCTGCCATTGCCTGGCCACTCCTGGAATGCAGCGGTCAGATCCGCTGCATGGTGAAGGGTTTCGCTTGGCATTCCTGGGGTTATGTAAACCAGCTGTGCCACCGAGACGCCAATCGTGAGCGGTCTGGTCTTGGCCGCCTCACGCATCATCCGATATCTGGTCTCCACCAACCCGGCGACGTCCGAGCGGCACGCTGGGTCCACCCAGGCCGCTGTGACCAGCGCATAGAGCGCGGCTTCGGTAATCCAGTCTTCGACACCGTAGGCAAGCTCGATCAGCATTTGTCGTCT
>NZ_JAPDPH010000280.1 GCF_026013475.1 Micromonospora yasonensis | reverse complement strand
GCGGCGTGTCGGCGGCCACGGCGGGCCGTTCGGCGACCGGCCCCGGCGACCGGGGCCGGCCGGCGGGCGCGCCGGTGCCGACGGTCACCGCCGCCACCAGGGCTCCGGCCGCCCCGACCACGCCAGCCGCGTACGCGGTGCGGTGCAGGGCAGCGCGCCGCCGGTGGCGGCGGATGGCGTCGCCCAGCACATCGCGGGTGAGCGTCAGGCCGGCAGCCTCGTCCCGCATGCCGGCGACCAACTGGTCCTCGAGGTCGGTGGTCATCTGCGTGCTCCGTTCATCCCTGCGTCTTCCAGCGCCCAGCCGGCGGTGAGTTCACGTAGCCGGGTCAGTCCCGCAAGGACGACGGGTGGCACCCGAAGGTTGACTGGCCGCCCGAAAATTCTGCGCACGACGAAAGGCCGCGCGGATCGCGCGGCCTTTCGTCGTCGGCAGCAGGTCAGGGCGTCCAGTCGGGACGCAGCGGGTAGCCGTTGACCCCCTGCGGCCCGTTGTGGGTGGCCAGCACCTGGTGCAGTTGGATGTCGTTGCGCTCGAAGGCCATCCGGGAGCCGGCCATGTAGAGGCCCCACACCCGGGCGGTGCCCGGGCCGACCTCGTCGACGCAGAAATCCCAGTGCTCGACCAGGTTGCGGCACCAGCCGGCCAGGGTCAGCGCGTAGTGCTGGCGCAGGTTCTCCTCATGGTGCACCTCCAGCCCGGCGTCGTGGATCTCGCTGATCAACCGGCCCGGCCCGGCCAGCTCACCGTCCGGGAAGACGTACCGGTCGATGAAGGCGCCGGAGCGGTGCGGGGCGCGGTTGTCGGCCCGGGTGATGCAGTGGTTGAGCAGCCGCCCGCCCGGCTTCAGCCGGCTGCGCAGCGCGCCGAAGTACGCCGGGTAGTTGCGCACCCCGATGTGCTCGGTCAGGCCGATCGAGGAGACGACGTCGAACTGCTCGCGCGGGGCGTCCCGGTAGTCCAGGTGCCGCACCTCGGCGAGCTCGCTCAGCCCTTCCCGCTCGATCGCCGCCTGCGCCCACTCGGCCTGCGCCCTCGACAGGGTCACGCCGAGCGCCTTGACGCCGTACTCGCGGGCCGCGTGCCGGACCATGCCGCCCCAGCCGCAGCCGACGTCGAGCAGCCGCATCCCCGGCTTGAGCGCCAGCTTGCCGGCGACCAGGTCGTACTTGGCCCGCTGCGCCTCCTCCAGGGTGTCCCCTGGGCTGCGGAAGACCGCGCAGGTGTACGTCATGGACGGCCCGAGCACCTTCTCGTAGAAGGCGTTCGAGACGTCGTAGTGATGGGAGATCGCGCTGCTGTCCCGGGTACGCGAGTGGCGCAGCCCGTTCATCACCCGCTTCCAGCGCGGCGCGGCCTCCTGCGGCGGGGGCGCCGGCGGCATCAGCCGCTCCCAACCCAGCCCCTTCACCAGGGCCAGCGCCTCACTCATGGCCGGGAGGCGCAGGTGCACCTCGTCCCTGAGCACCTTGAACGCCTCGTACGGGTCGCCCGGGTGCACGCCCTCCAGCCCCAGGTCGCCGCTCACGTACGCCCGGGCCATGCCCAGGTCGCCCGGCGCCGTGAGCAGGTAGGAAAGGCCCCGCTCGGAGCGGATCGCCAGGGTGATCCCGGCGTCGGCCGGGCCGACCGCGCTGCCGTCGTACCCGGTGATGCGGATGGACAGGTCGCCGGTGGTGACGGCACGGACCACGTCGGCGACGGTCGGGCCGGTACGCCGGCCCCCCGCCGGCGGGCCGGACGGGGCGCCGGTCGCCCCCTGTTCACGGTCGATCAAGCTCACTGTCGTGCCACCGCCTTTTCGTAGAGTCCCGTGAGCCGGTGGTCCGGGTCGTACCGGTCCCGGACGGCGCGCCAGATGTCGCCGCCGTAGAGCCGGTCGAACTCGTCCCGTTCGTAGTACGCGTCGGAGTAGAGCGACTTGTGCCCGCCCGCCTCCGACACCGCCCGCTCGACCGCCCGGTTGACGTCGCCGTCCGCGGCGCCGTCGGCGATCGGCACGCTCCCCCAGAAGCCGATGTTCACATAGCTCTCGCTCGGTTGCAGGGGATACAACGGCCAGGCGCGGGCCGATCCGGGGCCGGCCGGCTCGCGCAGCCGCAGCGGGCAGAGCCAGACCGGAGTCATCCCCACGTTCCGGGCGAACCAGCGCAGGAAGTCGGCGGTGCCGTCGAGCGGTATCTCCACGTCCTGCACCACCCGCTCCCGGGCCGGGAGGCCCCGCCAACGGTCGATCCGGGCAGTCACCTGGTGGCGGTGCTCCAGCCGCACGAGCCGGTGGTAGAAGTCACTGCGCCGGTAGCGCTGGGGCCACAGCCGGCGGACCACCGGATGCTGCACCCCGAACGCCGCCGAGCACCAGAACCAGTCGGTGTCCCAACGCCAGAGGTAGTCATAGGTGGTGAGCACGTCCCGGGTGCGCCGGCGCAGCGAGCGGTAGTAGATGTCCTGGCCGGTGTAGTCGCTGGGCCCGCCGGCCGCGTCGTCGGTGAAGGCCCCGAGCACCAGGTACGCCTCGCCGGGGCTGAACATCACCCCGTCCATCGCGTCGACCGGGTCGCCCTCCCAGGAGCCCTTGGCGATCACCTCGCCGACCGCGTCGGTCAACTCCTCGAGCCGGGTGAACCGGATGTTGCGCAGCGTCACGTACCGGCGGACCGGCTGGAGTTCGATGCGCAGCCGGGTGGCGTAGCCGAGGCTGCCGAGCGAGTTGGGGAAGGCCCGGAACAGCTCGGCGTGCTCCCCGTCCGGCCGGGCGGTGACGATCTCGCCCGATCCGGTGAGCATGTCCATCTCCAGCACCGACTCGTGCGGCAGGCCGTTGCGGAAGGAGGTGGACTCGATCCCCAGACCGGTCACCGCGCCGCCCAGGGTGATGGTGCGCAGTTGCGGCACCACCAGCGGCATCAGCCCGTGCGGCAGGGTCGCGTCGACCAGGTCCTCATAGGTGCACATGCCCTGCACTTCGGCGGTGCGGGTGGCCGGGTCGACGGCGAGCACCCCGGTCAGGCCGCTGACGTCGAGCCCCGGCACGCGGGGCGCGGATCGGGGACGGAACAGATTGGAGGTTTGCTTGGCCAGCCGTACGGGTTCCCCGGCGGGCACCGCGGCGTACGAGCTCCGCAGCGTGTCCACCGCCCGTTCATGATCACGGACAGCGTGCATGATCTCACCTTACGCCCGGGTACGACAATTCGTGGGATGACCACAGTGGCGGTTCCGCGTCCGGCATACGACAGCCGGTTACCGTGGCGACCATGTCCTCCCCCGCCCTCGCCGCCCTCGACGCCGCCGGACTGCCGTACCGGGTGATCCGGCACGGTCCGGTTCGCAGCCTTCCCGAGGCGGCCCGGGCGCGCGGCGTGGAGGTGCCCGATGTGGTCAAGACCATCGTGGTCCGCCGTGGCGAGGACGACCACCTGTTCGTGCTCACCCCCGGCGATCGGGTGATCTCCTGGCCCAAGCTGCGGGCACTGCTCGGAGTGAGCCGGATGTCCATGCCGGACGCGGCGGCGGCCCGGGCGGCCACCGGCTACGAGCGGGGCACCATCACCCCGTTCGGCTCGACCACCGCCTGGCCGGTGGTCGCCGACGAGCGGTTGCGCGGCCGGGAGATCACCCTCGGCGCGGGCGAGCACGGGATGGCCGTGGCGGTCGACGCGGACGCCGCCATCGCCACCCTGGGCGCGACCGTCGCCGACGTCACCGACCCGGAACCCGCCCGCTGACCGCTGGCCGACCAGGCCGGTCGGGCATAGCGTGGGGGCATGCCGAAAGCCGTCTGGAACGACCTGATCGTCGCGGAGAGTGACGACACCGTGGTGGTCGAGGGCAACCACTACTTCCCCCGTGCGGCGTTGCGCGACGACCTGATCCGCGACTCCGCCACCCACACGGTCTGCCCGTGGAAGGGCACGGCCTCCTACTACACGCTGGAACACGCGGGCCGGACCAGCGCAGACGCCGTCTGGTACTACCCGGACCCGAAGCCGGACGCGGAGATGGTGCGCGACCGGGTGGCGTTCTGGAAGGACGTGAAGGTCGTCGACTGAATCACGCTCCGTCGAGGCGACTGGCCCTCGACGGACGCGGTGGGTCAGGATGCCCCCATGTCCGACGACCGACGCAGCGACCCGGCCGGCACCGTCTACGGCAGCCGCCGCCCCGGCCTGCCGCAGGACCCGCTGATGCGGATCGCGCTGGGCGTGGCGGTGGTCGGCGTACTCCTGGGGCTCTTCTTCGCCGCCGGCGTGCTCGGCGGTAGCGGCGACGAGCGGCCGGTGGTGCCGGCGGCGGCCGTGCCCACCCCCGCGGCGAGCGGGTCGAGCGCGGCCGCGCCCACGACGCAGGCGGCCCCGACCACACCGGCCGCGCCGTCGCCGACCACCGCGCCGACCAGCCCGCAGGCCCCGGCGAACGGACCGAAGGTGCTCCGCTCGGTGCCCTCGGGGCTGTGCCTCGGGCTGGAGAGCGACCAGCAGCAGGCGAAGGCGCAGCTCGCCCCCTGCACGGGCGGGCCGGAGCAGCAGTGGACGGCTGGCCAGCTCGCCCCCGACGCGGTGGCTCTCACCGTGATCGCGTACGGCCAGTGCCTGGACGTCGAGGGCGCCAGCACCGACGACGGCGCCAAGCTCCAGCAGTACCCCTGCCACGGGCAGGGCAACCAGCAGTGGCGGTTGCAGCCCGCCGGCCCGGGCGCGGTGCTGCTGGTCGCCGTGCACAGCGGCAAGTGCGCGCAGCCCGAGGGGGCCGGCACCCAGCCCGGCACGAAGCTCGTGCAGGCCCCATGCACCGGCGCTCCGGAGCAGCAGTGGAGCGCCGGCTGACCGGTCAGCCCCGGTAACTCCACGCCTGGCGCCCGGAGGCGACCGGCACCACGAACGACGGCTCGTCGGCCCGGCGGCGCAGCAGCAGCGAGAGCCCGGCCGCCCCGATCGACAGCGCGCCGGCCGCGTACCAGGCCGGGGCGTAGTCGCCGAGCTGATCGCGGACCAGGCCGGCGCCGGTCGCGGCGAGGGCCGCACCGACCTGGTGCGCGGCGAAGACCCAGCCGAAGACCACCGCGCCGGACGCGCCGAACCACTCGCGGCACAGCGCCACGGTCGGCGGCACGGTGGCCACCCAGTCCAGGCCGTAGAAGATGATGAAGATCAGCATGCTGGGCCGGGCCGAACCGGCGAAGAGGCTCGGCAGCACCAGCAGGGACGCGCCGCGCAGCGCGTAGTAGGCGCCGAGCAGGAGCCGGCTGTCCACCCGGTCGGTGAGCCAGCCGGAGGCGACCGTACCGGCGATGTCGAAGAGGCCGACCAGGGCGAGCAGGCCGGCGGCGGTGGTCTCCGGCATGCCGTGGTCGTGCGCGGCCGGCACGAAGTGGGTACCGACCAGGCCGTTGGTGGTCGCGCCGCAGATCGCGAAGCCCCCGGCGAGCAGCCAGAACGGCCGGGTCCGCGCGGCGGCGGCGAGGGCGCCGACCGCCCGGGCCGCCGCGCCGCCGGCCGGCGGCGTCGGCGGCACCACCTCGTCGGCGCCGTAGGCGGGCAGGCCGAGATCCGCCGGGTGCTCCCGCAGCAGCCACCCCACCAGGGGTACGACCGCCAGCGCGGCTCCGGCGACGACCAGCGCCGCCACCCGCCAGCCGTGGTCGCGGGCCAGCACGGCGACCAGCGGGAGGAAGACCAGCTGACCGGCGGCCCCGCCGGCGGTGAGCACCCCGGTGACCAGGCCGCGGCGGCGGACGAACCAGCGGCCCGTGACGGTTGCCACGAAGGCGAGGGCCATCGAGCCGGTGCCGAGGCCGACCAGGACGCCCCAGCAGAGGATCAGTTGCCAGCTCGCGCTCATCGCGACGGTCAGCCCGCTGCCGAGCGCCACCAGGACCAGGGCGGCGGACACCACCCGGCGGATGCCGAAGCGGTCCATCAGCGCGGCGGCGAACGGGGCGGTGAGCCCGTAGAGCATCAGGTTGACCGAGACGGCGGCGGAGATGGTGGCGAGCGGCCAGCCGAACTCGGCGTGTAGCGGGTGCAGCAGCACGCCGGGCGTGGCGCGGAAGCCGGCCGCGCCGACCAACGCGACGAACGAGACGCCGGCCACGAGCCAGGCCGGATGGAGACGGTGTCGGGTCACGCTCCGAGTCTCGGGGGTGGCGGACGGCGCGACGAGTGGCCGGAAAGCCAGCATGCGCAATAATCGGGCCATGACGCTCGTCCCGCACCGGATCGCGGTACTCGCCCTCGACGACGTGGTCGGCCTCGACCTGGGCACCGGGGCCCAGGTGTTCGGCTGCGCCCGCACCGAGGACCTCACGCCCCTCTACACCGCCGAGACCTGCACGCCGGGCGGGCGCCCGGTGCGCAGCACGGCCGGCTTCCAGGTGCTCCCAGACCACGGGCTGGAGCTGCTGGAGCAGGCGGACACGGTGATCATTCCCGGGGTGCACAGCGGCCCGGCGATGACCGACGGCACCCTCGATCCGGAGGTGGCGGCGGCGCTGCGGTCGGCCCACGAGCGGGGCGTACGGATCATGTCGATCTGCACCGGCGCGTTCGTGCTGGCCGCCGCCGGCCTGCTCGAGGGCCGCCCGGCCACCACCCACTGGGCGTACGCGGACCGGTTCCGCCGGCTGCACCCGGGCGTGGACCTCGACCCGGACGTGCTCTTCATCGACACCGGCAGCGTGCTCACCTCGGCCGGGGTGGCCGCCGGCATCGACCTCTGCCTGCACGTCATCCGCACCGACCACGGCAGCGGGGTGGCCAACCGGGCCGCCCGCCGCTGCGTGGTGCCGCCCTGGCGGGACGGCGGCCAGGCCCAGTTCATCGAACGCCCGGTGCCCCGGTCCGCGGAAGCCGGCACCGCGGCCACCCGCGAGTGGGCCCGGTGCCGGCTGCACGAGCCGGTCGCCCTGCGCGACCTGGCCGCGCACGCCCGGATGAGCGTACGGACGTTCACCCGGCACTTCCGCTCCGAGACCGGGCTCAGCCCGGCGCAGTGGCTGCTCCAGCAACGCACCGACCACGCCCGGTTGCTACTGGAGACCACCGACCTGACCGTCGAGCAGATCGCCCGGCACTCCGGCTTCGGCACCACCGCCGCCTTCCGGCAGCACTTCCATCACCGGGTCGGCGTGGCTCCCACGGCGTACCGGCGGACGTTCCACCGGCCCTGACCCGCTGCTCTGCCGGGCGACGCGGCGGATTCCTTGCCGGCGCGCTGACCTGCCGCTCTGCCGGGCGACGGGGATTCCTTGCGCTGCTGCTGGACCAGTCGGTGGTGGCCGCCGGCGCTGACCTGCTGCTCTGCCGCGGCGGGCCTCTTGCTTCCGTCCTGGGCTGCTGCTCCGTCGGGCGGTGGCGCCGGCCTTGCCCGCGCCCTGACCCGCCGCTCAGCCGGGGCAGCGGAGCGCAGCCCTCGCCCGCATCCTGAGCGGCGGCTCAGGCGAGGTGGGGCTGCCGGCGCAGTGCGCGGAGCTGGGCCAGGTGCATGGGCAGGTGGACGCGGGTGTGCAGGTCCAGCACCCGACCCCAGGGCAGCGAGTCGTCCACGTCCAGGTCGAAGCCCTCCCGCAAGACGGTGTCGACCGACGTCTCCGCAGCCGGGCCGAGCCGTTCGGCCAGCGCGCACAGCTTCTGACTGGTGGCCCGGAGCAGGGCGGCCAGCCCGTCCAGTCCCCCGCACTCGGAGACCAGCGCGTCGAGCTGCGGCCGGTGGATCGTCTCCAGGTCGTAGTACGCGAACGGCGACCCGGCCAGCACCGCCTCGGTCGCCTCGCTCATCAGCTCGTCGTTGGCGGCCAGGTGCGCCACGATCTGGTCGGCGCCCAACTCACCGTCCGCGGGCGGTCCGAACCCGCCAGCGTCCACTTCCACCAGCACCGCCTCGTACGCCTGCCGCAGCGCCACGGCGTCCACGTCGTCCATGCCCGAATCCAACTCCGGCCCCCGACGGCCGCACCGGGACTACCCCGCCCGGTTCACCCGGACGGGGTCCACCAACCGGTCACGATCTCGGCAAGTTGCGATTCGCAGCTGTCGAAACGCCGCTGGCCGGCACCCGTTGTCGGGTGCCGGCCAGCGGTCATGGTT
>NZ_JAPDPH010000028.1 GCF_026013475.1 Micromonospora yasonensis | reverse complement strand
TGACCATCACCCACCACCCGGACGTGCGCCGTTCGCTGCTCATGCAGAAGTCGTACGCCGAGGGCCTGCGGGCGCTGGTCTGCTACACCGCCAGTTGGCAGGACAAGGTCGCCGTCGCCGAGGCGGCCGGCGACGAGAAGGCCACCAAGCTGGCCAAGCGGGTGAACGATCTGCTCCTTCCGCTGGTCAAGGGCGTCGGCTCGGAGCGGGCGTACGAGCTGCTCGGCCACGAGTCGCTGCAGACCTTCGGCGGCTCCGGATTCCTCCAGGACTATCCCGTCGAGCAGTACGTCCGGGACGCCAAGATCGACACCCTGTACGAGGGCACCACGGCGATCCAGAGCTTGGACCTGATCTTCCGGAAGATCGTCCGGGACAACGGCAAGGCCCTGATGGCGGTCGCCGGCGAGATCCAGGAGTTCATCACCTCCGAGGCCGGCAACGGCCAGCTCAAGGAGGAGCGGCAGGCGCTCGGCAAGGCGCTGGCCGAGATCCAGAACATCCTCGGCGTGCTGACCGGCTGGCTGGGCGAGGCCCAGGCCGGCGACGCCCGCGCCCTCTACAAGGTAGGCCTGAGCAGCCGGCGGTTCCTGCTGGCGGTCGGTGACCTGGTGGTCGGCTGGCTGCTGCAGAAGCAGGCGGACGTGGCGCTGAAGGCCCTGGCAGGCGAGGTCTCCACCGCCGACAAGGCGTTCTACACCGGCAAGGTGGCCGCGGCCCGGTTCTTCGCCCGCGAGGTGCTGCCGCGGATCGGCGCCGACCGACGGATCATCGAGGGCGCCGACGTCGAGATCATGGACCTTCCGGAGGAGGCCTTCTGACCTCTTGTGGGGTGATCCGACCGGTTCGAGACTGACCGGGAGCGGCCGGCGAGCAACAACTCGCCGGCCGCTCCGTCGTTACCCCGGACCGCGTACCGTGCGTGGGTTGCGGCAGGTGGCGGTGCCCCGGCGGTCCGATAGCGCAATGTGCCGCAACTGGGGGTGGAGTCCGGGGAATTGGCGGGACGGGCCGGGTAGGTCGGCGGCGTGACGGGTAACCGTCGCGGACCACGACAGGGCACGCCCAACGGCCAACGCACGAGGGAGTGCAGCGCACATGGGCATTGGCAGCGCCATCTTTCTCATCGCGCTCGGCGCGATCATGACCTTTGCGATCCGGGCCAACGTCTGGTGGATCGACCTGCGCGCGGTCGGCTGGGTGTTCATCCTGGCCGGGCTGGCCGTCCTGCTCACCACGCTCTGGTTCTGGCAGGACCGGCGCAAGCGGGCACGTACGCTGATCGTGGAGGAGAACCGGCTCTCCCACCCGACCGCGATGATGCCCCCACCGCCCGACCCGCCGCCGCCCACCGCCCCGCCGTCCTGACGGCGGGGTGACCGAGACGGCGTGTCAAAAAGGGGCCCCTCCGCTACCGCAGGCGTTAACCGGGGGCCCCTCCTTGTACCTCAGCCCCGCGCGGTGTGCCGGGCGGTGATCGGAGCTCCGCCGGGGGCCAGCGCCGCCCACCGGGTGGTCGGGCGGTGCACCACCAGGTCGGTGGTCCGCAGTCCGTCCGGATCCGCCCGCTGCGGATCCAACAGCGCCGAGAGCAGCGAGATGCCCGGATTGTGGGCGACCAGCAGTACCGTGCCGGTGTCCGGCGCGACCGCCCGGACCAGCTTCAGCAACTCCTCCGGCTGCGCCTCGTACGCGGTCGGCTCGTAGCGCACCACCGGTGTCGGCCCCGTCGGTCCCCCCTCCGGCGGGGATCCCGTCATGCCCATCGCCAGCCCGTGCCAGGTCTGCCGCGCGCGGCGCGCGGTGGAGCAGAGCACCACGTCCGGAAGGAGGGCGTGCCGGGCCAGCCACGCGCCGGCCGCGGCGGCATCGGCGCGCCCCCGGGCGGTCAACGGGCGCTCGGCGTCCGGGCCCTCGCCCCGGAGCTGTTCGGTCTTGGCGTGCCGAAGCAGCACCAGCGTCCGCTCCTGGTTCCTGCCGTCCGTCATGCCGACAGCTTGCCTGATTGGCGATCCGAGCGCCTGGGTAAGTCGATGGATGCCGCTACCTCAGCCATGGCCGTGGCGGGTAGGAAACGCCAGCAGAACGCCAAGGAGGCGACGTCATGGGCATCGGTGCCAGTATTTTCCTGATCGCGCTGGGCGCGATCTTCGCGTTCGCCATCGACGCCAACCTGGGTTGGCTCGACCTCAACGTCGTGGGCTGGGTGCTCATGCTCGTCGGCGTCGTCGGACTGTTCCTCACCATGTACTTCTGGAACAGCCGTCGCCGTACGGTCGTCGCGACCCCGGTGCGCGAGCGGGTCGTCACCCAGCCGACGGTGCCGGTGCAGGACGACCGGGTCGTGCGCGAGGAGTACCGCGAGGTGCGCCGTCCGGGTTACCCGGCCTGATCCACCCCGAACCGACGTCGAGGGCCCCGCAACGGCGCGGGGCCCTCGAACGCGTTCCCGCCGGTCAGGCGAAGAGTGCGAAGTAGATCGCGATGTGGTGACAGATCGCCGCGAGCAGGGTGCAGGCGTGGAAGAACTCGTGGTGCCCGAAGACGTTCGGCCACGGGTTCGGCTTGCGCAGCGCGTAGAAGACCGCGCCGACGCTGTAGATGGCACCGCCGACGATCAGCAGCACCAGGGCGGTGACCCCGCCGGCGTGCAGGATCTGGGGCAGCATCGCCACCGCCACCCAGCCGAGCGCCAGGTACAGCGGTGCGGAGACCCAGCGCGGCGCATGCGGCCAGATCAGCTTCAGCGCCACCCCGGCCAGCGCCCCGCCCCAGACCAGGCCGAGCATCAGTTCGGCCGGCCGGGCCTCGAGCAGCAGCGCGCAGAACGGTGTGTACGTGCCGGCGATGAACACGAAGATCATCGAATGGTCCATCCGGCGCATGATCTGGTAGCCCCGCTCGGACCAGACCCGCCGGTGGTAGAGGGCGCTGGTGCCGAAGAGACCGCACACGGTCAGGCTGTAGATCAGGCAGCTGACCAGGGGCGCCCAGCCGGGGCGGGCGGCCGCGATCGAGCAGAGCACGATGCCGCAGACGAGCGCGACGAAGAAGGCGTAGGCGTGCAGCCAGCCGCGCATCCGGGGTTTACCGATGTCGACCGGCTTCAGCCGAAGCGGAGCGGAGGTGGTCACGCCAATAGGTTACGGCACCGTAGGTTACTTACAGGTAGTGCGCAGTGTCACGCCCACCGACCGGTCGAACGACCCTGGCCGGCGCCTCGATCCGCCACTATGGCGGGATGCGGATCCGACCCGTCGGCGCGCACGCCCTGCTGCTCGACTGCGACGACCCCGATCAGGTCCAGGCCTGGCGTGCCGAACTCTGGCGCCGCCGGGACGCCGGCGAGCTGAGCGCCGTCGAGATCGTCCCGGCCGCGGCCACCGTGCTGCTCGACGGCGTACCGGACCCGCAGGCGGCCGCGGCCCGGATCGTCGGCTGGACCCCGCGAAGCGGCACCGACCCGGCCGCCACCGCCGAGGTCGAGGTGCCCACCGTGTACGACGGGGACGACCTGCCCGCCGTCGCCGGGCACTGGGGTGTCGACGTGCCGGCGGTGGTCGACCGGCTGCGGCGCACCGAGTTCCGGGTGGCGTTCTGCGGGTTCGCGCCCGGGTTCGCGTACCTGACCGGGCTGCCCGCCGAGCTGGCGGTCCCCCGGCTCGCCACCCCGCGTACCCGGGTGCCGGCCGGGTCGGTCGCCCTGGCCGGCCCGTACGCCGGGATCTACCCGAGCGCCTCGCCCGGCGGCTGGCTGTTGGTCGGGCGCACCGACCTGGTCCTCTTCGACGTGCACGCCGACCCGCCGGCCCGGCTGGCCCCCGGCACCCGGGTCCGGCTGGTGACCCCATGATCGAGGTGGTCCGGGCCGGTGCCCTCACCACCGTGCAGGACCAGGGCCGACCCGGGTACGCCCACCTCGGCGTCCCCCGCTCCGGCGCGCTCGATCCGGCCGCGCTGCGCCTGGCCAACCGGCTCGTCGGCAACCCGGAGACCGCCGCCGGCCTGGAGATCACCCTGACCGGCTGCGACCTGCGCTTCCCCCGGTCCGTCACGGTGGCGCTCACCGGCGCCGAGGTGGACGTCCGGATCGAGCGGCCGCCGGTCGCCCACGCCAACACCATCGACCCGCCGATCGACCCGCCGATCGACCCGGCACCGCCCAGCGGCGGCCGGCCGGTCGAGCACCGGCCGGGGGACGTGGGGCGACCGCTCTCCCTGCCGGCTGGGGCGGTGCTGCGGATCGGGCCGGCCAGCGCCGGGCTGCGGAACTGGCTGGCGGTGTCCGGCGGGATCGCGGTCGAGCCGGTGCTCGGCAGCCGTGCCACCGACACCCTCGCCGGCCTCGGGCCGCCCCCGCTCCGCGACGGCGACCGGCTGCCGCTCGGCGTACCCGTCGGCCACCCCGCCCCGGTGGACCTCACCGTCACCCCGCCCGTCCCCGCCGAGCTGCGGCTGGCCCTCCGGCTCGGCCCCCGGCACGACTGGTTCGGCGACACCGCCCTCGACCTGATGCTCCACACCCCGTACGCGATCAGCCCGCTGAGCAACCGGGTAGGCGCGCGACTGGTCGGCGCGGCCCTGCCCCGCGCGGTGGCCAGTGAGCTGCCCAGCGAGGGCCTCGTCCTCGGTGCGGTGCAGGTGCCGCCGGACGGCCAACCGTTGATCTTCCTGGCCGACCATCCGACCACCGGCGGATACCCCGTCATCGGCGTGGTGGACGACGTGACCCCGCTCGCGCAGGCCCGGCCAGGGACTACGGTGACGTTCCATGGACCTCAACGCTGACCTCGGCGAGGGATTCGGCATCTGGCGGCTCGGCGACGACGAGGCGCTGCTGGAGCTGGTCACCTCCGCCAACGTCGCCTGCGGTTTCCACGGCGGCGACCCGTCCACCATGCACCGGGTATGCGCGGCGGCCGCCGGGCGGGGGGTCGCCGTCGGCGCCCAGGTCGGCTACCGGGACCTCGCCGGCTTCGGCCGGCGGCACATCGCGTACGACTTCGCCGAGCTCCGCGACGAGACGATCTACCAGATCGGTGCGCTCGACGCGTTCTGCCGGCTGTTCCGCACCCGGGTCCGCTACGTCAAGCCGCACGGCGCGCTCTACCACGCCGCCGCCTGCGACGAGGCCCAGGCCGCCGCGCTGGTCGCCGCCGTCAGCGGCTACGACCACGAGCTGCCGCTGCTCTGCCCGCCCGGTTCGGTGCTCGCCCAGCTGGCCGTCGGCGCCGGACTGCGGGTGGTGGCCGAGGGCTTCGCCGACCGGAACTACCTGCCCAACGGGCAGCTGGTGCCGCGTACCGCCGGCAACGCGCTGGTCCCCGACCCGGACGAGGTGGCCAACCGGGCCGTGCGGATGGCCACCGAGCGGACCGTCGTTGCGGTCGACGGCAGCGTCGTCCCGTGCCAGGTCGAGTCGATCTGCCTGCACGGCGACAGCCCCGGCGCGGTACGCGCCGCCGAGCTGGTCCGGGCCGCCCTCATCGACGCCGGCGTGAGCCTGACTCCGTTCGGCTGAAAGGAGGGGCCCCTTCTTAACGCCTGCGGTAGAGGAAGGGCCCCCTTTTAACACCTGGGTGCGCTCAGCCCTCGTCCATGCCGCGGAGGATCAGGGGGAGGCGGGTGGCGCCGCCGGAGACCACGCGGATCGGGACGCCCCAGTCCTGCCTGGTCAGGTGGCAGGCGGCGTGTTCGACGTCGGCGTCGCAGGTGGCCGCCTGGGCGGTCACCTGAAGCACGCCCTGCGGCACCGTGCCGTCGATCACCAGGCGGCGGGACAGGTCGGTGGTCGTCCCCGCCCCCTCGACCAGCAGCTCCGGCGGGGAGGCCGAGACCACCAGCCGGGTCGACGGCCCGTACGTCTCGTCCAGCTTCTGGCCCGGCGCGGGCGTGAAGATCACGTCCAGGGTCAGCTCGCCCGCCGCCACGTCGGTCGGCTTCCGTTCCAGCTTGTGCCGGGGGCCGTCCACGGTGCGCGCGCCGGCCGCGGTGAGCGCGCCCGGGGCCAGCCGGGTGAGCCGGTGCGCGGCCGATTCGACCACCAGCACCTCGCCCTCGGCGGTGAGCACCAGGTCGCTCGGCTCGGCCAACCCGTCCGCCACCGTGCCGACCTGGTCGCTCGCCGGGTCGAAGCGGCGCACCGCGCCGTTGTACGTGTCGGCGATCAGCACCGAACCGTCGGGCAGCGCGCACACCCCCAGCGGATGCTGCAACAGCGCCCGCTCGGCGGGCCCGTCCACGTGCCCGAAGTCGAAGAGGCCCTGGCCCACCGCCGTGTGCATCGCCCCGTCCTCGACGTACCGCAGGGCGCTGGTCTCGCTGTCAGCGATCCAGAGCCGGCTGCCGTCGGCCGAGACGGAGAGGCCGGAGGGCTGGGCCATCCAGACGTCCGGCAGCGGCCCGTCGCGCAGCGCCTCGACCGTGGTCCCGGCGTACACGCCGGCGGTCCGCTTGATCGGGTCGAACCACCAGAGCTGGTGGATGCCCGCCATGGCGACCACGACTCTGTCGTCGTACCAGGCGACGTCCCAGGGGGAGGAGAGGTCGGCGGAGGTCGCGTCGTGCGCGTGGTCGTCGACCGTCGACCGCCACTGCCGGCCGGTGCCGGCGACCGTGACCACCTCGCCGGTGTCGAGCCGCACGCCGCGCAGCAGGTGGTTGACCGTGTCCGCGACCACCACGTCGTACCCGGCGACCTCGGCCACGTGCGCGGGGAGCAGGCAGAGCCCCTGGGGTTCGGAGAAGGCGGCGCTTTCGGCCGGGCCGTCGGCGTGGCCCCGGGTGCCCGACCCGATCCGCCGGACCACCTTCTCGCCGTCCGGAGCCAGCTCGACCAGGGAGTGCCGGGCCGAGTCGGAGACCAGCAGGTGCCCACCGTCGAGCACCACGGCCTTGCCGGGGAAACGCAGCGCGGTCTCCGGCTCGGCGGGCGGGACGTACGGGCCCTCGCCCCGGTGCAGGGTGCCCTTCGCCTCGTGCGTGGCGATCAGCTCGTCGATCAGCTTGGCCAGCCCTTCGGCGTGCCCCTCGCCGGCCATGGTGGCGACCACGTAGCCCTCGGGGTCGACCACCGCCAGGGTCGGCCAGGCCTTCGCCGCGTACTGCTGCCACATGTCCAGCTCGGGGTCGTCGAGCACCGGGTGGTGCACCCCGTACCGCTCGACGGCCGCCGCCAGGGCGTCCGCGTCCTTCTCGTGCTCGAACTTGGGCGAGTGCACGCCGATCACGACCAGCACGTCCCCGTAGCGCTCTTCCAGGGGGCGTAGCTCGTCGAGCACGTGCAGGCAGTTGATGCAGCAGAAGGTCCAGAAGTCCAGCAGGACGATCTTGCCGCGCAGATCGGCCAGGGTGACCGCCCTGCCGCCGGTGTTCAGCCAGGCCCGACCCCGCAGTTCAGGGGCGCGTACGCGTGCGCTCATGACCCCATCGTGCCGCACCCCGGCGGCCGACTACCCGGGACGGGGCGATGGAGAGGCGTACGCGACACAAGCAGATACACGGAAAGAGTGGCTGTCCAGCGCTGGACAGCCACTCTTTCGTGGCAGAAGCCCCTCGGCCGGGGCGGTTACTTGCCGGCCGGCTTGAGGCAGAGCACCGGGTTCGACTCGTTCTTGAGCGTCACGGTGGGCTGCGTCGGGTCGGCGCACTTGTCCTTGTTGTCCACCCTCGACACGACCGTGAACGCGCCCGGCTCGCCGCAGTCGGCGGGCGCCGCGGTCTCGCCGGACTGCTTGATGCAGGAGCCGACGGCCGGGTTGAACGGCTGCGGCTTGCCGTCGTCGCCGCCGAGCTTGCCGAGCAGGGCGAGCAGGCCGAGCGGGATGGCGAGGATCGCCACCGCCGCGACCAGCACCGCGGCCAGCACCCGGCCGTTGCGCACCTTGGGGGTGGGCGCCTCGGTCTTCGGCTCCGCCTCCGGCTTGAACGCGTCGAAGCGGCCCTGGTCCGGGTCGCCGCCCGGACCCTGCTGCCACGGCGGCGGGGCCTGCTGGGGCGGCGGCGGGAACGCGGGCGGGAAGCCACCCGGTCCCGGCTCACCCGGCCCCTGACGAGGTCCGGCGACGGCGGCGCGACCGCCGGGCGGTCCGCCGAACGGGTCGTGCTGCGCGCCCGGTCCGCCGAACGGGTCGTGCTGCGCGCCCGGTCCGCCGAACGGGTCGGGGTGCCCGCCGGGTCCGCCGAACGGGTCGGGGTGCCCGCCGGGTCCGCCGAACGGGTCGTGCTGCCCGCCGGGTCCGCCGAACGGGTCGTGCTGCCCGCCGGGTCCGCCGAACTGGTCGTGCTGCGTACCCGCTCCGGCGAATGGTCCGGGGCCGCCGAACGGGTCGCGCTGGCCGCCGGGGCCGCCGAAGGGGTCACCGGGGGCGCCGAACGGGTCGCCGGCAGGCTCGTCACTGTGCGGGTGCACCCCGTTGGCCGGGCGGTTGTTGCCGACCGGGTCCATGAAGGACGGCACGCCGGGCGGGAAGGGCGGCGGACCGGCGGGCGACGACGGCGGGGCCGACGGCACCGGGGGGACCTCAGCGAAGCCGTTCGGTCGCTCCGGCTCGTCCATCCGGGAGTACGGGCCGTGCTCGTCGAAGCGCGGCCCCTGCTCCGGGAAGCCGTTCGGGGCGTCCTGCCCCGGGCCCTCCTCGGCCTCGGGGCGGATCGGGCGGCCGTACACGCGGGGCTGCGGGGCCGGCGCGCCGGTCTCGTGCAGCGGCTGATCAAGCGGCGGCGCCGCCCGGCTGGCCATCGGCACCGACGCGCTGGCCGAGACGGCTCCGGACTCCGGGGAAATACGCGGCGCGGGCACCGCCGGCCCGGCCGGCGACTGCGGCTCCTCGTGGGACGGCCCGGGCGCTCCCCAGGCGGCCCGCTCCGGCTCGTACCCCTGCGGGTCGGCCGACTCGGCGGCCGGGCCGAACTGGCCCGACGGCGCGTAGTCGGCGGGCGGTGAGGCGGCCAGGGCGGCCCCCGGTACCCGGTGCTCCTGCGGCGGCAGCGGTACGGCGTTCGCCGGCGAGATGCCGGGGCCCGGAGCCGCCTGGTAGAGCGGTGCCTCCTCGGCGCGGTTCGGCTCCCAGCCGTTCGACGGCGACTCGGCCGGCTCGGTCTCGGCGGCCTGGCCCCACGCCGCGCCGGGCGCCCACGGCTCGGCATCGGGGATGGCCTGGCGCTGCGGCGTCCATTGGGCCGGGTTGTCCTGATTGCCGCCCCAGGCGGGCGGGGTGTCCGGGGCGGGCACGGCGGCGCTGGCCCGGGCCGATGCCGCCGGCCCGTCGCCAGAGGTCGGGGCGCCGGCCCAGCCGGGCTGCGCCGGCTCGTCCTGCGGGCCAGCCGCGGCCTCACCCCACGCGGGGCGCTGCTCGTCCGAGGTGCCCCAGGCGGGCTGCGAGGCGTCGGCGGCCCGGCCAGCGGCCCAGCCGCCGGAGCCATCCGGGTCCTCGTCCCGCGGGCCGGCCGGGTCGGCCTCCCAACCACCGGAGCGGGCGGAGCCGTCGTGCGCACCGGCGTCCCAGCCACCCGACCGGGCGGGGTCGTCCGGCGTGGTCCAGGCGTTGTCGCCCTGTCCCGGTACGGGCACCTTGGCGGCCGCGCGGTCGGTCGGCTCGGCCGGCGCGGCGCCCCAGGCCGGCTGCTCGTCCTGCTGCGAGGCACTCCAGCCGCCGGACCGGTTCGGGTCGTCGTGCTGCTGGGCGGCGGCCCCCATGGACCAACCGCCCGAGCGGTCGGGCGGCGGCGCGGCGGCCGGCCAGTCCCCGGCGTGGCCCGGGTTGTCGTCCTGCTGTGGATCTGGGGCGTTCCAGCCGCCGGAGCGGCTCGGGTCGTCCTGCTGATGCCCGGCGGGGGTGGCCCACGCCTCGTGCGGCGTGGTGGCGGGGGCGGGCACCTGGGCGGAACCACGGGCGGCCGACTCGCCGGCCTGGGCCCAGGCGGGCTGCTCGCCCTGCGGGGCCGGGGCGGCGGCCCAGGCTGGCGCGTCCTGCGCGGCCGGGGCGCCCCAGGCGGGGGGTGCCGACTCGCCGGACGGGGCTGCCGGGGTGGCCCAGGCCGGGGGGTTCTGCTCGGGTGCGGCCCAGGCGGGCTGGGCGGCACCGCCCCACGCGCCCGGCTCGGCGGACGCCGGTACCTGGGCGGAGCCCCGGTTGGTGGGCTGCCCGCCCTGGGGTGCCCAGGCGGGCGGCTGGTCGTCCTGAGCCGCCCAGGCGGGGGCCGGTTGGGCGGGCCGACCAGCCGGCGGGGGCGGGGCCCAGCCGAGGTCGGGAGCGCCGGAGTACCCGTTGTCCTGCTGGGTCGGGCGGTCGCCGTACGGCGCCGGTCCGCCGGCGCCCGGCGACACCTCGCCCGGCTCCTGGCCAGGGCGGTGCGGGGCCTCGGACGTCATGGGTGCGCCTCCTCCATCACATGTCGGCCACCGATGCCGATCGGGACCGTTCGGCATGTCGCCGGCGGTGCCGGCGGGTACCGGCCGTGCGGGCTCCCCGCACCGTATCGGGTGGCCGCCTGGAGGCGCCCGGGGGAGCACCAGCCGTCACTCGCGGTCACCGGACGCTGGCGACTGGTTTTCTCTCGTCGCGATCGGTCCGGGGGTCGGCGGGTGGCGACCGAGCCCAACCGTACCGGGCGGTGCGGCGAGGTGGAATCCCGGTGTCAATCGCCGTGAAACGCCGAAGACCCGCCCGGGTGACCGGGCGGGTCTTCGAACTGGAGGAGGTGAGAAAAGTAGAGGGCGTCAGCTCATGTGACGCTGGGCGATGGCGAGGAGCTCCTCGCGGACCGCGGGGGAGTTGGCGGAACGCAGGGCGTGCTCGATGGCGCGGGCACGGCGGTTGGCGTCGCGGCGGCTACGGATTCGCTCGATCATGCTCATCTTGGGTCTCTCCTCCTGGCTATTCGGTTGTCAGCCCCTTGATGTCTTCTATTGAACCGCAGAACGCCGCCAACTTCCATCGATTATTAGGTGAGTTGAACCACGCACCTAAGGATCGTAGGTTGGATGGCTTGTCGGGCCGAAGATTTCGTCGCCCATTGGAAACGGCCGGTGTGCCGGGCGTTCACCCGTGGCACACCGGCCGTCGCCGGAGCGGTGGAATCGTCAGGTCCAGGCGAGCAGCGCCGCCTCCGGATCGGCGAGGAAGTCCCCGACGTCGCGGAGGAACTTCGAGCCCAGCTCACCGTCGATGATCCGGTGGTCGAAGGAGAGCCCCAGGGTGGTGACCAGGCGTGGCTTCACCTTGCCCTTGTGCACCCACGGCATCTCCCGGACCGCGCCGAAGGCGAGGATCGCCGACTCGCCCGGGGGCAGGATCGGCGTACCGGTGTCGACGCCGAAGACGCCGACGTTGGTGATGGTCAGCGTGCCGCCGGACATGTCGGCCGGGGAGGTCTTCCCCGCCTTGGCCGTCTGGACCAGCGCGGTCATCGCGTCCGCCAGCTCGCGCAGCGAGAGCCGGCCGGCGTCCTTGATGTTCGGCACGATCAGGCCGCGCTCGGTGGCCGCCGCGATGCCCAGGTTGACGTACTCCTTGACCACGATCTCGTCGCCGGCCCAGGTCGAGTTGACCATCGGGTGCCGCTTGACCGCGAGGAGCACCGCCTTGGCGACCAGCAGCAGCGGCGAGACGCGAACCTCACGCCACTCGCGCCGCTCGCGGAGCCGGTCCAGGGCCTTCATCGCCCGGGTCACGTCCACGGTCAGGAACTCCGTGACGTGCGGGGCGGTGAACGCCGAGCGGGACATGTTCTCGGCGGTGAGCTTGCGTACCCCCTTGACCGGGATGCGCTGCTCGCGGTCCGCGCCGAAGCTCGCGGCCGCCGTGGCCGGCGCCGTGACCGTCAGCGGCTCGGCCGCCGCCGGCGTCCCGCTCGCCGCCCGCTGTACGTCCTCCCGGGTGATCGAGCCCAGCGGGCCCGAACCGGTCAGCCCGGCGAGGTCGACGCCGAGGTCCTTGGCGAGCTTGCGGACCGGCGGCTTGGCCAGCACCGGACCGTCGGCCCGGCCGTCGCCGTTCACCGCCGGTGCGGGCGACACCGGCGCGACGGGCGCGGGAGCTGGCGTGGCCTGGGCCGGCACGGCGGCGGCCTGGGTCGGCACCACGCCCTTGCGCGGCCGGCGCTTGGCCGCGGTGGTCCGCGGGCCGTAGCCGACCAGCACGGCGGTCCGCCCGCCGGGGGCGACCCCGCCGATCAGGCCCGGCTCGACCATGCCCTCCTCGGGCGCGATCTCCACGGCGGCCAGCGAGGCGGCCGACGGGGCGGGCAGGGCGTCCGTCGCCTGCTCGATCGGGCCGGCACCCGGATCGGTGTCGATCGCGATGATCGGCGTGCCCACCTCGACGGTGGCCCCCTCCGGGTGGAAGATCGCCTGCACCTGGCCGGCCCACTTCGCCGGGATCTCGACCGCCGCCTTGGCGGTCTCCACCTCGACGATCGGCTGGTTCAGCTCGATGACGTCGCCCACCTTGACCAGCCAGGCGAGGATCTCGCCCTCGGTCAGGCCCTCACCCAGGTCGGGGAGGTTGAACTCCTTGATCCGCGACATGCCGCTCACCAGCCGAAGGTGCGGTCGACGGCGTCGAGCACCCGGTCGAGGTCGGGCAGGTACTCCTCCTCCACCCGGGCGGCCGGGTAGGGGGTGTCGAAGCCGGTCACTCGCAGCACCGGGGACTCCAGGGAGTAGAAGC
The DNA here is from genome assembly GCF_026013475.1 of Micromonospora yasonensis. GTDB lineage: Bacteria > Actinomycetota > Actinomycetes > Mycobacteriales > Micromonosporaceae > Micromonospora > Micromonospora yasonensis. The sequence continues at coordinate 36,470 of NZ_JAPDPH010000028.1, read as the reverse complement.
ACTCCTCGGTGATCCGGGCCGCGATCTCCGAGCCGAGGCCCAGGTTGCCCGGGGCCTCGTGGACGACCACGCAACGGCCGGTGCGCCGCACCGACTCGTACGCGGCGGTCAGGTCCAGTGGGGAGAGCGAGCGCAGGTCGATGACCTCCAGCTCCCGGCCGTCCTCGGCGGCGGCGGTGGCGGCGTCCAGCGCGGTGCGCACCATCGGGCCGTACGCCAGCACGGTGGCGTCGGTGCCCGGCCGGGCGATCCGCGAGGAGTGCAGCGGGTACGCGTCGACGAGCGGGCCGTCCAGCTCGACCGGACCCTTCTCCCAGTAGCGCCGCTTCGGCTCCAGGAACACGATCGGGTCGTCCGAGGCGATCGCCTGCTGGATCATGGTGTACCCGTCCTGCGGGTTCGCGCAGGTCACCACCTTGAGGCCGGCGGTGTGCGCGAAGTACGCCTCGGGCGACTCGGAGTGGTGCTCCACCGCGCCGATGCCGCCGCCGTACGGGATTCGGATGACCATCGGGATCCGGACCTTGCCCTGCGAGCGGTAGTGCATCTTCGCCACCTGCGACACGATCTGGTCGTACGCGGGGTAGACGAAGCCGTCGAACTGGATCTCGCAGACCGGCCGGAAGCCGCGGATGGCCAGGCCGACCGCGGTGCCGATGATGCCGGACTCGGCGAGCGGGGTGTCGATCACCCGCTGGTCGCCGAAGTCCTTCTGCAGGCCGTCGGTGATCCGGAAGACGCCGCCGAGCTTGCCGACGTCCTCGCCCATGATGACGACCTTGGGGTCGTTCTCCAGGGCCTTGCGCAGACCGGTGTTGAGGGCCTTGCCGAGGGTGAGCGTCTCCGTGGCCATCAGTGCGCGCTCCCCTCGAACGACTCCAGGTACTTGCTGAACTGGGTCCGCTGCTCGTCGAGCTCGGGGGACCCGTTGGGGTAGACGTGGTCGAACATGGTCACCGGCTCCGGGTCGGGCATGGCGAGCACCCGCTCGCGCAGGTGCACCGACTCGGCCCGGGCCTGCTCGTCGACCTCGGCGAAGAACGACTCGTCGACGATCTGCTGCTTGGTCAGGAAGGCCTTCATCCGGGCGATCGGGTCCTTGGCCTGCCAGGCCTCGACCTCGCTGGCGATGCGGTAGCGGGTCGGGTCGTCGGAGGTGGTGTGCGCCCCCATCCGGTAGGTGTACGCCTCGATCAGGCTCGGGCCCTGGCCGTGCCGCGCGTTGTCCAGCGCGTGCCGGGTCACCGCGTACGAGGCGAGTACGTCGTTGCCGTCCACCCGGACGCCGGGGAAGCCGAAGCCGCCCGCCCGCCGGTACAGCGGGACGCGGGTCTGCCGCTCCAGCGGCTCCGAGATGGCGTACTGGTTGTTCTGGCAGAAGAAGACCAGGGGGGCGTTGAAGACACTGGCCCAGACGAAGGACTCGTTGACGTCACCCTGGCTGGTGGCGCCGTCACCGAAGTAGGCGATCACCGCCTCGCCGTCGTCGCCGCCGGTCTTGCCGTCCATCGCGACGCCCATAGCGTACCCGGTCGCGTGCAGGGTCTGCGCCCCGATCACGATCGTGTACATGTTGAACTTGAACTCGTTCGGGTCCCAGCCGCCCTGGTCGACGCCGCGGAACAGGCCGAGCGGCATGATCGGGTCGATGCCCCGGCAGTAGAGGACGCCGTGCTCCCGGTAGGTCGGGAAGGCCATGTCCTGCGGGCGCAGCGCCCGGCCGGAGCCGACCTGCGCCGCCTCCTGCCCCAGCAGGCTGGCCCAGAGGCCCAGCTCACCCTGGCGCTGCAGCGCCGTGGCCTCGGCGTCGAGCTTGCGCACCAGCACGAGGTCGCGGTAGAGCCCGCGGTACTCCTCGTCGGTGAAGTCCACGCGGTACTCGGTCCCGTCCGGGCCGAGCGCGCTCTCGATCCGCTCGCCCTCGGGTGTGAGCAACTGTACGAGTTCCGGCTCGCCGGCTGCGGCGGCACGCTTGGAACGGGGTGCGGCCCGCCTACTGCGGGCGGCGGCCCCGGGGTCGCCCTTTGCCATCGGTCTCTCCCTGTCTGGTCTGCGCCGGCGCCGGGGGGTGACCCGTGCCGCGCACATCATGCGCCCGATCCGGCTGGTGCCGGGTCGGTCCCTGGCGGCCGCGCCTAGCCCCGGTGAGGGTTGCCGCGCGGCGTGAGCCGGATCATTGGGGGGACCCGGCCCGGGAGCGCCGGCGCCGTTCCGCACCCAGCCGCGGGGTACGCGGAGGTAGCGGCTGCACTGCCGTCGTGCCTGAATGATTGCAGAGGAGGTGAGCGGTCCCACAGTATGGCCTCCCCTGCCGGTGACGTTCGGTCTGGTTCACGACGGATGGGGGTTTTGTCGGCTCAAGGCACGCACATCGACGGACAAAACGTGTGTCGACACGCTGTGGTGGCTGGTGAACTGAGGGTCACTGGTCCAAGCTGACTGATGTCCCGCTGGGTGTTAAACGGCCTTTGTCCGCTTCGCTGCTTGGTACCTTCCGTCGGGTTTGCCAGCGTGTCGACGTACGAGGAGTGTGCCGGTGTCCGAGCCAGCAGATGATCCGGGTACGCCGCTGCTCGGCCGCCACCGTACGGTCCCCGGCGCCGCCTACCGGCGAGTGGTCGGGGCGCACCGCGCGCCCGGCACCGGTGCGCCCAGCCGGGGCTATCTGTTCACCGTCGCGCTGCTCGCCGGCACCGCGTCCATGCCGATCCTCGCGGCGTTCAGCGCCGGCTCGGCCACGGTCGGCAACAGCGCCCTACCGGACAGCGGCACTCCGTTCATCCCGACCCCCTCGGTCGGGCCGGTGGTGGTCGCGCTGCCCAGCGCGAGTCAGCCCGCCGTCCTGTCCACCCGGACACCTACGCCCGGCTCGACCGCCACCAGCCTGCCCGTGGCGGCGCCGCCGCTGGTACCGGCCGCGCCAGCGCTGCCGGACGACTCCGATCTCGGGCCGGCGGGGCGGCCCCGGCCCGCCGTACCCCCATCGCGGCCCACTCCCGGGCCCACCCGGACCCCACCGGTCCCCTCGCCCTCGCCGTCGGCCACCCCGAGCCCGACGCCCACCGCCACGGCCGAACCGACCAGCACGTTCTCCGGCCCGGTCGGCGACCCGTCGGCCACCGCGAATCCGTCGCCCAGCGGGAGCCCGGAACCCACCGCCACCGGCTCGTCCGACGCCTCCCCGTCGCCGACCAGCGCGTCCCCGACGGAGTCGCCCACGCCGACCGCCGGCCCGACCGTCGACCCCGACCCCAGCCCCAGCGCGGCGGAACTGCGCCACCGGCCGGGTACGCCGTACCCGCTCCCCGGCCACCGCATCCCACGGCCCGTCCCGGCTCCCGCGCCGCGTCCTCGGCCGCCGGCCGCGCCGGTGGCCGTGCCCAGCCCGTCCCCGCAGATCGCGCCGGTCCCCGCCGCCCCGACGGAGTCCCCGGGTACGGACACCGACGCCCGGGCCTGAGTGGATCGCGGCCGGGGCGGGAGCCCGCCCGGTCAGGCCGGGTCGTCGGTGAGTCGGTGCCGGTTGGCCTCGATCCAGGCGTCCAGGGCGGCCGGATCGTCGGGGTCGACGCCGTCCGCCATGAGCTGGGCGACGGCCGCCGTGGCCGGGCTGCGCCGCTCGCCGGTGCTGTAGAGGCGGGCGAACTCCGGAACCATCTCCTCGATCGCCTCGTCCGTCCGGCGGGCCGCCGCAACCGGAAGCCCCCGCTGGCGGGACGCGTACGCCGTCCAGCCGCGCAGCACCCGAGGCAGCATCGCCGCGTCGTCCATGTCCAGCACGGCCCGTCGGTGCACCCAGTCCAGCAGCAACAGTTCGGCGACCGTCGGGCTCCACCGCATCGGGTCGGCGTCCGGAAAGCTGGCCGCGTGGTCGAGCAGCAGGCCCAGGCAGAAGTGCAGCGAGGGCAGCTCCGCGTCGGTCGCCGCGTCCAAGCCGAACCGGGCGGCCTCGGGGGAGCCGAGGAAGCCCCGGACCAGCCGGGTCCGTTCCGCCTCGGTGGCCGGCGTGGCCACCTCGGCGTCCGGCGCCCCGGCCGGGCCGGGCAGCACCGCCAGCCGCGCGCCGACCAGCGCCCGGTCGGTGGCCAGCGAGCCCTGGCCGGGCAGCTCGCCGAGCTGGTCGGTGATCGCCAGGTGGCGGCTCACCTCCGCGTGCATCCGGGCCGCGTCCTCGGTACGGAACCAGGTGAACTCGTCCTCGGTGCAGATCTCGCGGGCCTGCTCGACGATCCGGCCGGCGGGACCGCCGACGAAGACGTCCTTGGTGATGCCGATGTTGTGGTCGACCAGCGCGACCATGGCGTGCTCCGGCCCACCCTCGACGTCGTCGTACGCGAAGGTGGCCAGGTAGGAGGTCTGGTCGCCGTACACGTCCCCGTACGCCCAGGTGCCGGTGAGGTGCACCCGGCCGAGCTGGGCCGCCCAGTCCGGGGCGTACGCGCCGGGGCGGACCCGGGCGGCGCCCTCGGCGTCCGGGACCAGCGCGGCGAAGACGGCGCGGATGGTGGTCGCGGCCGCGCTGCGGCGGCGGGCGGTGGCGGCGAGGAATCCGGTGACGAACTCTCGGACGGCGGTCTCCCGGTCGGTCTCCGCGACGGCGTAGACGCTGCCCAGCAGGGCGGCGCCGAGCATCTCCGCGTCGAGGGCGGAGTCGAGCCTCGTCACGTCGCGGGCGGCGTGCAGTACCGCCTCGTAGGGGGTCTGTGGCGTGGCCATGCCCCGACCCTACGCCCCTGGGCCGGCCGGAACACCGGTCAGCGCCGGGCGGCCTCGCGCAGCGCCTCCCGGGCCTCGGCGTAGCGGGCCAGCACCGCCCAGACCGGGTTCAGCACGTACTGCTCGCCGACGCTGCCCACCGAGGTCAGCAGCCGCTGCTCGGCCCGCTGCCGGGCGCGGCGCGCCGCCCAGCGGATCAGCGGCCGGGTCAGCGCGGCCACCAGCAGCCCGGCCAGCAGGCCGCCGAGCAGCAGCACCGTCGGCCAGGGCACCTCGCCGAGCCGCGGGTGATTCAGCGCGGGCAGGCCGAGCGCGCGCAGCGCGTAGCCGAGCGCGAGCCAGGCCAGCCCGGCCGCCGCCGCGAGGGTGACCAGCCACTGGAGCCCGCCGACCACCCGCCACCAGGCCGGCCGGCTGGCCATGCCCAGGTCGGTGGCGGCGACCGCGTGGTCCAGCGCGTCCGGCAGGTCGGTCAGCCGGGACCGGGCCGCGGTGGTCACCGTGGTCGGCCAGGGTGCTGGCAGGTCGGCGGCGGAGCGGTCGGCCACCGCACGGATGGCCAGGTTGAGGGCCGAGCGCTGGGCGGCGGTCGGATCGGGTACGGAGGTCGCCGCGACCAGGCTCTCCGCCGGCGCGTCGGGATCCCCGCCGGGCAGGTGCAGCCGGCGCAGCGGGTCCGGCCGGAGCTTGCGCCAGCCCCGCACCAGCGGCCAGCCGGTCGAGCCCCCGGCCCGGTGCCGGTACGCCGCCTCGACCGCCTCGGCCACGGTCGGCACTCCGGCCGTCCTGGCCAGTGCCGAGGTCAGCTCCTGCGCCGACGCGTCGCCCGGCCCGGTGCGCGGCGGCTCCGGGCCGACCAGCGGCTCCAGCCCGTCCACCACGATGTCCACGTCCCCGGTCAGCCGGCGCAGGGCAGCCTGCCGCCCGGCGACCGTACGCTCCAGCTCGACGCGGAGGTCGTCCAGCCCGGCCGGGTCCACCGCCACGGTGGGCAGCAGCGGCACCCCCGCCAGCCCGTCGGCGTCCAGCAGCCGGCGCAGGTCGCCGAGGACCTTGGGCAGCTCGGTCGGGGGCAGCCGGTCGACCTGGTTGAGCACCACCACCGTCACGTCCTTGTGCCGGTGGAACTCGCGCAGGTAGCTGGTGTGGATCACGCGGTCGGCGTACTTCTGCGGGTCGACCACCCAGACCACCAGATCGACCAGGCCGAGCAGCCGGTCCACCTCCAGCCGGTGGGTCCGCTGCACCGAGTCGAAGTCGGGCAGGTCCAGCAGGACCAGTCCGTGCAGGCCGGACTCGTCGTCGCCGTCGAGGGCGCTCTCCCGGACGAACCGGTGCCGCGGCAGCACCCCGATCCAGTCGAGCAGCCGGGACGCGCCGTCCAGCGGCCCCCAGACGCAGGCGTGCGCCACCCCAGTGGTGGGCCGGCGGACGCCCACCGGCGACAGGTCCAGCCGGGCGAGGGCGTTGAACAGGCTCGACTTGCCGCTGCCGGTCGCCCCGGCCAGCGCGACGACGGTGTGGTGCCCGGAGAGGGCGAGCCGGGTCCCGGCCCGTTCGACCACGGTGTGCGCGGGCACCAGTTCGGCGTCCGGCACCAGGCCGTCGGTGGCGGTGAGGAAGCGCTGGACCGCCTGGAGGCGGGCGATCAGGGCGTCGGGGTCCGGCCGCTGCTCGCCCCGGAACGCCTCCCGCAGCCGGCCGACGACGTTGCTCATCGGTCACCGTCCTGGCCGGCGGCGGGCAGCGGCGGACCGTCCGGGTCGGTGAGGCCGCTGCGGTGCCGGGCCTTCTCCACGTCGGCGGCCGCCCGCCGCAGCGTCCCACCGGTCTCGGCGGCCGGGCGGGCGGCGCCGGTCCGGGCGAGGAATCGCTCGGCCTCCTCGGCCAGCAGCCGGTTCACCCGGTCGATCAGGTCCAGCCGGGCCTTGCCGGCCAGGTTCCGTACCGCCTGGTCGCCGAAGATCGCCTGGAGGACCGTCTGCCCGGCGACCGCGGTGCCGGCCCCGGTGGCCACCTCCAGCCCGGTCGGGATGAAGGCGGTGGAGGCGAACACCCCGATCATGACGGCCAAGCCGGTCGCGTTGACCGCGTACGCGGCGGTGCGGGCCACGAAGCGGCGGTCGCCGCCCTCGGCCCGGACCAGCTCCAGCACCCCGCGCTGCCAGTCGCGGACCAGCCGTTCGGCGCGTTCGGCGAGGTCGGCCGAGGCGTGGGCCAGCTCCGGCTCGAGCAGCGCCGCCCCGGCCGGGTGCGCCCTCCACCCGGTGTACGCGTTCTCCGCCGCCTCGGCGGCCACCCCGCGCAGCAGGGTGACGAGCTGGGACTCGATCGCGGTACGCAGTTCGGCGGCGGGGGCGGGACGGCCGGTGACCGCGGCGACCACCCGGTCCCGCAGCCGGCCGACCCGGGCCTCCAGCGACCGGAAGAACTCGCCGGTGCCGACGAACTCCTGCCAGCGGGCCAGCACCTCACCGCGGAGCAGCCGACCGTCCTTGAGCCCCTGGTCGACCGTCCGCTCCGCCCCCCGGTACGCCGCCCGGACCCGCTCGTCCAGCGTGTCGGCGGCGGCCACCTGCTCGTCGGCGGCGTCGGCCAGCGCGTCCATGGTGGGGTGCAGGGCGGCGATCGCGCCGGCCAGGGTCTGCCGCACCACAGCCGAGCGGGCCTCCGCGTCCGCCGCAAGCCGGGCGAACCAGGCGCTCAGCGGGGCGGTGACCTTGTCGGGGAGCAGCCCCTGCCCGTCGACCCAGGTCTCCGGCAGGACGAAGAGCGGAGCCGCGCCCAGACCCTGCTCGGCGAGCATCTCCGACAGGTGGGCGGCGATCTCGTCGGCCGCCTCCGGGGGCACCCGGTCGAGGACCATGGCGATCGCCGTGCCCCGAGCCCGGGCGCTGCGCAGCAGCTCCCACGGCACGGCGTCGGCGTACCGGGCGGCGGTGGTGACGAAGAGCCAGAGATCGGCCGCGGCCAGCAGCTGCCCGGCGAGCGCCCGGTTGGCGTCGACCACGGAGTCGATGTCCGGCGCGTCGAGGAAGGCCAGCCCGGCCGGGAGCGCCGGGGCGGTGACCAGCTGCAGGGTGCCGGGCTGTTCGCTCGGCTCGGTGGTACGGGTGAGGCCGGGCAGCAGCTCCCCCTGCCGGAACCAGGCCGAGTCGGCCGGGTTGCAGACCAGGACCGGGGAGCGGGTGGTGGGACGCAGCACCCCGGCGGCGCTCACCCGCGCCTGGACCAGGCTGTTGACGAGTGTCGACTTGCCGGCACCGGTGGAGCCGCCGACGACCACCAGCAGCGGGGCGTCGAGCCGGGCGAGCCGGGGCAGCAGGTAGTCGTCGAGCTGGTGGGTGAGCCCGGCGGCGGTCCGCCGGGCCGGCTCGGCCGAGGGCAGGACCAACGGGAATCGGGCCGCCTCGATCGCGGCCCGCAGGCCGGCGAGCGCGGCGGGCAGGTCCTCCCCGCCGGCAGCGGGCAGGTCGTCCCCGGTGGCGGGTCCGGTGCGGGCTGCGACGGCGGGCGCGCCGGAACGGGTGGCGGAATCGCCATGCGTCGTCACGGCTAAAGCCTGCCCGACCGACGCAAGGTAAGACAACCGGACGGTAATAACGGTCGGGTTGCGTCGGGTCGACTCAACCTCGACTTGCGGTTTGCCGGCGGCATGGCACTATTGAGTCAAGTTCACTCAACTTGTGGTGCGGTCGCTGCGGGCGACCCGCCGGGCAGGCCTGTTGACCTGCTCACCCGTTACGAAGCGAGGAAGCGAACATGGCACGTGCGGTCGGCATCGACCTCGGCACGACGAACTCCTGCGTCAGCGTTCTCGAGGGCGGTGAGCCCACCGTCATCGCCAACGCTGAGGGCTCGCGGACGACCCCCTCGATCGTCGCGTTCGCCCGCAACGGCGAGGTGCTCGTCGGTGAGGTCGCCAAGCGCCAGGCGGTGACCAACCCCGACCGGACCATCCGCTCGGTCAAGCGGGAGGTCGGCACCAACTGGACCGTCGACATCGACGGCAAGAAGTACACCCCGCAGGAGATCTCGGCCCGCACGCTGATGAAGCTCAAGCGGGACGCCGAGGCGTACCTGGGCGAGCAGATCACCGACGCGGTGATCACCGTCCCGGCCTACTTCAACGACGGCCAGCGCCAGGCCACCAAGGAAGCCGGTGAGATCGCCGGCTTCAACGTGCTGCGGATCGTCAACGAGCCGACCGCGGCCGCCCTGGCGTACGGCCTCGACAAGGGCTCCAAGGAGCAGACCGTCCTGGTCTTCGACCTGGGTGGCGGCACCTTCGACGTCTCCCTGCTGGAGCTTGCCGAGGGTGTCATCGAGGTCAAGTCCACCAGCGGTGACAACCACCTCGGTGGTGACGACTGGGACCAGCGGATCATCGACCACCTGGTGAAGACCTTCCGTGGCGAGCACGGCATCGACCTGGCCCAGGACAAGATGGCCATGCAGCGGCTCAAGGAGGCGGCCGAGAAGGCCAAGATCGAGCTGTCCGCCGCCACCACCAGCAACATCAACCTGCCGTACATCACCGCCGGCTCGGCCGGCCCGCTGCACCTCGACGTGACGCTGAGCCGCGCCGAGTTCCAGCGCATGACGCAGGACCTGCTGGACCGCTGCAAGGGCCCGTTCGAGCAGGCCGTGAAGGACGCCGGGATCAAGATCTCCGATGTCGACCACGTCATCCTGGTCGGCGGCTCGACCCGGATGCCGGCCGTGACCGACCTGGTCAAGCAGCTCACGGGTCGCGACCCGAACAAGGGCGTGAACCCGGACGAGGTCGTCGCCGTCGGCGCCGCCCTGCAGGCCGGTGTGCTCAAGGGTGAGGTCAAGGACGTCCTGCTGCTCGACGTGACCCCGCTGAGCCTGGGCATCGAGACCAAGGGCGGGATCTTCACCAAGCTCATCGAGCGGAACACCACCATCCCGACCAAGCGCTCCGAGGTCTTCACCACGGCGGACGACAACCAGCCGTCGGTGCTGATCCAGGTGTTCCAGGGCGAGCGGGAGATCGCGGCCTACAACAAGAAGCTCGGCACCTTCGAGCTGACCGGCCTCCCGCCGGCGCCGCGCGGCGTGCCGCAGATCGAGGTCACCTTCGACATCGACGCCAACGGCATCGTCAACGTGCACGCCAAGGACCTGGGCACCGGCAAGGAACAGAAGATGACGATCACCGGCGGCTCGTCGCTGCCGAAGGACGACATCGAGCGGATGCGCCGGGACGCCGAGGAGCACGCCGACGAGGACAAGCGGCGCCGCGACGAGGCGGAGACCCGCAACGTGGCCGAGGCGCTCCAGTGGCAGACCGAGAAGTTCCTCGCCGAGAGCGGCGACAAGCTGCCCAGCGAGAACCGCGACCAGCTGAACGAGGCCCTCGGTGAGCTGCGCAGCGCCCTCGGCGGCCAGGACATCGACAAGATCAAGGCCGCGCACGAGAAGCTGGCCCAGGTCTCCCAGCAGGCCGGCTCGCTGCTCTACTCGCAGCAGCAGGGCGAGCCCGGTGCGCCGGGCGCGGCCGGGCCGGGCGCGGGTGCGACCGGCGGCGCCGGTGGCGCGCAGGCCGGCGGCGCCGACGACGTGGTCGACGCGGAGATCGTGGACGAGGACAAGAAGTGACGTTCGGTCCCCGACACGTTCTCGACGGCAGAGGGATGAGGTAGCCGCATGACGGAGAAGCCACGAGCCGCCGACCCGGGTTCCACCGGGCCGGCGCCGGGTGGCTCCGCGACCGCCGGGCAGGGCGCCGGCGACGAGCCGCGGGTCGTCATCCGTGACAAACGCAAGATCGGCAAGACCACCGAGAAGTCCACGGCCGACGCCGCGGCGGCGGACGCCGCCGCGGATGCGCCGGCCGAGGGACTGGTCGAGGAGGCCGAGGTAGTGGTCGACGAGATCGAGGCCGAGGCCCCGGTGTCCGGCCCGCCCGTGGTCGACGCGCCGGCCGAGCCGACCGAGGAGGCCGAAGAGGTCGAGGAGGTCGTCAAGCCGGGCGGTCCGCTCGGTGCCGAGATGGAGGCGCTCCGGGCCGAGCTGGACGAGCGGACCCGGGACCTCCAGCGGGTGTCGGCGGAGTACGCCAACTACCGCAAGCGGGTCGACCGGGACCGCAACCTGGTCCAGGAGCAGGCCACCGGCTCGGTGCTGACCGCGCTGCTGCCGATCCTCGACGACCTGGACCGGGCCCGCGAGCACGGCGACCTGGTGGGGCCGTTCGGCTCGGTGGCCGACCAGCTCACCACCGCGCTCGGCAAGTTCGGCCTGACCGCGTTCGGCGAGCAGGGCGACCCGTTCGATCCGACCCGGCACGAGGCGGTCGCCCACCAGACCTCCGCCGAGGTGACCGAACCGACCTGCGTGCAGGTCATGCGCCGGGGTTACCAGCTCGGCGAACGGCTGCTGCGGCCCGCCCTGGTCGCGGTCGCCGACCCGGAGTAGTGCCGACCCGTGACGTCCCGCCCGCCCGCACCGGGCGGGCGGGACGACCGGGGTACGTCCCGTGGAAGGGGGTGGACCGGTGAGTTCCAAGGACTGGATCGAGAAGGACTACTACGCCGCGCTGGGCGTGGAGAAGTCCGCCTCCTCAGACGAGATCAAGAAGTCGTACCGGAAGCTGGCCCGGGAGTCGCACCCGGACCACAACCCCGGTGACCCGAAGGCCGAGGAGCGGTTCAAGGCCGTCTCCGAGGCGTACGCCGTGCTCGGCGACGAGAAGAAGCGCCGCGAGTACGACGAGATGCGGTCGCTCTTCGGCTCCGGCGCGTTCCGCCGTAGTGCCCGCACTGGTGGCCAGCCGGGTGGCATGCCGTTCGACGTCTCCGACCTGTTCGGCGGGGCGGCCGGCGGCGAGGCCCGGTTCGGTGGTGCCGGCGGTGGCCTGGGCGACCTGTTCAGCTCGCTGTTCACCGGCGGTGGCGCCGGGGGCGCGACCCGGCCGCGCGGCCCGGCGAAGGGCCGGGACGTGGAGGCCGAGGTGGCGCTCGACTTCGAGGACGCGGTACGCGGGGTGACTCTCCCGCTGACCCTGCGCGCACCCGGGATCTGCGACACCTGCCACGGCAACGGGGCGAAGCCCGGCACCTCGCCGGTGGCCTGCCCGGTCTGCCATGGCGCCGGGGTGACCACCCGCAACCAGGGGTCGTTCAGCTTCTCCGAGCCGTGCCGCAACTGCCAGGGCGTCGGCACGATCGTCGAGGAGAAGTGCCCGGAGTGCCACGGCACCGGCGGCGTGACCAAGACCCGGACGCTGAACGTCCGCTTCCCCGCCGGGGTGGCCGACGGCCAGCGCATCCGGCTGGCCGGCCGGGGTGAACCGGGTGAACGGGGCGGCCCGGCGGGTGACCTGTTCGTCCAGGTGAAGGTCCGCCCGGACGAGCTGTTCGGGCGCACCGGGGACGATCTGACCCTGATCGTGCCGATCACGTTCGCGGAGGCGGTGCTCGGTACCGACCTGCGCGTACCGACCCTGGACGGCACGGTGACCCTGCGGGTGCCACCGGGTACCCCGAGTGGTCGGGTCCTGCGGGCCCGGGGCAAGGGTGTCGTACGCAAGGACGGCCGCGCCGGTGACCTGCTGGTCACCCTCGACGTGGTGATCCCGGCGAAGGTGTCGGACGAGGCGCGGGCGGCGCTCGAGACGTTCGCGGAGCAGACCCCGCCGGCCGCGCGGGAACATCTCGACGCGCGGGTGCGTCGGTTCAGTTGACCGGTGGGAAGGCAGCGGAGGTGAGCGGGGATGTCGGAGGAGTTCGTCGGCTCGGGTGACCCTGCCTACGAGGCCAAGGTGCTGATGATCTCGGTGGCGGCGCGGATGGCGGGCATGCACCCGCAGACCCTGCGCCAGTACGACCGGCTTGGCCTGGTGCAGGCCGGCCGGGCCTCCGGTGGTGGTCGCCGGTACAGCGTCCGCGACGTGGTGCTGCTCCGCGAGGTGCAGCGACTCAGCCAGGACGACGGGATCAACCTGGCCGGGGTCAAGCGGATCATCGGACTGGAACGGCTGCTGGAGGAGGCTCAGCAGCGGGTGGCCCGGCTGGAGGCGGAGCTGGACGCCGCGTACCGCCGGATCGCCGAGCTGGAGTCGCTCGGCGGCTTCCCGCGCGGTGACCTCGTCCCCACGAACCGCACCTCCACGGCGCTCGTCGTGTGGCGCCCCCGCCGTACCCCCGACCGCTGACCCGCGCCCCGCAATTGCGACCTTGGACAGTTGCCGCTCGTCACGAACGGCAACTGTCCAAGATTCTTTTTGTGTCCGCGCGGGCTCGCGGTTCGGCAAAGCGGGGCGCGGGAGAGGCGGGGTCGGTTAGTCTATGAATCAGGTCCAACCAACTTAATCCGGACGCCGAGTTGGCAGGGGGAGCCATGGCGGAATCGGCGAAGAAGGTGGCACAACAGGCGGAGGACCGGCTGGAGAAGGCGGCCGAGAGCGTCCGCGAGCGGTTCGATCGGCTCACCAAGACCGCCTTCACCGACAAGATCAGAGACGGGCGCTTCGCCGATCAGGTGGACCACGGCGTCGACCGGGCCAGAGCCGATGAACGGCGCAAGAAGCAGGGCGGATCGACCTGACGATCCGCCGACGTACGGGCCGGGACCCACGGGGGGTCCCGGCCCGTTCGCCATCAAAGGCGGCGGTTCTCGCGTACCAGGCCGCCCTCGCACCAGTCGCGGTAGGCGAAGAGGTCCGGCCGGGCGAGCAGCACCCGGCTGTTGTGCGCCCAGTTGCGCATCAGTTCGTCACCGGCCCGTTCGGCCTGCTCCACGAGCTTGCGGAAGCGGCGCTTCGGGTGGGCCCGGAAGTTGGTCCGGATGCCGTCGGCGGCGTAGATGTAGAGGCAGTGCAGGGCGAACCGGCGGGCCGGGCAGGCCGGATCCATGGCCAGTTCGAAGAGCGTCTGCACCAGGTGGTCACCGGCGACCAGCAGGTCCCAGTCCGGCGGCATTGAGGTCAGCGGTACGGAGTCGGGGTGGTACGCCCACGCCCGTAGCTCCGCCGGCGACGGGTCGACGGGATTGGCGAAGCCGTGGAACGCCTCGTTCTGCACGCTCACCGGCCGACCTTCCGCTTCCGCTTGCGGGGGCACCAGCCACCCGCGGACCTGGCTGCTGGGGCGACACGGTAACGCGGTTACGCAGGTCAGCGGTAGACCTTCCCGGAATCAATTCGGCGACCGTTGGCCGGGCCGGGCCAACCGTACGGTCGACCCGGCCCGGAGACGGTCACTCGCCGACCCGCACCGGAACCGGCGGCCGGGCGGCGCTGCGCCGGCGCAGCCAGCGCTTGAACCAGGGCGTATCGGGCAGCCGGGCCAGCATCGGCCCGGTCACCACGGTGATCAGCACGTACGCCGTGGCGAGCGCGGCCAGCTTCGGTTCGACCGGGTACGCGGCGGCGACGGCGAGGCCAGCGATGACGATCGAGAACTCCCCGCGCGGGGTGAGCGCGAAGCCGGCCCGCCAGCGACCCGGCTCGGCGATGCCCGCCCGGCGGGCGGCCAACCAGCCGGTGAGCAGCTTCGTCCCCATGGTGACCACGGCCAGCACCAGCGCCGGCAGCAGCACCGGCGGCATGTCGAGCGGGTCGGTGACCAGCCCGAAGAAGACGAAGAACACCGCGGCGAAGAGGTCCCGCAGCGGGGAGAGCAGCTCGGTCGCGTGGTGTGCCACCGGCCCGGAGAGGGCGATGCCGACCAGGAACGCGCCGACCGCGGCGGAGACCTGGAGCTTGGCCGCGGCGCCGGCGACCAGCAGGGTCAGGCCGAGTACGCCGAGCAGCAGCGCCTCCGGGTCCTTCGCCGACAGGGCCGCGGAGATCAGATGCCCGTACCGGATGGCGACGGCCAGCACGGCGACCACGGTGAGCACCGCGACGGCGAGCGCGATGCCGCCCTTGACCAGGCCGACCCCGGCGAGCAGCGCGGTGACCAGCGGCAGGTAGAGGGCCATCGCCAGGTCCTCGATGACCAGCACCGAGAGGATCACCGGGGTCTCCCGGTTACCGACCCGACCGAGGTCGCCGAGCACCTTGGCGATCACGCCGGAGGAGGAGACCCAGGTGACCCCGGCGAGCACCACGGCGGCCACCCAGCCCCAGCCGAGCAGTAGGGCGAAGGCGAAGCCGGGCAGCGCGTTGAGCACCGCGTCGATCAGCCCGGCCGGGGCCGCCGAGCGGAGGTTGCCCACCAGTTCGTCGGCGCTGTATTCCAGGCCGAGCATGACCAGCAGCAGGATCACGCCGATCTCGGCGCCGACCGCGAAGAACTCCTCGCTGGCGTTCAGGCGTAGCAGGCCGCCGTGGCCGAAGGCCAGCCCGGCGAGCAGGTAGAGGGGGATGGGCGAGACACCGAAGCGACGGCTGAGCCGGCCGAGCAGACCGAGCAGGAGCAGAAGCGCACCGACCTCGACGAGCAGAGTTGTGGTTTCGTGCATCCGCGCCTCAGCCGTCCGGGGTTTCGGCGAGGATCGCGGTCACTCCGTCGAGGCCCTGCCGGGTGCCGACCACGACCACCACGTCACCGGCGGCGAAGCGGAAGGTGGGATCGGGCGAGACGATCACCTCGCCGTCCCGCAGCACGGCCACGATGGACGCGCTGGTGCGGGTCCGTGCCTTGGTGTCACCCAGCCGCTTGTTGACGTACTTCGAGCCGGCCGGGATCGCGATCTGCTCGGTGAGCAGCCCGGCGGCCTGCTCGCGCAGCCCGGCGAGCTGGCCGAGCATGAGCGAGGCGCCGAGGATGTCGGCCAGCGCCTCCGCCTCGTCGTCGGTCAGCGGTATGTCGTGCTGACAGGAGTCGGGATCGTCCGGGTCGTAGAGGACAAGGTCCCGGCGGCCATTGCGGTGGGAGACCACGCCGAGCCGGCGCCCGGATTCCGTCACCAGGTCGTGACGTACACCGATCCCCGGGAGGGCAGTCTGTTCGACACGTACTCGCATCCAGGTGAGGCTACCTGCGCTGGAGGCATGGTGGGCTGGCGAACCAGTCACAAGGTGATCATCGTGTTGCTCGTGCCCGCCCTGGCCGGCTGCTCGATCGGGGACGTCCGCCGGCCGCCGCCGGACCGGGCGTCCGCGTCGCCCCGGCCGGTCGCCAGCCTGCCGGCGCCGCGGCCGGTCGCCGACGTCGATGAGGTACGCCACGTCGGGGTCGCCGTCGCTGAGCGGTACGGTCCGCCGTACGTCGAGTTCGTCGACGCCGAGCGGGCGTACGCCCTCTTCGCCACCTGCGACGGCCGGCCGCCGGGGCGGGAGTGCCCGGCGCTGCTCTTCGCCTCCCGGGACGGTGGCCGCTCCTGGCGTTCCCTGCCGCATCCCCGTCCGGTGGCCGATAACCAGCAGCTCTACGCGCCGAACGGCCTGCTGGTCCTGGGCGCCGAGCCGTTCGGCTGGTACGCCTCGACGGACGCCGGCGCCACCTTCACCCACCACCCGGGAGTCGCCCCGCCACCCGGGCTGACCGGGCCGGACGGCCGATTCCAGGTGACCGACCAGGACGGCGGGCGGGTGGTCCGGTGGGACGGCCGACGGCTGCGCCCGCTGCCCGCCCAGCCCGGCCTGTCCCGGGTGCAGGACGTGGCCGAGGCCGGTGACCTGCTGGTGGCGGCCGGTGCGGACGACGCCGGCCGACCGTACGCGGCGGTCTCGGCCGATCAGGGACGCAGCTGGCAGCGGACGGCGGTGCCGGCGCCGGACGGCGCGGTGGGCGTGCTCCGCCCGGTGCGCGCGCCGGACGGCGAGCCGTGGCTGGTCGGGGAGCGGCCCGACCGGACCGGCTTTCCGGCCCTCTGGCGGTGGCGGGGCCGATGGGAGCCGGTCCGCGCCGACGGCCACCCGGACCGGGTCGCGTCGGCGGTGCCGGTCGGCGACGGCCGGGTAGCGGTCACCGGCCCCGACGGGGCGGGCATCGTGGTCGACGGCCGGTACGAGCGGGTGGACTGGCCGGTCGGCCCCGAGCACCACCTGCGCCTGCTCGGCGACGGGACCCTGCTGGCCCGCGCGCCGGACGAGATCGTGCTGAACGTCGGGCCGGTCGGGAACCGGCGCTGGATCAGGCTGGTGCTGACCGGGGACTGACGGCCGGCGCGCCGGGTGGCTCCGCCGGCCCGGCAGGCTGGACCACCGCGTGTGGTGGTGGCGCTCTTTCGAGCTGAACCGCTTGCGCTATCAACCCCGGAACATCGAGATCAGGAGGCCGGGTCCCGGGGAGTGACGTAGATGCCCTTCCCTTGGTGGCCCTCGACCAAGCCTTCCGCTTGGAGGATCAACAGCGCCGAGCGGACCGGCTCCGCGGAGACTCCGTAGTGCGCGATCAGCTCACGCAGGGACGGGAGCTTGCCGCCGGGGGCGTATTCGCCCGAGGTGATCTTGTCTCTGATGTCCTGTGCGATTCGCTGGCGGTCGGAAATTCGGGGCATGGCGGCAACTCCTGGTAGGCCCCAAGATCTTCCCATGTCCGAGACCGGTCAGCCAACACTTCGCGTGCTTAGCATGGTCACTCCTTGTCATTGCATGCTTTGCATTGTATGTTTCCCGTGCGGATGCCTTCGGCGGAAAGCCTGGTAGGCAAACCGGCCTCCCGGTTGGCAACCGTCGCCGGCACGACTGGTCACGCGCGGGACCAGTCGTGCCGCCCGCGCAGGCCGTCGCAGAGACCCAGAAGAAGGGACCGAATAATCGTGCGCAACTCGCTGCGTTCGTTGTTGAGGCGGCGTAACGCCGGCCCAGCGACAAGACCGGGGCCGCCGGCCGGCGCATACCGCTCGACGTCGTACCTTCCGCTGCGGCCTTCGCAGGTGCGGAGTCGGACCTTCGCCACCCGCCGTCGTGGCCTGGACCCGGTCGAGGTCGCCGCCTTCCTCGACCGGGTGGCCGCCGACCTCGCCGCCGCGCAGGCCGAGGTGGCCCGCAGCCGGGAGGAGACGGCTCGGATCAAGGACGCCCTCCGCACGTGGCAGTCCCGCCAAGCTCCCACCATGCGCGACCTGGCCCGGCGTCCGTGACCGGCCGGTACGTCATCCACCTGCCGGTGCGAGCGGCCGACCTGGCTCGGGCGAAGATGCTCGGCCGGACGGCCGGCCGGTCGCTGGCCTTCCTTGCCGTCGTCGACCTCGGCGGGATCACTGTCTCTACCGAGGACAATCAATGCGTACGCCACTGGGTGTTCTGCGACCGCAAGCTCGACGGCGGCCGGCGTTGCGTCCTGCGGGCCGATCATGAAACCCCGTGCGCCGCCCGCGTGCCTGGGCGGCCGGGTCGGTGATGTCGTAAACGACTCAGCTCGAAAGGGCGCGCAAGGTTGGTCCTCGCCGCTGCGGGTCCCGTGAGCGATAGTGACGCCCTGCCCCGCCGCGCACGGCTCCAGCATCGCCGAGCCGACCCTGGCCGGGTGGGTGGCGCGGTCTCCGTCGCGCTGAAGAACTGCAGACGGTTCAGCTCCAAAGAAGCTGTGTGCCTACCGCCCCGCCGCCCCGCCCCGCGCTGACGCCGACCGGTCGAACGCTCAGCGGAGCCCGGCGAAGAACTGCCGGATGTCGCCGACCAGAACGTCGGTCGCCTCGTGCGCGGCGTAGTGGCCGGCGACGTCCCCGCGCCTCTCGGGCCCGGCGTCGAAGGCGTGCCAGCTGACGATGTTGCCGTGGTCCCGGTCGGCGAACCGACGGATCGACTGGAAGTCGCCGGGGAACATCGCCAGCGCGGTTGGCACCGTGGTTGGCCCGGTCGGCTGCTCGGTGGCGTGCGCGTCCTCCCAGTAGAACCGCATCGCCGAGGCGGCCGTGCCGGTGAACCAGTAGATCGCGACGTTGGCCAGGACGAAGTCCGGATCGAGGCTCTCGTCCAGGAGCTGCCCGTTCCAGGCGAGCAGGCCGACCGGCGAGTCGGCCAGCGCGAACGCGAGGGTCTGCGGCTGCTGGCTCTGCACCTGGTTGAAGGAGAACTTGTTCTCGATGAACCACTGGAGGTGCCGCAACGCGGCCTGGTCGGCCGCGGAGAGCTCCTGGAACTCGGCCGGGTCGCCGGTCGGGAACGAGAAGAGCTGGGTGACGTGCACGCCGAGCACGTGGTCCGCGTCGAGGCGGCCCAGTTCGGGCGAGATCATCGAACCGGCGTCGTTGCCGACGGCGCCGTACCGGTCGTACCCGAGGCGGGCCATCAGCGCGGCCCAGGCGCGGGCGGTGCGGTAGCGGTTCCAGCCGGCGCTGCGGGTCGGACCGGAGAAACCGAAGCCGGGCAGCGACGGGATCACCAGGTGGAACGCCGGTGCGTCCGGATCGGTCGGCTCGGTGAGCGGGGTGATCACGTCCAGGTACTCGACCACCGAGCCGGGCCAGCCGTGGGTGAGCACCAGCGGGGTGGCGTCCGGCCGGGACGACCGGACGTGCAGGAAGTGGATCTCCTCGCCGTCGATCTCGGTGACGAACTGCGGGTGGGCGTTCAGTCGTGCCTCGACCGTCCGCCAGTCGAACTTCTCCAACCAGTACGTCGCCAGCTCACGGACCCGATCGGTCGCCATGCCGTAGGCGTCGCCGACGCCGGGCAGCTCGCCGGGCCAGTTGGTCCGGCGCAGCCGGTCGGCGAGGTCGTCCAGGGCGATCTGCGGGATCTCGACGCGGTACGGGCGGATGGCGGTGTCCGTCATGACTGCTCCTTCAGAGCGGAATGCTTCGTTCCGCTTCACAGTATCAGACCGGAACGATCCGTTCCAGTGCTAGGCTCGGGGCATGCCGAACCCGACCGACACCCCGCCGCTCGCCGGCCGGCGAGCCCAGGCGGCCCGCAACGACACGGTGATCCTGGAGGCCGCCCGCGCCGTCTTCCTCGACGACCCGAAGGCGCCCATCGCCGCCGTCGCCGAGCGGGCCGGCGTCGGCATCAGTGCCCTCTACCGGCGGTACGCCAGCAAGGAGGACCTGCTGCGCAAGCTCTGCCACGACGGGCTGCGCCGGTTCATCACGGCGGCCGAGGAGGCCACCGCTGAGCCGGACGACTGGGCCGCGTTCGCCGGTTTCCTGGAGCGCGTCGTCGACGCCGACGTGCACTCCCTCACCGTGCACCTCGCCGGCACCTTCGCCCCGACCGAGGAGATGGGCCGCGCCGCCATACGCGCGAACGAGCTGGTCGACGGGCTGGTCGAGCGGGCGCGGGATGCCGGGCGGCTCCGGCCGGACGTGGTGACGCAGGACGTCGGGTTGCTGCTGGAGGGGTGCGCCGCGATCCGCGTACCCGATCCGGAGCGGACCCGGCAGCTGCGCCGCCGCCACCTGGCGCTGCTGCTGGCCGGCCTCGCTCAGACCGAGCCGCCGCTGCCCGGGCCGCCGCCGGCCGCAGGCGAGTTCGACTGGCGCTGGAAACGCTCGGGGTGAGCCAGGTCACACCTCTGGAGTTGAGCGGAATAGACTCAACTCTGGTTGTGTCGTTCCCAGTGGACACGCCGATCCGGGGGAGCCCATGAACACGGAACGCCTCACCACCAAGAGCCGCGAGACCATCACCGGTGCCGTCGCGCTGGCGAACCAGCGCGGCCACGCCACCGTGGAGCCCTGGCACCTGCTGCTGTCGCTGCTGGACACCGAGGGTTCGACCGCCGCCGGCCTGCTGCGCGCCGTCGGGGCCGACCCCGCCGAGCTGCGCCGGGTCGCCCAGCGCTCGGTCGACGCCCTGCCCGCCGCGCGCGGCTCCAGCATCGCCGAGCCGACCCTGGCCCGCGAGTTCGTCAACGCCATCGGCGCCGCCGAGCAGATCGCCCGCCCGCTCGGCGACGAGTACACCTCCACCGAGCACCTGCTGGCCGGGCTGGCCCGGGTGGGTGGCGCGGTCTCCGTCGCGCTGAAGAACGCCGGGGCCACCGAGGAGAACCTGGTCGCCGCCTTCCCGACCGTACGGGGTGGGGACCGGCGGGTCACCACCGCCGACCCGGAGCAGACCTACCAGGCCCTCGCCAAGTACGGCGTGGACCTGACCGCCAGCGCCCGCGAGGGAAAGATCGACCCGGTCATCGGGCGCGACTCGGAGATCCGCCGGGTGATCCAGGTGCTGTCCCGGCGGACCAAGAACAACCCCGTGCTGATCGGTGAGCCCGGCGTCGGCAAGACCGCCATCGTCGAGGGCCTCGCCCAGCGCATCGTCGCCGGCGACGTGCCCGAGTCGCTGCGGGACAAGAAGCTGGTCTCGCTCGACCTCGGTGCGATGGTGGCCGGCGCGCAGTACCGCGGCCAGTTCGAGGAGCGGCTGAAGTCCGTGCTGGAGGAGATCAAGAACTCCAACGGGCAGGTCATCACCTTCCTCGACGAGCTGCACACCGTCGTCGGCGCCGGCAAGGGCGAGGGCTCGATGGACGCCGGCAACATGCTCAAGCCGATGCTGGCCCGCGGTGAGCTGCGGATGGTCGGCGCCACCACGCTGGACGAGTACCGCGAGCACATCGAGAAGGACCCGGCGCTGGAGCGCCGCTTCCAGCCGGTGCTGGTCGGCGAACCGACCATCGAGGACACCATCGGCATTCTGCGTGGCCTCAAGGAGCGCTACGAGGTGCACCACGGCGTACGGATCACCGACGCCGCGCTGGTCGCCGCCGCCGCCCTGTCGGACCGTTACATCACCGACCGCTTCCTGCCCGACAAGGCGATCGACCTGGTCGACGAGTCCGCGTCCCGGCTCCGGATGGAGATCGACTCCCGCCCGGTGGAGGTGGACGAGATCGAGCGGGCGGTGCGCCGGCTGGAGATCGAGGAGATGGCGCTGGCCAAGGAGCCGGACGCCGCCTCGGCCGAGCGGCTGGAGCGGCTGCGCAAGGAGCTGGCCGACAAGCGGGAGCAGCTCACCGTGCTCTCCGAGCGCTGGCAGCTGGAGAAGAGCCACATCACCAAGCTCTCCACCGCCAAGGAGGAGCTGGAGCGGCTCGGTGGTGAGGCCGAGCGGGCCGAGCGCGACGGCGAGCTGGAACGCGCCGCCGAGCTGCGGTACGGCCGGATTCCGGCGCTCAAGGCCGAGCTGACGCGGGCCGAGGAGGAACTGGCCCGGCTCCAGGCCGACGGCGCGATGCTCAAGGAGGAGGTCGGCGCGGACGACATCGCCGCCGTGGTCGCCTCCTGGACCGGCATCCCGGCCGGCCGGCTGCTCGAGGGCGAGACCGCCAAGCTGCTCCGGATGGAGGAGTCGCTGTGGGCCCGGGTGGTCGGCCAGTCCGAGGCGGTCGCCGCGGTCTCCGACGCGGTCCGCCGGGCCCGGGCCGGCGTCGCCGATCCGGACCGCCCGACCGGCAGCTTCCTCTTCCTCGGCCCGACCGGCGTCGGCAAGACCGAGCTGGCCAAGGCGCTCGCCGAGTTCCTCTTCGACGACGAGCGGGCCATGGTCCGCATCGACATGAGCGAGTACGGCGAGAAGCACTCCGTGGCCCGCCTGGTCGGCGCCCCGCCCGGCTACGTCGGCTACGAGGAGGGCGGCCAGCTCACCGAGGCGGTGCGCCGCCGGCCGTACTCGGTGGTGCTGCTGGACGAGGTGGAGAAGGCCCACCCGGACGTCTTCGACGTGCTGCTCCAGGTGCTCGACGACGGCCGGCTCACCGACGGCCAGGGTCGTACCGTGGACTTCCGCAACGCGATCCTGATCCTCACCTCGAACCTGGGGTCTTCGGTGATCAGCGACCTGACGCTCACCGAGGAGGAGCGCCGGGAGGGCGTCCTCGCGATGGTCCGGTCGCACTTCAAGCCGGAGTTCCTCAACCGCCTCGACGACATCGTGGTGTTCGCCGCCCTACAGGGCGAAGACCTGCGGGCCATCGTCGACATCCAGCTGGACCGGATGCGGAAGCGGCTCGCCGACCGCCGGCTGGCGCTGGACATCAGCGACTCCGCCCGGGTGTGGCTCGCCGAGCACGGGTACGACCCGATCTACGGCGCCCGCCCGCTGCGCCGGCTGGTCCAGTCGGCGATCGGCGACCAGCTCGCCAAGGCGCTGCTGGCCGGCCAGATCCGCGACGGCGACACGGTCCGGGTCGACCTCGCCGACACCAAGGACGCCCTGACCGTCACCGCGGCCTGACCGCCTCGGCCGGGGTCCCGCACCACCCGGGACCCCGGCCTTGATCAACAGAGTGGGCGGCGGCCGGAGCGGGCAGTAGGAGGGCATGTTGGGGCTCGGGAAGAAGGACCGGGAACTGGACGCGGCCGTCGAGGAGTTGGCGCGGGCGGACACGCTGGCCTTCGGCGGGGTGGGGATCGCCGCGCAGATCCTGCCGGCGACGGCGGCGTACCGTTACGTGGAGCGGGCGTTGGACGAGCATCCGGAGGCGGCCCGCAAGAAGGTCGACTGGCTGCTCAAGCACGGGTCGCCGGCCGGGAAGGCGTACGCGGCCGCGCTGCTGGACACCGTCGACCGGGCGGCCGGCCGGGCGGCGTGGGAGCGGCTGCGCGGCGACGCGGGCGAGTTCACCACTTTCAGCGGCTGCATCATGGGCCACGCCACCCTCCGCGAGTACGCCACGGAGCGCCTCGCCGGGGCCTGACCATTGCTGACCGCTCACTCAGTGAGCGGGACTTAGGTGCGCGTGCGTCGGGTTGTTACCGTCTCCGCCGACGTACGTGGGGAGGCGGGGTCGTGGACGGAACATTGGCGTACCTGGTGGCGGGACTGGGCTGCCTGCTCGGGGTGGCCGGGGTGGTGATCGCCGTGGTGGCGCTGACTCGGGCCCGGTCCCGGCCGCGCCCGCCGGCCACCGGCGACCCGTTCCGCGACCGGGACGCCGACGCGTTGCGCGGCGACCCCCGCGGGCTCAAGCCCGGCGACATCGTGGAGATCCGCCAGGTGCCGTACACCGTACGCGGCTCGGTGCACCTGGTCGAGGGCGGGTGGAGCTGGGCCGAGCACCTGCTCGACGACGCCGGCGGGGTGAAGCGCTGGCTCTCCGTGGAGGCGGACCCCGACCTGGAACTGGTGCTCTGGACCGGCGAGCCGTCCGCCACCGTGACTCCCGGCGCGCCGACCCTGGAGATCGCCGGCCGCCGCTACCAGTGGGACGAGTCCGGCCAGGCGAAGTACACCGCCACCGAGGGCACCGGGCTCGACCCGCGTGGCACCATGCGCTACCACGACTACCAGGCCCCCGGCGGGGCCCGGCTCTCCTTCGAGGCGTACGGGGAGGCCGGCTGGGAGGTGAACCTCGGCGAGCAGTTGCACCGCGCCGAGGTGATGATCTACCCGCAGGGCGGCCCGGAGCAGGTGTCCTGAGCGTGCTGGTCGACCTGGACGCCCCGTACGTCGACACCCGCGCCGCCGACCTGAGCCTCAGCCTGGGCGGCCCGGAACGCCCGGCCCTGCACGTCCGCGAGCTGACCCTCCCCGGTGGCTGGCGGCTGCGGCTGCGCCTGCTCGGCGCCTCGCACCAGGTGGTCTGCGGTGACCTGACCGAGACCGTCGCCTGCCTGCCCGGACGCCCGCCGCACCTGCCCGACACCCTGCACGACGAGAGCGCCGGCTACCGGTTCACCGCCACGGTGCTCCGGCCGGCCGGAGACGGCCTGCGCACCCGGGTCGCCGCGCTCCGCGCCGAACTGGCCGACGACCCGTACGCGCTGGTCGGGGTCTTCCCCGGCGACGTCGACGCGGTCACCGCGCTCGCCGTCCGCCCTGCTCCGCCGGCCGGCTCGGTGGCCTGGCGCACCTGGCACGCGTATCCCCAGACCAACGAACTGGTCCTGACCGAGACGGTGGTGGCACTGTGACGTACCGACGCTGGTTCGTGGTGGGCGTGGCGTTCGCCGTGATCGGCGCCCTGGTCGCCGGCTTCACCATCTTCTACGGCAACTTCTCGCCCCGAGGCTACGTCGAGGACCACTACCGCAGGGCGACGAGCCGGGACATCGGC
Organism: Micromonospora yasonensis; assembly: GCF_026013475.1. Classification (GTDB taxonomy): domain Bacteria; phylum Actinomycetota; class Actinomycetes; order Mycobacteriales; family Micromonosporaceae; genus Micromonospora; species Micromonospora yasonensis. Next base: position 11,892 of record NZ_JAPDPH010000028.1, on the reverse strand, counting down.
GGCGACGCGATCGCGTACACCTCGAACCGGGCCCCCAGCCAGGTGTCCGAGGACATCACGGACGCCTGGCAGCCAGCCGACCAGTACGTCGACGGGAGCGGCGTCTACCTGCGCTACGACGACGACTCGGTGGTGATCCTGCCGCTCGCCGTCGGTTCGGTGATCCTGCTGGAGCGGATGAGCACCGCGTACCCGCGCTACCACTCCCGGGTGGGCAACCACTGGGGCTGGGGCCGGGGCAGCACGGTCCGCGGGGGCGGACCCGGCGCCGGCAAGTGACCTGACCCCTCCCACCTGACGAATCCTGGAGTCCCCTGTGCAGACGCTGGTCACCGATCTGCTGGTCACGCTCGCCTACGGCGTGGTCGGTGTCGCCCTGATGGCGATCGGCTACGTCCTGGTCGACGTCGCCACCCCCGGCAAGCTCCACGAGCTGATCTGGGTCGAGCGCAACCGCAACGGCGCGCTGCTGCTCGCCTCGAACCTGGCCGGGGTGGGCATCATCGTGGTCGCCGCGATCGCCGCCAGCTCGGACGACTTCGTCCTCGGCCTGGTCGGCGCCGCCGCGTACGGGATCCTCGGCCTGGTCATCATGGCGGCGGCGTTCCTGCTGCTCGACATGGCCACCCCGGGCAAGCTCGGGGAGATCCTGGTCGACCCGGAGCCGCACCCCGCGGTCTGGGTGTCCGCCGTGATCCACGTCGCCACCGGCGCGATCATCGCCGCCGCGATCAGCTGATGGCCGGCGGCAGCCGGCCCGCCCCGGCGAAGCGCGGCCAGCAGAAGCGGCGGCAGGTGCTGCTCTGGTCGGTGATCGCGGTGGTGACCGTAGGGCTCTGCGCCGTCGGAGCGATGACCGGCGACTCGGACATCAGCGTCCCGGCGCCGGCGGCCGACGAGCGGGCCGACACCGTGCCGCTCCTGCAGTCGGCGGCCACCAGCCAGGGCATCTGCTACGGGTGGCGGCTGATGGACGGGTACGAGGTGGTCAGCGTCGGCTCGAACGCGGGCGACGGCACGGCGGTCGAGGAGGCACCCGGTTGCCCCCGGTGGATCGAGGTGTACGCCGACGTCACCTACACCTCGGAGAGCAGCGAGGCGAACGACTTCGCCACCGTCCAGGTGAAGGGTTCCGGCGACCTCGAACTAGCCGACCTCTACCGGATCGAGGCCGGGCTGGCGCGGTTCGGGCTGGACGAGGGCACCTTCGTCGACGATCCGGGCTGGGCCGTGACCCGGGCCGCCACCACGCTGCCGCTGCTCGCCGTCGAGGCCGGGCTGGCCGAGCCCGCCGCTCCCACCGCCGGCCCGACGGCCGCCGTCGCCCCGCTGCCCGACGCCGGCAGCGACTTCTGGCGGGACCGCTGGCTCTGGCTGCTCGCCACCCTGGGCATCCTGGTGCTCGCCGCGCTCTTCGTCACCGTGGGGGTCCGGCAACGCCGCCGGACGACTGCTCCGGGTCGCGGCGTGGCGGCAGACGCGCCGAGCCGGAGTGGTCGCAAGCTCCGGGTACGCGTGCCCGCGCAGCGTGCCGGGGCGGAAGCCGCCGGGCGTACCCGGGAGACGGCGTGACCACCGAGGCGCCGGCGCGGCCGGGGTGGCGGCCGGCCCGCGCGGCGGTCCTGCTCGCGGTCTTCGTCTGCGCGGCCTGCGGCCTGGTGTACGAGCTGGCGCTGGTCGCCCTCGGCAGCTACCTGATCGGCGACGCGGTCGGTCAGGCGTCGATCGTGCTCGGCGTGATGGTCTTCGCGATGGGCGTCGGCGCGCTGGTGGCGAAGCCGCTGCAGCCCCGGGCGGCGGCCGCCTTCGCGGTGATCGAGCTGACCCTCGCCCTGCTCGGCGGCCTCTCCGTGCTCGCCCTCTACGCCGCCTTCGCCTGGCTCGACCTGTACGGGCCGGCCCTGGTCGGCACCGCGTTCGTGCTCGGCCTGCTGATCGGTGCCGAGATCCCGCTGCTCATGGTGCTGCTGCAACGCATCCGCGAGCAGTCCGCGGGCAGCGCGGTGGCCGACCTGTTCGCCGCCGACTACGTGGGTGCGCTGCTCGGCGGGCTGGCCTTCCCGTTCCTGCTGATGCCGGTCTTCGGGCAGCTCAAGGGCGCGCTGGTGGTGGGTGCGGTGAACGCGGTCGCCGGTCTCGCGCTGGTCGGCACGGTCTTCCGCGCCGACCTGGGCCGGCGCGCCCGGCTCGGGCTCGGCGCCGGCTCCGTCGTGGTCGCCCTCTGCCTCGGGTACGCCTGGGTCACCGCGCACGACTTCGAGGTGACCGCGCGGCAGCAGCTCTACCGGGACCCGGTGGTGCACGCCGAGCGGAGCCGGTACCAGGAGATCGTGCTGACCCGGTCGGTGCGGGAGATCGGCCACGCCGACACCGACCTGCGGCTGTTCCTCAACGGCGACCTCCAGTTCAGCTCGATCGACGAGTACCGCTACCACGAGTCGCTGGTCCATCCGGCCATGAACGGCCCGCACGGCGAGGTGCTGGTGCTCGGCGCCGGGGACGGGCTCGCGCTGCGGGAGATCCTGAAATACCCGGACGTGGGCCGGGTGACACTGGTCGACCTGGACCCGGCCGTGGTGCGGTTGGCGAGGACCGAGACGCAGCTGCGCGAGCTCAACCGGAACTCGTTCGCCGATCCCCGGGTCCGGGTGCTCAACCTGGACGCGTTCGGCTGGCTGCGGACCGCCACGGACCGCTTCGACGTGGTGGTCGCCGACCTGCCCGACCCGGACGAGACCGCCACCGCCAAGCTCTACACCGTCGAGTTCTACGCGCTGATCCGCTCGGTGCTCGCCCCCGGTGGGCGGCTGGTGGTGCAGGCCGGTTCGCCGTACTTCGCGCCCCGGTCGTACTGGTCGATCGAGCATTCGGTCCGCGCGGCCGGCTTCGCCACCGTGCCGTACCACGTGGACGTGCCGAGCTTCGGCGACTGGGGGTACGTGCTCGCCGCGCCGGGCCCCACCCCGCCGGCGCTGGCCCTGCCCGCCGACGCGCCGCCGCTGCGTTTCCTCACCCCGTCGGTGCTCGCCGCAGCCACCACCTTTCCCGCCGACCGGGCCCGGCTGGACGTACCGGCTTCCACGTTGTTGCAGCCCAGGGTGCTGGAGTACGCCCGCACGGAGTGGCGCGGCTACTAGTTTCGGGACATGCTGCCCGGGTCACCCCGCCGCGAGGTCCGGGAGCCGGGGTGGCTGCGCCGACGGCTCCCGGCCCGGGCGATCGACGCCGCCGCGTACCTGCAGGCGTTCGTGCTCTCCGGGGTGGTCACCGTGCTCCTCCTGCGGGCGTACCTCAAGGCCACCGGGTATCCGCAGCTGGGCGGCGGCGGGTTGCACATCGCCCACGTGCTCTGGGGTGGACTGCTGCTGGCCGTCGGGCTCGGCGTCGCGCTGGTCTTCCTCGGCGGCGGGGCGCGGACCGCCGGGGCGATCATCGGCGGGATCGGCTTCGGGCTCTTCATCGACGAGGTGGGCAAGTTCGTCACCACCCGGACCGACTACTTCTACGCGCCGGCGGCCGGCATCATCTACGGCGCGTTCGCCCTGCTCGTCCTGCTCACCCAGGCGGTACGCGGCCGGATGCGGCTGACCTCGGACGAGCGGATCGCCAACGCCCTCGACATGGTGCTCAGCGGGGTACCGGGCGGGCTCACCGACCGGCGCCGGATCGCCGTGCTCCGCCTGGTCCAGGGCGCCGGCCCGACCGTCGAGGCGGCGATGGTGCAACTGCTCGACGCGGTGCCCCGGCGGGAGCCGCCCCCAGTCCGGTTCTGGCGGCGGGCAGCGGACCGGGCCCGCCGCCTCGCCGCCTGGGTGGCCGCCCGGCGCTGGCTCGTCTGGCCGGTGGTCGTCTACCTGGTGGTGGAGCCGGTGGTCACCGTGGTCTCCGTGGCACTCGCCGGGGTGACCGGTGAGCTGAACCAGCAGCGGGAGTGGGGCGCCGTGCTCGGCACCTCGGTCGCCGCGCTGATCACCGCCGTGCTGAGCGTACGGGCCGCCCTGCGGCTGCGCGGTAACCGGCTGGGCGCGTTCCGGTTGTTCAAGCTGGCCCTCCTGGTCGACCTGCTGTTCGGGCAGATCTTCAACTTCACGGTCAACCAGTTCGGGGCGGTCTTCGCGCTCGTACTCGATCTTTTCCTGCTCGGCGTGGTGACCGCCGAGCACCGCCGGCTGCGCCGGGAGGCGATGCCCTACCACCACTGAGCGGTGCGGCGGGTCCCGGCCCGCGTCCCCTGCCGATCCGGCCCGATCTGGTTACGGTGGGCGTGCTGCCCAGGGAAGGAGAATCATGGTCGATGCCTCCGGAACGCCGGCCCGCGCCCGTCCGAGCGTGGTGACGACATCCAGTTGGCTGCTCATTCTCGTCGCCGCCATCCAGGTGGTGCACCTGATCCTGACGATCGCCACGATCGGCACGGTGCGGACCGTCCTGCGGGATGCCTACCGCGGCACCTCGGCCGAGCAGGCGGCCGACTTCGTCTGGGTGTTCGGGCTGGTCGGGGCCGTCGTCACCCTGCTGCTCGCGATCGCGCTCGTGGTCCTCGCCCTGTTGAACAACCGGGGGAGGAACGGCACCCGGATCACCACCTGGGTGCTGGGCGGGATCCTGATCTGCTGCTCCGGCGGCGGCCTGCTCAACAACGCGGCCGGCGGCCTGATGAACGGCGGCCCCAGCAACGGCAGCATGCCGAGCGGACAGGAGATCCAGCGCCGGCTCGCGGACGCGCTGCCCGGCTGGTACGGCCCGGTCACCACGCTGCTCGGGGTGGTCGCCCTGCTCGCCCTGCTGGCCGCCCTGATCCTGCTGGCGCTGCCGGCGGCCAACGAGTTCTTCCGCAAGCCGAAGCAGCCGGTCTGGGAGCCGCCGGTGCCGGGGGCCACCTGGCCGGCGTACCCGCAGGCGCCGGGGCAGCCGCCCGCGCCGGGCTACCCGCCGGCGCCGGGCTACCCGCAGACTCCGGGCCAACCGGGCCAGCCGCCGGCTCCGTCGTCCGGGCCGGGCGAGCGGCGGGAACCCGAGCCGCCACCCGGAAGTTGACGCCCGGATAAGAGCGACGCCGACGATCCCTCCGAGTAGGTTGCAAGCCGACGCCTACCGGAGGGATTCGTCGTGTCGTACCCCGTTCAGGCCGCGCCCCGCCGTCCGGGGGTGGTCGTCGCGGCGGCGGCGGTGCTGCTGCTGATGGCGGTCGGCGCCGTCGCGTACGCGGTCGCCAACCTGGCCGTGGTCGGCGGCACGGTGAGCCGGTTCCGCGACGCGGCCGACGCCACCGGCGCCGGCCAGCGCGAGATCGACGAGGTGGTGTCGGTGCTGCGCGCGACCGCGGCGGCGTCGGGCGTGATCGGCGTGGTGGTGGGCCTGGTGCTGGTCGGCCTCGCCCTCGGTCTGCTCTCCGGTCGTCCGGGTGCCCGGGTGGCTACCTGGGTGGTGGCCGGCCTCGGCCTGTTCTGCGGCTGCTGCGGGCTGGCGGTGCTGGTCGGCCAGCGGGCCGCCCCGTTGCAGGTCAGCGCCGACGGCCGGGCGACCGCCGAGCTGTTCGGCCTGCTCGGCGACGCGTACCCGGGCTGGTGGATCCCGCTGAACGCTGCCGTGGCGGTGGCCCAGGTGCTCGGCTACCTGGTCGTCGCGGCGCTACTGGTCGCGCCCACGGCCGGTGCCTTCTTCCACCGCCGCCCCGCCCCGGCCGGCCCGGCGTCTCCGGCCGGCGCGGCGCCCCCGGCCGGCCCGTTCCCGCCGGCCGGCCCCGTGCCCCCTCCCGGGCCCGGCTACGGCCCGGCATCCGCGCCGCCCGCCGCCGGCTACGGTCCGCCGTCCGCCACCGGTCCGGCTGCTCCCGTGCCCGGTCCCTCGTCGCCCTGGGCACCGCCGCCGGGTCCGGTGCAGGCCGCGCCGGCGGCCCCGCCCGTTCCGCCCGGCGGCCCGCAGCCGCCCACGCCGCCACCGTCCGGCTCGACGCCGCCGGCCGAGGACCGAACGTGACCGACGTCCCGCACCCCTCCCCGCGTCGAGCCCTGGTCACCGGGGCCAGCCTGGGCATCGGCGAGGCGTTCGCCCGCCGGCTGGCCGCCGACGGCTGGGACCTGGTCCTGGTGGCCCGGGACGCCGGCCGGCTGGACGCCGTCGCCGCCGAGTTGACCGGCCGGTACGGCCACCAGGTCGAGGTCATTGCCGCCGATCTGTCCACCGACGACGGCTGTGCCACGGTGGAGCGCCGGCTGGTCGCCGAACCGCCGATCGAGTTGCTCGTGAACAACGCCGGGATCAGCCTCAGCACCTCGTTTGTCCGGTCGGCCGTGACGGACGAGGCCCGGCTGCTCCGGCTGAACGTGCTGGCGGTGCTGCGGCTGACCCATGCGGCGCTCGGACCGATGATCGAGCGCGGCAGCGGGATAGTGATAAATGTCTCTTCGGTCGCCGGTTTCGGCGTGCCCATGCCGGGCTCGACGTACTCGGCCAGCAAGGCCTGGGTGACGAATTTCAGTGAGTCGATCGGCCTTTCGGTGGCACCGCTCGGCGTCCGGGTGATGGCGCTCTGCCCCGGCTACACGCGTACCGGCTACCACGAGCGGGCCGGCATCGACATGACCCGTACCCCGCGCTGGCTCTGGCTGCGGGCCGCCGATGTGGTCGACGAAGGGCTGCGTGACCTGGCAAAAGGCAAGCTGGTCAGCGTGCCGAGCTGGAAGTACAAGCTCGCCGCGGCGGGTCTTCGGCACGCGCCGCGCCGGCTGCTGTGGAGCGTCTCCCGGGACACCCGGGGCCGGGTCACCCGGGGCGGCGGCTGACCGACGGCCGGCCGGTCGGGCGTCCCGTCGCTGGGATCGGCGTCTGCCGGTACGAAACGGCGGTTGCACAGCGTAGTCGGACATAGCCACTCGTCGGTCGCCCGCAGGGTTGACCCGGGAGGACCCGACGGACGGCTCCCAGACTTGCGCAGTACCCTCTATCGCCATGGGGGACCACGACGACCTGCGTAAATTCATCACCGATCTGGCTGTGGTCCATGGTCGAGTGGTGCTCTCGTCGGGCCGCGAGGCGGACTGGTACGTCGATCTGCGTCGCGTCACGCTCCATCACCGGGCGGCACCGTTGGTCGGCCGGGTGATGCGTGAGCTGACCGCCGATTGGGCGTACGACGCCGTCGGCGGCCTGACCCTCGGGGCCGATCCGATCGCCGCCGCGATGCTGCACGCGTCGGCCGAGGCCGACCGGCCGCTGGACGCGTTCGTGGTCCGCAAGGCGGGCAAGGCGCACGGTCTGCAGCGGCGGATCGAGGGGCCGGACGTCGCCGGCCGTCGGGTGCTCGCGGTTGAGGACACCTCGACGACCGGCGGCAGCGTGTTGACCGCCGTCGAGGCTTTGCGTGAGGCCGGGGCCGAGGTGGTCGGTGTGGCGGTTATTGTTGATCGAGGCGCCGGCGACGCCGTACGAGCCGCCGGATTGCCGTATCGGGCGGCCTATACGTTGGCTGACCTCGGCCTTGTGGCGTAAAAGTTTGCCGATTCGGATCTGCTGATATGCAGGCGGATCGATGCTGCTGGTGGAAGGATGGAATACGTGGGAACTGCGTTGGCTGAAATGACCATGCCTCAGATCTCGCCGCTTGCCGGCGAGCCGATCGAACGTGCCGATGCCGAGCGTCTCGCCGGGGTCCTCAAGGCCCTCGCCGATCCCGCCCGGCTGCGGCTGCTCAGCCTGATCCAGTCGGCGCCCGAGGGCGAGGCGTGCGTGTGTGACCTCACCGCGCCGCTCGGCCTCTCGCAGCCGACGGTCAGCCACCACCTGCGCATCCTCACCGAGGCCGGCTTGCTGGAGCGGGAGAAGCGTGGGGTCTGGGCGTACTACCGGCTGGTGCCGACCGCGATCGCCACGATCGCGGATCTGCTCACTCCGCCGCGTAAGCGGGCCACCAAGAAGGCTCGCTGAAACCGGACGTGTCCGAGTTTCGGGTTGACCGTCCGGGGTCGTGGCGCGGCGTTAGACGCGCCGAACCCGGATGGCCATAGGAGTGCGGTGCCGGGTGGCGTGCCAGGGGTGGCGCCACCAGGGGACGATGACGGCTGCCCGTCATCCGTACCACCCGCAGCCCGACAGGTCGCCGATGGCCGGCCCCCTCCACAGGGGACCGGCCATCGGCGTATCCGGGATCAGCGGCGGTGCTGCGGGCCGTGCCCGTGCCGCCGGTCGTCGTCGCCCTCGATCGCGTCCCGCACGGCGTCGACCGCGCCCGCGGCGCTGGATGCCGCGACCATGGTGGCCGCCTCGCCGCGCTTGCGCGCCCGCCGGTCGCGGAGGAACTCGAAGAAGATCGGCAGCACCGAGATCACGATGATCAGCGCGACCACCGGCAGGATGTAGCGGTCGATCTTGTCACCGATCGCGTTGTAGATCTGGTCGGCCAGCAGGTAGCCGATCAGCAGGATGCCGTCCACCCAGAGGACCGCCCCGACCACGTTCCAGAGGAAGAACTGCCGGGCGGGCATGCCGAGCACGCCGGCCACCGGGTTGAGGAAGGTCCGCACGATCGGGATGAACCGGGCCAGTACCACGGCCTTGGCCGGGCCGAACTTCTGGAAGTAGTACTCGGCCTTCTCCACGTACTCCCGCTTGAACAGGCGGGAGTTGGGCTTGTCGAACATCCGCCGGCCGTACCGGGCGCCGAGCCAGTGACCGAGCTGCGCCCCGGCGATCGCGCAGAGCGGGCCGCCGATCAGCAGCCCGGCCAGCGACAGCCGGGTGCCGGCCCCGAAGATCGCGTCGGCCACCGGCGAGGCGGCCACCCCGGCCAGGAAGAGCAGTGAGTCGCCCGGGAAGAAGAAGCCGACCAGCAGGCCGGTCTCGGCGAAGAGGATCACCCAGACACCGATCATCCCGAAGGTGTGGATCAGGTCCTTCGGGTCGAGCGGGTTCAGAGCGACGCTCTCGGAGATCATCCGGGTCTTCTCAGCTGTGTCCACGGCCACAAAGGGTACCCGGGTCCGGTCAAGCGTCGAGCCGGACCGGGCGTACCGCCGCCGTCGTGGCCTACAGACGGGGGTCGACCGGTTCGGACTCGCAGGCGAGGATCGCGAAGACCAGCTCGTGGCGGCGCCAGAGCGGGGCGTCCTCGGCGAGCGCGTCCAGGGCGGCCAGGCCGAGGCCGTGCTCGCGCAGCGCCAGGCCGCGCTTGCGGCCCAGTGACCGCTTCCGCAGCGCGGCGAGCTGGCCCGGCTCGGTGTACCCGGGGCCGTAGATGATCCGCAGGTACTCCCGGCCCCGGCACTTGATCCCCGGCTGGAGCAGCGACCCCTTCGGCGACCGGGCGGCCAGGCCGGCGTACGGCTTGACCACCATGCCCTCGCCACCGGCCGAGGTCAGCGCCAGCCACCAGTCGGTCGCCGCCGCCACCGCCGCCTCGTCGGTCAGGTCGACCACCTGGCGGCGGGTCGGGGTGAAGAACTCGGGGTCGGCCGCGCAGAGCCGGTCGGCCAGGGCCAGGTGCCAGCCGTGGTCGCGGTCCGCGTAGCTCGCCCCGGCCCCGGCCAGCACCGCGAACGGCGCCAGGGCCACCCCGCGCAGCCCGTCGGTCGGCCCGACGTACGCCCGGTACGCCGCCGCGTACGCCTGCACCTCGGCGTCCCGGTCGGCCATCCGGCCGCGGAGCTCAGCCACCGGCAGCCCTCGGCCGGCGGCGGCGTCCAGCGTGGCGAGCACCGCCGGCAGGGCGGCCCGGCCGGCCGCACCCACCCCGGCGTACTGCTCGCGGATCAGGCTGCCCGCCTTCGCCGACCAGGGCAGCAGCTCGCAGTCGAGCAGCAGCCAGTCGGTGTCCAGCTCGGCCCAGAGCCCGGCCGTGGTGATCGCGGCACGGACCCGGGCCAGCAGGTCGTCGTCGAGTGGCGGCCCGAAGAACGGCCGGCCGGTACGGGTGTGCACGGCCCCGCCGGCGAACCGGCCCGGTTCCCGTTCCACCAGCACCACGGCTCGCGAGCCCATGTGCTTCCCCTCGCAGACCACCCGCTCGACGCCGGCCGCCCGGTAGTCGGCGAACGCCTGCTCCGGGTGCTCCAGGAACCCGTCGACGGCCGACGTCGAGCAGGGCGCCATGGTCGGCGGCAGCCAGACCAGCCGACCCGGGTCGAGGGCGTACCGGCTCATCACCTCCAGCGCGGCGGCGGCGTTCTCGGCCGGCACGGTCAGCGTCCCGTACGCGTGCGTGAGGTGCCGCCGCCCGGTGACGTCGGCCAGGTCCAGCACGGTGTCCGGGCGGGCCGGTACCGGCGCGACCAGCGGACGGGCCGGGGCGTACCACTCCTTGCCGGCCGGGACCGAGACCAGCTCCTTCTCCGGGTAGCGCAGCGCGGTCAGCTTCCCGCCGAAGACACAGCCGGTGTCGACGCAGATGGTGTTGTTCACCCACTCCGGCTCCGGCGTCGGGGTGTGCCCGTACACGACCGTCGCCGAGCCCCGGTAGTCGCGCGCCCATGGGTAGCGGACCGGCAGGCCGTACTCGTCGGTCTCGCCGGTGGTCTCCCCGTACAGCGCGAACGACCGCACCCGCCCGGACGTCCGGCCGTGGTACGCCTCCTTGAGCCCGGCGTGCGCCACCACCAGTCGCCCGCCGTCCAGCACGTAGTGGCTGACCAGGCCCTCGATGAAGGCCGCCGCGTCGGCCACGAAGCTCGCCGGCTCCGACTCCAGCTGGGCCATCGTCTCGGCCAGGCCGTGGGTGAGGCGCACATCCCGGCCGCGCAGCTTGCGCAGCAGCTTCTGCTCGTGGTTGCCCGGCACGCAGATCGCGTGGCCGGCCGCCACCATGCCCATCACCAGGCGGAGCACGCCGGGCGAGTCCGGGCCGCGGTCCACCAGGTCACCCACGAAGACCGCGGTACGCCCGGCCGGCGGCACCGCGTCCACCGGGCGGCCCGCGTCGTCGCGGTGCAGCGCGTAGCCCAGCCGGACCAGCAGCGCCTCCAGCTCCTCGCGGCAGCCGTGCACGTCACCGACGATGTCGAACGGTCCGGTCAGCTCGCGCCGGTCGTTGAACAGCTTCTCGTAGCGGATCTCCGCGCCGTCGATCTCCTCGACCCCGCGCAGCACGTGCACCTTGCGGAAGCCCTCCCGGGCCAGCCGCCCGTACGACTGCCGTAGGTCGCGCTGCATCCGGGCGAGCACCTGCCGGCCGTGGGTCCGGTCGACCCGGGTCTGCGTACGCTCCCAGGCCAGCGCCTCCGGCACGTCCAGCACGATCGCCACCGGCAGCACGTCGTGCTCGCGGGCCACCTTGACCAGGGCGGCCCGGGCGTGCGGCTGGAGGTTGGTCGCGTCCACCACGGTGAGCCGGCCCCGGCGCAGCCGGATCCCGGCGACGTGGTGCAGCGCGTCGAACGCGTCGCCGGAGGCCGACTGGTCGTTCTCGTCGTCGGCCACCATGCCCCGGAAGGTGTCCGAGGAGAGCACCTGGCTGGGTCGGAAGTGCCGCCGGGCGAAGGTGGACTTGCCGGAACCGGAGACGCCGACCAGCGCCACCAGGGCGAGCTCGGGGATGTCCAGGGTGGTCATCGGGTCGTCTCCTCCGTCCGGGTCGCTGCTTCCGTTGTGGTGAAAACCGCGAGCTGCGTGGGGCTGCCCACCTCGGGGTCGTCGTCGCCGATCCCGGCGATCGTGGCGGTGTAGCCGTGGGCCACCGTCACCCGCTCGACCCAGGCGGCGAACTCGGTCCGGGTCCACTCGAACCGGTGGTCGGCGTGCCGGAACCGGCCCGCGCCCAGCCCCTCGTAGCGGACGTTGTACTCGACGTTCGGCGTGGTCACCACGACCGTGCCGGGGCGGGCGTGGCCGAACACCGCGTCCTCCAGCGCCGGCAGGCGCGGCGGGTCGAGATGCTCGATCACCTCCATCAGCACCGCCGCG